>JBMFMO010000164.1:0-502 GCA_049970635.1 Minisyncoccia bacterium | reverse complement strand
AAGATTAAAAAAGGTGTAAATATATTATTTACAGAAATTTTACATGTAAAAAAGCGTTAAAAAAGTGTTAAAAAAAGTAAAAAGAGTAAAAAAACAGTAAAAATATTGAAAAATTTAGGTTTATTTACATTCAGCCCATTAGATAAAAATAACGCAAAACTCTAGTCTGAATATCTTACCTCAAAAGAAATGAAAAAAGGTGAGTAGAAAAATTAACCGAAAAACATAATAGTAAAGGAAATAGGACTATACAAAATCGCAAAACTATAGTAATGTTTTTATATACGAAACTCATGAATTTTCAATATGGCACTGAAATTTTATTGTGGTAATGAATTTACAGGCAATGAATTTGAGCAATTTCAAGTAGTAAAAAAAATATTAGCACAAAAATTTGAAAATGATCCCGAAGATGTATATATAATCTATAATTTTCCTATTAAAAACAATCAATATGATGTATTATTAATAAAAAACGAACAGGAATTTTTAATATTAGAAA
>JBMFMO010000163.1:0-506 GCA_049970635.1 Minisyncoccia bacterium | reverse complement strand
ATGACCCAAGGATTCACATAGAATGGCCGATAGCTCCAAAAATAATAAGCCAAAAAGACCAAGCTTGGCCATATCTGACTAATATTAATTTGTGAGAAAATGCTAGCAATACTATAGGAACCTGACAAATTATAAATCTTTTCTTCGTCGTTAAATACAATCCCTACAGCAGGGGTAACTTTCTCTCTTTCATGGCAAGCCCCTGCCGAGAGTAGGGAAAAGATGATAATATGAATATGGCGACCATAAGGAATAAATTGGTAGAGGTTCATGCTGCTGCACGCGTTATTGTGCAGAGGTACGGGCATAGAAAGAAGTTTGCAAAGCACATGGTTGCATTTGCAATAAAGCAGGATAAGTGAAAAAGATATCAGGTAGCTTAGCAACTTATTCCTGCTTTTCTAAGACCGTGCTTGTAAGCTGCGTGGGTTATGAAATATGCTATAAGAAGAGAGACTACAACAATTACAAGTGCATTTCCTCTTGCATTTCCTCTTCGCTGTCTA
>JBMFMO010000162.1:0-506 GCA_049970635.1 Minisyncoccia bacterium | reverse complement strand
ATAATCTATAAAAAATAACAATTAATAAATCTATAGTTCTACATTTTAATTTACTCGATCTTCTGCATCATAATAACCCAAAAATCAATGTTTTCTATTATTTCATCAAACATTTATGAATCAATTACATTTGCAGGTGTAAATATCGCATCTACTTGAACTGTCAATGAGAATAATAAAACGTTATGCATCTTTATTCCATACTCAATCCTACCATTCCTTGAATGGATGCCAGATTCCCATATCTTTGTTTTATGAATGTTGATTCTATGGATATCATGTTCAGAAATTTGTTGTACAACCTGAAATTATGACCCATAATTTATATATAGCCTTAACTCTGTAAATTTTAGGGTATAGAATAGTTTTGTTTAATTGTTTTCTTTTTTCCAGCAACGTGATAATTTAGCCAATAAATTTATATAAATTTAATCCCTATAGGGATTATATGAGTCCAGAACAATGGGTAATTGATTGGTTAAATAATCAAAGAAAATCTGGAATTA
>JBMFMO010000161.1:0-509 GCA_049970635.1 Minisyncoccia bacterium | reverse complement strand
ATTGAATTGAACGGAGAATATAAGATACACTGGGAAAATTATAAAAAAATTGATACAAATTATATTGAAAAAGGGCAAGAGAATTCTGATTTTAAGTATTCCATTGTGGAAGTAAGAGGTTTAAAATAGATAATTAAATCAAATTTGTTATTCTATTAACGTGGAAGTATCAAGTCTTTGAATAATTTTTACCCTTCAATATCTATCTCCTTCAGAGCCTTGAAGACAGATTTTCCATGAAGCGCCTCAATTTCTTCCTTTAATTCCCTGACCCTTGCCAGTGCGATTGATATTCCCTCTTGCTCAGAAGGTCCTGCCTCCTCCAGTAACTTCTTCAGGTCATTCTCAATCATTATGGATGCCTTGAGGGCACCGTTCCAGAATTCCCTATCAAATGCATTCATATCATTACCACCTTTTTTCATTTTTGATGGTAATCATGGTATTAACAAGGATGGATATAAACATTTTTAATTTCAAAATGTAAAATTTAAATATCTCTATTTCTT
>JBMFMO010000160.1:0-510 GCA_049970635.1 Minisyncoccia bacterium | reverse complement strand
TGTAAATAAACCTAAACTTTCCAATATTTTTACTTTTGATTTATAGGGATTTTCTATTCCTTTTACTATTGCTTCAACAGCATGTTTTCCAAATTCAATTATCTTTTGAGATGCATTTTCTATGAATTCAATGCCAGTCAATCTTTTGTGTATTTCTATTGCTCCTTCCAATTCTTTATGATCCGCCAGGGAGATGATTGTGGAAATTTCGAGAAGCGTTCTTCCTATGGCATATAGGCAGAGGTCCATCTCCACCTTCTTGCCATTCCTCAGGAATATGCGCTTTAACCCGTTTCCCTTCATCTCTCTGTGCATTACCTCAATCTCCCACCTGTTCAAAAATGTTCCTATGACCTTCTTTGAATCCCAGTCAAGCCTGTTTATCATAAAATATTTCTTGCCGTTTATTCCCTCCGTTACTACAAGCTTAAGTTTGCCTATGCCTCTTATATACACCTCCTTTTCCCATGCTGAATATATTTCTCCATCTATGGTTAAGAGCTGCGAATC
>JBMFMO010000159.1:0-513 GCA_049970635.1 Minisyncoccia bacterium | reverse complement strand
ATTTAATCCTATATACATTGTTATCCAACCTTTTCTTCGCAAATTCATAATATGCTTTCACAATTTCAAATCCAATATACTGCCTTTTCATCATTTTACTAACAACTGCAACCTGTCCTGAACCTAAAAATGGATCTAAAACAACATCTCCTTCTTCACTTGAATATTGTAACATCTTTTTAATCAATTCCGCAGGTAATTTTGTTGGTGTCTTTTGGTCACCAATCCAGTATTCTCTGTTTATTATCCAAACATCTTCTCTGTCCTTGTAATTTAAACTTCTTCCTTCTTTATCCTTTTCTTCTTTTCCGTATCTTGCATAAGAGAAGAACTTCCTTTTTTTATCATTTTTGCATACATATAGGCAATGATAATGAGAAGTTATAAATTTCCTTTTCGTTACCACACCAAATTGGTATTTCCAAATAATGTGATTAACTGTAATAAAACCAATCTCGTCAAGTGCTATTAAAATATCCTTTAAGTTGTTCCAACCTGAAAAGACATACATAC
>JBMFMO010000158.1:0-515 GCA_049970635.1 Minisyncoccia bacterium | reverse complement strand
ACGTGAATGTCATGATGATCAGGGATGACTATTTTCAGTGTCAATAAATTGAAATCATTAATAAATTTTTCTCAAATTTTTAAAATTTTGAAAATAGCAGCCCAAAGCATTTTTTATGGTCATAAATTGAAAATAATATTATAATAATTGGTATGTATCATTACCTTTCTTTGAGCTGAAACATATTATCAATTTTACCTTAGGTCTTTTTACATTTAAAAGATTAGTAATTTCTATCTTAACTCATATGTTTTTATATCTGAGTGGAATCTATTATTCGTTTCAAGGCGCGAGAACTTTATTTTGTAAGCATTTTAAGGTGTGCTTTTTCGATCAATTAAATGGGAACAGAATTTTTAAAAAATCAGATAAGAAAATATAATATCATGTTTTTCTTTCTGGATACTAAATGGATTCACTAGGGGATGCGGATAGTATAAGCAAGGGTGCAACTTATCAGTACATTTCCACGATCGTAGTATTATTTGAAGGATTCCTTTTTTATATCTTTATCG
>JBMFMO010000157.1:0-518 GCA_049970635.1 Minisyncoccia bacterium | reverse complement strand
TGAATGGCCTAAATCCTCTAAAAATTTGATCCATTCTTTGGCTGATAATTTGTGAGTAATGTCTACCATAAAAATTCTATCTGATAAATCTCTTTTTATAGTATCAGGGTCTCTAATTTTAATTATATCTGAGCTACTTAAATAATTTAAAATTGGAAAAATTTCACCATAAAATCTAAAAGTCAAGTTAATATCATCACTTCTTTTAGATTCTATGTAATTCAATGTATCAACATCTATTTTAAAATCTACATGTAAAGAAAGATAATTAGCAGGGATCGCCCATTTCATAATCTTTTTAATATTTCCCAAAGGAATAATAAAATATGCATTATTGCTGTAAAGAATTTCTTTATCATCAATTATAAGCGAAAATAAGTCTGGTTTTATTAAATAGTAAATTTGTTCTGGGTTAGGCTGATTGAATGAACCATATCTTCCTGGTTCAATAGTCACTCCTAATTCTAAGGAAAAAAAGCCAAGGGGAAGTTTATTTGTTGCTTTAATCACTATATTAT
>JBMFMO010000156.1:0-520 GCA_049970635.1 Minisyncoccia bacterium | reverse complement strand
CTTTGCAAACTTTCTATTACCGTAACGCTACACAGTCACGCGTGCAGCAGCGCGAACCTCTACCAATTTATGGCTGCCATATTCATGTGATCGCCCTTTTGGAAACGGCGCAAAAGTAGATTGCCCAAAAGAGTACATAGGCAAAGAAGTCTACTTGGTCATAAAGGAGAAGTGACCAATTTTGTCCCAAAGCCACGACGAAGAAAAGATTTATAATTTGTCAGGTTCCTACTATACTATATGAGGCTATGAATGGTAATAGAAAAGTACCAAACCCTCTTATGTTTGGAGCCAAAAGTTTGGATAGCTTAAAAGATGTACCTGCATTTCGTTTTTTTCACAATGGATTGTTGGTATCTCATAGATACTTTGATACATTTTATGCCAAGCTACTTTCAGGAGAAAGTAGTGCAATAGTTTCTGGGATGAATCCAAGTGGACGCTTTCATTTAGGTCACATAGGCGTTTTTGATACAAATCTTTTCTTCCAGAAAAAATATGGAATTGAGGTTTTTGCACC
>JBMFMO010000155.1:0-522 GCA_049970635.1 Minisyncoccia bacterium | reverse complement strand
GTTGTTAAGAATAATCTTGATAATATTCTATAAGACGAAGAGACATTTTTATGTCGACCTGTAATAGCGCAAAAACTATGCCCCATCGACATAATAATATTTAGAAAATTATACTTTAACTTAAACTTTTTATTTCTGTATTTTTTAACTTTAATAATTCTTTAAGATCAGTCATTTGAATAAAAAAACTTGAAAATTGCAAAAATTAAATATAATATAATTGATACTTTTTTGCTGTTTTTAGAGTACCTTACAGGGATTGAAACAAGATATTGAAGACTTTTTTAAGTATGATTATATAAGGTTTTTAGAGTACCTTACAGGGATTGAAACTATCAATTTCAATACCTGTTATTAAAAATTATCAACGTTTTTAGAGTACCTTACAGGGATTGAAACAGTTTAAAATGGCGAAATATTAACAAAATTTAATAAAAGGTTTTTAGAGTACCTTACAGGGATTGAAACTGACAAAGCATTAGAAGAAACTTTAAAAGAAGCATTGTTTTTAGAGTACCTTAC
>JBMFMO010000154.1:0-523 GCA_049970635.1 Minisyncoccia bacterium | reverse complement strand
TAATCTGATCTTAATTAAAAATAGGAAAGATAACAAAAGGATGCACTTGACATCATCCCCCTTTCCCATTAGGTTTAATGAATAGGACTTTTCTATCTAAAAATAGAATAATAAATGTAAAAAATAAGTTAATTCCAATTTAACATTTTTAAATATCAGTAGAACTTTTAGATCCTAATCTCCCGGATTTTTAATAACAATGTCATCAATTTTTACGTTTAATCCTTCCAAAATTTCTCTAACTTTCTTTTGAATTTCTGTAATTATTCTATCTCCGTTAGTTAATTCTATCACCCTTATTTTTGATAATTCCATGAATATATCCTTGATGAATACTGCTTTGACTTCCAATCATATTTTTATCACCCTAAAAGTAGTAATTAATGATATAAAAATATTACTAAAAATAACTTACTGTTTTTTGTATTAAAAAACGTGCGCTTTTAATATTATTATATCTTTTATTTATATATTCAAGCATATTTACAACGAGCATATACACGCAGATAACGGGCATGGACAC
>JBMFMO010000153.1:0-523 GCA_049970635.1 Minisyncoccia bacterium | reverse complement strand
GTAGAAAAAGCAATTTTAAATGCATCTAGGTATGGAATCCCTAAAGAAATAGCCCAAAAAAATATTATACAGCAAGATACTATTAAAAACTATCCTGCTTTTATTTTAGATAGCGATCTACCAGTTTATCATATTACTAATCCACCTTACCTTTACATAGGTTATATTGTAAAGCATCAGGAGACAAAAAATTATTTAGGGTATTTTCAAGGGTTAAACGAAGGATATCAAGATTTATACCAATTGGCTTTAATAAATGATCTTCGTAATGGTATTCAGAAAATGGTTTATATTATACCTTCTAATTTCTTTTTTGGATTTTCAATATCAAATAAGATTAGAAACGATTTCCTTCAGTATTACAATATTAAAAAAGCGTTTATCTTTGAGAAAAAGATTTTTGAATTTACAGGGGTTAACGTTGCTATCTGTTTTTTTGAGAGAAAAGAGTCTCCTAAAAAAGAAAAAATAATCTTTGAAGGAACGAAAATAAATAAGGAGTTTCAAAAAAGAATTTACATTC
>JBMFMO010000152.1:0-524 GCA_049970635.1 Minisyncoccia bacterium | reverse complement strand
AGGATTGAAAGAACATTAAATCAGAGATAGCGGATATGAGGGTGCAAAGTTAAAATAGAACCTTATTAGGATTGAAAGTTATCAGGTCATACAGGGATTCTCTTGTCATGTTAGGTTAAAATAGAACCTTATTAGGATTGAAAGTTGATTGTAATAGTATACTGGCTTCCGCTAGGCACTGGGTTAAAATAGAACCTTATTAGGATTGAAAGATAAATGAAAACTGAGCCGTATTCGTGATATTATTAAGTTAAAATAGAACCTTATTAGGATTGAAAGTTCTGACTGTACTGCTTCCTTCGCGTCCTTAAGTTCGTTAAAATAGAACCTTATTAGGATTGAAAGAGTGTATAGGTGCCATTGGCGAGCTGGGGAAAGACGTTAAAATAGAACCTTATTAGGATTGAAAGTGGATCAATTTAACTAATTCTACATCATATTATTTAACCTTAACTCTGTAAATTTTAGGGTATAGAATAGTTTTGTTTAATTGTTTTCTTTTTTCCAGCAACATGGTAATTTAG
>JBMFMO010000151.1:0-524 GCA_049970635.1 Minisyncoccia bacterium | reverse complement strand
TTCAAGCATAGAAAAGGCTAAGGAACTAGGCCTTGCTGAATCAAGGATCGATAGTTCCAAGTATCCTGCAAGAAATCTGATTTATCTGACTGAGAAAGGTAAGGAAGTGGCAATGAAAATTAAGGAAATAATCACATTAATGAGCAATTAGCTAAAAATAAACACTTTGTCAATTTTAGAATTATAAAATTCATAATTTTTATAAATTTTACAGGAAAGACATATATACTTATTTTTGCATAACAATCCTGTTGCACTAATGCCCCTCCTACCTTTTTTATTTATGAGCATTCGTTATGAGAAATCCTTGACCTTTACGCATGTTTATGAGCATATAGTTAGAAAAATTAATATTACTGTTTTTTAATTAATTTTTAGGATATATCCAGGAGATAAAAATGGTCAATAATTTAGTAAATATTAATATAAAAAAATTAGTAGTTGATATTATAGAAGGTGCTAAGCAATCAAATAATGAAGAAGAATTTAGGATTGAATTTGCTAAATTACTTGATCCTATCTTG
>JBMFMO010000150.1:0-524 GCA_049970635.1 Minisyncoccia bacterium | reverse complement strand
TTATCATTTAACAATATAAATTTCAGGTCATTCATTTTTCAGTCCCCTCCTGCTTTTCAAGGAACTCTCTAATAGCCTCTCTAATTACTTCTGGAATACTACTATAGCCTTTCTGTTGTTTTACTCTTTTAATATCTGAAAATAACTTATCTGATACTCGAACAGTTATTGGTTTGTGTATGTTTGTTTTCTTTTTCTTGATTTCATATGATTCCATATGATATGATATGGAAAAAGTAGTATTTATATGTTTCTATCAACTTACCATTAATTATGCCAAAAAGTCCTTATGTAAAAACATACCAAATTAATTTGAGATTGCCTGAAGGTCTATATGAGGAAATGATGAAAATAATGAACATTGAAAAGAAATGGAATTCTCCTCAGCAGTTTATTCAGGATGCTTTGAATGAGAAGATAGAGCGCTGGAAGAAGGAGCATCCCGGACATCCGTGAGGTGAGAAAGAATGAAGGCGAAGGAAAATAATCTTTGGGATGAATTTCGTAAATATCATAAAAAGGAA
>JBMFMO010000149.1:0-526 GCA_049970635.1 Minisyncoccia bacterium | reverse complement strand
TTACATGCTGTTGAAGCAATTGTAAAAGCAATAGAAAATCCCTACAAATCAACAGTAAAAATATTGGAAAGTTTAGGTTTATTTACATTTAATCCATTAGATAAAATTAACGCAAAACTTGAGACTTTGAAAATGATAACTAAGATTTAACTTTTCCTAAAATTCCGAGAATTCAGTATATTATTTTTTCAAAAATGTTTCTTAAGAAGAATAAATATGGTTATTGAAACCCATATTATCAGTATTGATGTCATCCATATATAATAATGTGATATATATCCAACAAACGCATTACCACCAATTAAACATTCATCTATTACTACATCATTATTTGGAACTATTACCATATTGAACATCAAGGGCTCGGGTTTCCCTCCCATTAAATGGAGACTTTCTTTAAATTCTCCAGGACCAAGACCATAACTAATGTAGAATATGTTATCTATGATTTTACCGCTTATTAAATCCAAGGCAGTTATACCAATATATTCCTGAGTAATATACCAGTTAATCGAGCCTATTTCAT
>JBMFMO010000148.1:0-527 GCA_049970635.1 Minisyncoccia bacterium | reverse complement strand
GGGATTGAAACCAATTAGGAACGAAGCAAAAAAGATAGGTTTAGAGAGTTTTTAGAGTACCTTACAGGGATTGAAACTTGTCATAATTTGAGCCGTTAGAGTGTTTGATCCTAAGTTTTTAGAGTACCTTACAGGGTTTGAAACAGGGAAAAAGGCTTGTTAGAAAAGTATTTAAGAAGAGGTTTTTAGAGTACCTTACAGGGATTGAAACAGTAATTTTCAATATTCTTTTGTTTTGGTTGATAATGTTTTTAGAGTACCTTACAGGGATTGAAACTTCTATTATCAGCATCAAAAACCCATATGTAAGAGTTGTTTTTAGAGTACCTTACAGGGATTGAAACAGAAACCCCAAAGACACCAAGAAACTCGCGCTCCATTTGTTTTTAGAGTACCTTACAGGGATTGAAACACCCGGGTGCGGTCTTCTTGCAGGCAAATCGGATTATTGTTTTTAGAGTACCTTACAGGGATTGAAACTAACTATGATAATCTATATCAGTAGCAAGAAAAAACCCGTTTTTAGA
>JBMFMO010000147.1:0-536 GCA_049970635.1 Minisyncoccia bacterium | reverse complement strand
GGATCTCTTTTTATAGAAAACTTCTTTGAATATACATCAATTTCAGTCGCTTTAGACAACATTTTTGTGGGATCCTTTAAAATTTTTTTAATCCCCCTATCCATAAAATATTAAAAAAAATATGATATATAAATCTGACATTTGTTGGATTATTCCCTAAGAAATATTTAAATATTGGAAACTTATAAAACATATGTATTAGAAAAACAAAGGTGAAAATTCAATGAATAATAACAACATTTTTAGATATGAAATGCTTAGATATGAAATACACGATTGGGCATTAAACCTTTTAAAAAATGGTTATAAATATGAAGCAATAATTTTATTCCTTTCAACATGGGATTTTGCTTATTTTAGATATATTTTAACAAATTTTGATATTGAAAATTTTAAAAAAACAATTGAAAAATTGGAAAAAGAGCAACTTGCATTTTTTAATGGTAAGACATTTGAAAATATTGATCTGGAAGACAATGTAGTAACCGAAAATATAAAAGAGATTTATATTGCACTATGCCATTTTGTAAAGCACG
>JBMFMO010000146.1:0-544 GCA_049970635.1 Minisyncoccia bacterium | reverse complement strand
ATCATATTTGTTTGCAATTTTTAAGAAGTCTTTTTGAATAATTCTATTGTCTGCATCAAAAATCCAAATGTAAGCATTTGGATTGTCTTTTGCTATGACAGGAAGATATTTTGACAATATTTTACTTTTACTTCTCAAATTGTCTTCAAACAATTGAATGTCATAGCCTAAATCAAGGATTAACTTCTTTGTATTATCAGTGCAGTTATCCAACAATACATATATTTTGTCAAAGTCAAGTGCTAACAAGTCAATTAGAATATTTAGAATTACTTTTTCCTCGTTGTGAGCAGGTATAACAGCAATATTATTATACCTTTCATTAGTGTTACTTTCTTTTTGTTTAATTGGTAATAGTGAAATAATTAGCAAAGCAATAAAGTAACCAAATAAAAGGTTTGGCAGGAAAAGGAAGAGTTTAAGAAGGAAACCCACCAACATGCCTACCTCCTCATTTAGAAAGTTCTGAACGGACCATATGAAATATTTGTATCACAACAGCGATACCAATTATAATAGTAAGAACTACAAGAATAACTACTCC
>JBMFMO010000145.1:0-545 GCA_049970635.1 Minisyncoccia bacterium | reverse complement strand
ATGCTTCAAAAATTATCAATTGATAATAAAAATTTACACGTTACAATTGCCGGATCAATAAATCAAAATTTTCCTAAATACAAAGAAAAACTAAATTTTATTATTAAGAAATTAAACTCGAATATATTTTATTTCATTGAAAATCCTGATGAAGTAAATGTCCCAGATCTGTTTTTTAATTCTGATATTATTATTCTTCCTTACAATGCAGCAGGAGGATATTCAGCAGTTATGAATGTCGCTAGCCTTTATTGTTTAAAGATTATTTCTTATGATACAGAAGATTTGAGAGAAATTTCCCGTATAATAGGTGTAGAAATTGATTTCATAGAAAAGAATAATTTAGAAAGTTTAAAAAAAGCAATAAATAACTTTATTTGGAAACCTAAATTAAAAGGTTTGGAACAAGAAATAAGAGAACGTTTGGAGAATGAAAAAAATAAAATGATAAAGATACTTGAATCTTTTTTTTAACCGTAACTCCTTAAATTTTAGGTAATATGTCAACCTTTAATTTTGATATTATGTTCTCTACCCTTTTTGGA
>JBMFMO010000144.1:0-562 GCA_049970635.1 Minisyncoccia bacterium | reverse complement strand
CCATTAATCTCCTAAATTACTAATCATATTTAATAATTTCGAATTTAATGAGTGTGACAGAAAAATAGTGAAAATGTGATGCAAAATGCAAATATAAAAATTTCATCCGGGTTTCTGTGTGTAGGAGAATGTGAAATGAAAAAGAAAAAGAGATATAAACAAAAAGAGAAGAACATAGCAAAAAAATGAGGGATTTTACAGGGCATTCCGTAGAAAAGAATATGTATTTATCATAGGCAAAATAAGAAAGCTTGTCAAAGAGTTCCCTCCACCCTATAAAACGATGGAGGGGGAATAGGGAGAAGATCTCCTTCCAATCCCAGGTATGTTCTTACTGCTATATTAATCAGAGCCTTATTTTCACTATCATACGATTATACATAACTTATATTACTAAATTCAGGCGGATTGCTAAGGATGAAGAAGGTACCCGCAGCCACCACCATAAAGGGACTTGTTTATGCTCAGATAATGGAAAGGCCATCTATAAACAGGATGGAAGAATGGTTAAATGACACGGATATTCTTGACACTCTTGGAATAAAGAATATTTCAACAGAGC
>JBMFMO010000143.1:0-569 GCA_049970635.1 Minisyncoccia bacterium | reverse complement strand
TACAGGGATTGAAACAGAAGCGCCCAGAGCCTTTCAGAAGCGTCTTCTTCGAGTTTTTAGAGTACCTTACAGGGATTGAAACGGGTCTCCCCAAGTCTCGAACATAGCGTCGGAGGTGGTTTTTAGAGTACCTTACAGGGATTGAAACCAACATTTGAAGGAACGCTAATACTAATATCGTAGTAAGGGTTTTTAGAGTACCTTACAGGGATTGAAACATAAGAAAGTATATTATGTGAAAGATATTGAAGATTGTTTTTAGAGTACCTTACAGGGATTGAAACATTCTTCTGATATCTCTCAACAATTACAAAGCGGTTGTTTTTAGAGTACCTTACAGGGATTGAAACGGGTTTTTGTTTTTCAAGTCTCTTATAAAACTTGCAGTTTTTAGAGTACCTTACAGGGATTGAAACTAACTATGATAATCTATATCAGTAGCAAGAAAAAACCCGTTTTTAGAGTACCTTACAGGGATTGAAACATGTTTTTAATTGACATTTAATTTTTAACCTTTCTAAAGTTTTTAGAGTACCTTACAGGGATTGAAACCGGGCTCGGATAGCTTG
>JBMFMO010000142.1:0-572 GCA_049970635.1 Minisyncoccia bacterium | reverse complement strand
CAGGGATTGAAACAGTAACCTGTGTAGTGCCTTGGTCATTATATGTTATTGTTTTTAGAGTACCTTACAGGGATTGAAACACATACTTCCTTGCAGTTTCTTTGTCTCCAAAAATCCGTTTTTAGAGTACCTTACAGGGATTGAAACACATACTTCCTTGCAGTTTCTTTGTCTCCAAATATCCGTTTTTAGAGTACCTTACAGGGATTGAAACAAGGGATTGGAGCGGTAGCGGTAAAACTGGCTACACGTTTTTAGAGTACCTTACAGGGATTGAAACAGGAGACCATTAAGAATTATGGCGACATTTGGAAAAAGTTTTTAGAGTACCTTACAGGGATTGAAACAAGTAAATACTCAATATACTTATTATATTAGCCATATAGTTTTTAGAGTACCTTACAGGGATTGAAACACTGCAAAAGATATGGGTAAGGAATATGTTATATCCTAGTTTTTAGAGTACCTTACAGGGATTGAAACGGCGCTCGGGTATCTTGTCGACTTTATTTGCAAAGCGGTTTTTAGAGTACCTTACAGGGATTGAAACTCAATGGTGCCCTTGCAGTCAG
>JBMFMO010000141.1:0-573 GCA_049970635.1 Minisyncoccia bacterium | reverse complement strand
ATTGTATATTTTTCTTAAATTTTCTTGGTTTATTCCAATATAAAATTTCGCATTTTCTCAAAATTATGTAAAATCTCAACTTGGCCAAACGATCTCCTGTGAATTCAGTAAATGATAGGGGACGTGGATGAAACACCACCCAATCTCTAGAATACGGCCAAGCACCAAGCACACGGCAAATCATTCCTTTTTCATTCACATGCACATACATCCGCAATTTTTTAATAGAGATAGCCTATCTAATATAGTAGGTACTATCGTACGTATACCTATAGCTAGTGCAATGCCCGCCTTCATTTTTTACAAGCTTTAAAGAAGCACGACACGCAGGTATGCTGATGGTGGCGACTAGTCCAATACACGCGGGGGGCGTTAGGAGGTTCCGGTGAGGGTCGAGGTGTTTTCCTTAGAAAAACTAAAGTATTATAGCAGTCTATTTTCAACTTCTTCGATATATCTACAGTGTTCTTCATCTGCTTGATATAACTTCTGCCTGCCCCATGTGATTTCTTTAACGAGCCCGAGCGCCACTAGGGACTCCTCCCGTCGGTACCCCCGCCCGCCGCGCAACGC
>JBMFMO010000140.1:0-574 GCA_049970635.1 Minisyncoccia bacterium | reverse complement strand
GTGGCATATTGCTTGTAGTAATTATAATTAGGCTCATTGATGTTGTTTATGACTTCATAAGGAGGATACAATGATAGATTTTCAAAGTATCCTACAAAATACGATACAACCTCAATTTACAATGTTTGTCATAGGATGTATAATATTTGCAACGGTGTTAGTAGCATTAAACAAAATTAGGAGGTAGTTAGTTATGATTTTCACAATGTTAAAAAGGCAAGAGTTTTTAAATACAATGAATTTTGCAAAGGGAGGTGATTTTATGTCTTTACTTGGAATTACAACGACTGATTTTGTTAATCAATTAAACAGTGTTTTTAGCACAGTAGGACCTATTATTCTTGCAATTTTAGGCATTGTTGTTGCTATTGTTGTTGTTAGATTTGTATTTAATTTTATCCGTTCCAGACTTTCAAGGTAGGAGGTAAAATATGGCGGGTTTCCTTCTTAAACTCTTCCTTTTCCTGCCAAACCTCTTATTTTCTTACTTCATTGCATTGTTAATTATTTCACTATTACCAATAAAACCAAAGGAAAATATCAATAGTGAAAAATATAACATTGCTGTTATACC
>JBMFMO010000139.1:0-577 GCA_049970635.1 Minisyncoccia bacterium | reverse complement strand
CTTTTTCTACATCAGCACCACCATTAATAAATATAGCGCCAGGCTCAAGTATTCCTGTTATAGTACAAGTTGATGCAACAAATCAGCCAAGACAAAACTTTGAATGTAGATATAATATCTATTCTAATGATCCATTAAGACCAGGAATTTATGAATCTATAAATATAAATATAATTTCAACTTCAACAGGACCTAATTTATGGGCAAATCCAGGAAACAAAGAAGTGTATTTGAATTGGGATTTAATTGAAGATGCTTTATATTATGAATTATATAGAAGTGTAGGAGGAAACCCATATTCATTAATAGCAACTCCAACAAAAAATTATTATACAGATACAGGATTAACAAATGGAACAGAATATTATTATAAAGTTAGAGGAATAAATAAAGCAGGAGCAGGAGATTTTAGTAATACCGCAACTGCAACACCAGTTGGCACTTCTTCTCCTCCATTAAATCTTACAGCAACATCAACATCAGATGGGATTTGTTATACAGGTTATATAAGATTAAATTGGAATCAACCTTCTGATTTAGGTGGATTACCAATAGAGTATTATAAGATTTATAATGC
>JBMFMO010000138.1:0-588 GCA_049970635.1 Minisyncoccia bacterium | reverse complement strand
ATATAATCGAACCGAAATAGGAAGTTGACTTTTATATCTATCTCATTTGAACACCTTTTTGATATTTCCCAATTATTTCACCACCACATTCTTTTTTACAGGTATTTTATCAGATACGCAATCAAACAGGAATAGATATGGACTGTGACTTTTTCTATTCCTGCAAATCTGTTCTCCGACAATCCGAAAACTTCTTTTAGTCTCGAAAATACACGCTCTATAGACCATCTTTTTCCGTACTCTGGGTTTTTTGGCACAGATGACTTGTAAAAACCCCTTCCATTTATTACAATTACCGGTTTCACGTTGTCGTAATGCAGTTCCTGGTATATGTCTGTCGCATCGTATCCCGAATCTGCAAGGAACTTTGCATTTGGATTCATATGTATATGGAAGATTTCTTTGGTTATTGCATAAAGCCTATGGAAGAAGGTTTTGTCGTGCCTGTTTGCTGGTGCGACTTCTACGGCAATAGGAATCTCGGTTTCTGCATCTGCGATTGCATGAAGTTTATATCCGAAGAAAAGAGTTTTTGCACTATTGTCTAAGGTTCTCTGTTCCCTCTTTGAAGGTGTTCTATGGCCATAC
>JBMFMO010000137.1:0-588 GCA_049970635.1 Minisyncoccia bacterium | reverse complement strand
CACCATTTATCTGACCATTGTTGCCGTTGCCGCTGTAGTCGTTGGCATTGCCGTTGAGTGGATACCATGCAATGAAACGCTGGGTCTATCTTTATAGTCACCATATTCGTGTTATTATCTTTTCCCTACTATCTGCAGGGGTTTACCGTCGAAGAGAGAAAGTTACCCCTGCTGTAGGGATTGTATTTAACGAAGAAGGAAAGATTTATAATTTGTCAGGTTCCTAACTAACAAAGCTATTAATTTGGCATGCATCATAATGTTTAAATTTGGCAGACCTTACTTACATAATCACTAAAAATGCGTAAGAGTTAAGGTTTAAATATGTAAAACGATGGAATATTAGTAGGGGATTTATGGTAGATAATATAATAAACTTGGTGGAGGAGTATACAGATAAATTCAAACATGTTAATGAGCTTCTGAGCTCTGAAAATCTTATCGACCAGGATACAATAGATTATATAAACAACCTTAATATGAAAACGCTAATGCTATTGCTTGATTCTAGAGTAGATATCAGTAGAAGCGTGCTGGAACCTCTTTACGCAGAAATAAAACATTATAATACCATCGTATTGGGTAAGC
>JBMFMO010000136.1:0-596 GCA_049970635.1 Minisyncoccia bacterium | reverse complement strand
GTTTTTAGAGTACCTTACAGGGATTGAAACTATTTGAAAAGGGCTTCGTAAAGACGGAGGTGCTGAGTTTTTAGAGTACCTTACAGGGATTGAAACCTCACTTATGAAGAAATGCAAAAAGCGATAAAAGAACGTTTTTAGAGTACCTTACAGGGATTGAAACGGGTTTCTCCCGAATAATAGGGCGCTCCCGGGGTGAGGGTTTTTAGAGTACCTTACAGGGATTGAAACGATACAGCATCATCTAAATCAGCTATACTTGAGGAAGGTTTTTAGAGTACCTTACAGGGATTGAAACCGAGTATTTTAGAGCCATTAATAGAGCCTTTACTATTGTTTTTAGAGTACCTTACAGGGATTGAAACTTTATTTATTTGTATAGTGTAATAACTTATCATAATGTTTTTAGAGTACCTTACAGGGATTGAAACAGCATATACTTTATAGCCTCTGAACCTCTTATATAGTTTTTAGAGTACCTTACAGGGATTGAAACTTTT
The DNA here is from genome assembly GCA_049970635.1 of Minisyncoccia bacterium. Taxonomy (GTDB): domain Bacteria; phylum Patescibacteriota; class Minisyncoccia; order UBA6257; family HR35; genus JBMFMO01. Next base: position 96 of record JBMFMO010000136.1, on the reverse strand, counting down.
CAATTTTTGCTATAATATATATGAGGAGGTAAAAGATGGGTTTAAAAGAAGATTTAGAAATTAAAGAGCCTTTATCTGAAGCAAATTATCACGAGC
>JBMFMO010000135.1:0-601 GCA_049970635.1 Minisyncoccia bacterium | reverse complement strand
TTTTCTCAGCAACCAACAAGATGTCTCTGAATGAAGCAGACTCGCTAAATGCTAAGTCTTTGGTTGTCTTTACGATATACTTTATGTAATAGTTCTCTAGAAGATAATTTCTAATCTTTTCTGTTGCCTTCCCTCTTGCAATGTTTATGGGAACAACTGCTGCTACTTTACCACTTGGCTTCAACATTAAGTCAGCAAGAGCCAAGAAGTATCCCCAGAGATTAACTTGATGCCCGCATATTTCTCCCAGCTCTCCTTTTTCATTCAATTTTCTAAGATAATCTTTGGGTAATTTTTCTCTATCAGAAAAAGGAGGATTCATTATAACAACATCAGCAGGCTTTAAATAAAACTCTCTTCCTACACCAGATGGAGAAAGAGGAATCTCAGGTCTCTTAACCAACTTTTTTACTTTCTCTTTTTCTGGTAGAAGTGTAAGTTGAACTACGCCGGCAAACGGTTTAATTGGAATGCCTTCTCCATCCTTAAACTCTGAATGTAAAACTCTTCTTTCCAAATCCAAAGAATCCATACTTGCAACCCTTACAACATTTGTTGGTTCTTCTAGTTTTTGTGTTGCCAAGTTTATTGTAGTTAAATG
>JBMFMO010000134.1:0-606 GCA_049970635.1 Minisyncoccia bacterium | reverse complement strand
ATCCCTGTAAGGTACTCTAAAAACCAATAATTACATCGCCTTCCCCACTGGTTCGTATTAGTTTCAATCCCTGTAAGGTACTCTAAAAACGTAAGTATCCGTTTGAAAAGGGCGCATATACAAAACCTGTTTCAATCCCTGTAAGGTACTCTAAAAACTGAAAGATGGTTTTAACGGACTGATTGAGTTATATTAGTTTCAATCCCTGTAAGGTACTCTAAAAACTTAGGAAGCCTACGAGTTTATATTTTAAGCGCTATGAGTTTCAATCCCTGTAAGGTACTCTAAAAACTGATCTTTCTGAGGAGGGCTAAAATGTATAGAAGATGTTTCAATCCCTGTAAGGTACTCTAAAAACTTTATGCTGTTGTTCTTGTGAGCTTCGCTTCGTTGTTCTGTTTCAATCCCTGTAAGGTACTCTAAAAACTTATAAAGTCGCTTTGCTTCGAGAACCAAGAAAGCCGTTTCAATCCCTGTAAGGTACTCTAAAAACATGTGCTTAAATGGATTCCATTAAATTCCAAAGTGTGTTTCAATCCCTGTAAGGTACTCTAAAAACTCTCAAAGGGTTTGTCGAGAAATTCAAAGCACTGTATTGGTTTCAAT
>JBMFMO010000133.1:0-618 GCA_049970635.1 Minisyncoccia bacterium | reverse complement strand
GTAAAAATAACTCGCCATTTATAAGAAACACGAAAAGAATAAAATCCTTTTAATTTTCCTACTAATAGTTTTGTATGAAGTCTAGGATGAAATGGATCTTTTTTGAGAATCTCTAATAAATTAGCCAAGTTTCTTTGTATAGATTTTGGAGTACTTTTGACAGACTTAACAAAATCTTGAGAATAGACTATTTCCATTTATTGAGATATTTGTTTGAGGAAATCTTTTTTATTAGTAAATTTAAACTTAGGTTTTGAGCGAGCCTTTGTTAAAATTCTTTTCACAAAAGAATTTTTATATTCACCTTCAGAATCTTTTAAGGTGAGAAAAATCAATTTCTTTAAAGCCTGTGTTTCTTTTTTTAAACTTTTTATTTCTTGGTAAATTTTTTCTAAATTCTTTGTGATCATAATTTAATTATATTATAATCCTAATTTTGAACCAAATGTAGGTTATTTTGTTATCCGAATTGGGATTGAATAATACGCGAACTGATGCGAAATTTTTCCATTATTATAATTATAAACTGCCCAGATTTTTACCAGATAAAAAGCAAAGCGAGATTTGCGAGCGAAATTCGATACCGCGGATTAACGCGGATGGTTAATAAACCACGGA
>JBMFMO010000132.1:0-627 GCA_049970635.1 Minisyncoccia bacterium | reverse complement strand
CAAAAGAAATTACTTATCTTAAAAAATTAGGTTCTCCCAATCAGGAGAACATCAATAAAAAATATGTAGAACTTGATGAATTGGTGGATAAACTATTAAAAAAAGTAAATGAGGTAGATTATTTGAATTCGAAGGAAATGAAATAAATTAAAAAAATTGCCAAGCAATAGTTATACAGGTGTTCTTAGTATTTACATCACTGGAACAATCAGTGATTAAACAATCTCTGTAAAAATATTGATAAACAAGAGTGTGACCGAAAAATAGTGAAAGTCAGTTAAATGTCATAATTTTTTTTTAAATTTATAAATTGTGGGTTCATTATAATTATCTTATGAGTTTCCAATATTTAAATATTTTTGGTGAATAATCGGACTGAGTAGTTCCATTTGATTTGACCATATAAAGCTTACTATTATTTTTATTTTCAATCATTTATTCTACCCCCATTATTCTATAGAAATTTCCCAGTTTGCTTTCTTCTGGCAACCTGCTCCAGAATGCTTCTTCAGGTGTCTGCAGATAATAATCTGTATCAAGGCTCTCGTGGTATCTCACCTTATTATACCATTCCACAAGATCCTCAATTTTTTAAAGAGCTTCCTGTACTTTTCATATAGATGAAAC
>JBMFMO010000131.1:0-629 GCA_049970635.1 Minisyncoccia bacterium | reverse complement strand
TATATAATTATAAACCATATAAATGGAACTACAAATTGCACGAATTAATCACGAACGGATATCCGCGTAAATCCGCGGTTAAAAAACCATCAGCGTATATCCGCGGTTTTTTATTTATCCGCGCCTATCCGCGGTTAAAAATTTATCCGCGTTCATCCGCGGCTATATAAACCATCCGCGTAAATCCGCGGCCCTAAAACTATCCGCGTTTATCCGCGGTTTTTATTTATCCGCGTATATCCGTGGTTTTTATTTTAAGATAAACTTTTTTTGATAATTTTTCAAGTTTTTGTTTTTTTAAAAGACCTGTTTGCGCTCCTATACTTTTTAAATTATAAGTTGTATTTATTATTGCTTTTTTAATTGATTCTTTAATATAATCTTCATCTAAATTTTTTGATAATAGATATGAAAAAAGTGTTGTTGAAAAACTATCACCAGCTCCAGTTGTATCAACTATCTTTCTTTTTAAAATTGGTGCTAAGAAAATCTTGTCTTTTGTTATTAAAGAGCAACCTTTTTGGCCAAATGTTATAGAAATAAAATCAACATCTTTTAATACTTCTCTTATTTTCTTACACAAATCTATTCCATCAAAATTTTTATTTAAAAGCATTTTTGCTTCATCT
>JBMFMO010000130.1:0-634 GCA_049970635.1 Minisyncoccia bacterium | reverse complement strand
GCCTTCCTTTTAATTCCACCTTTTCCCGTATTCCTTCTTCTTTGAACATTCTTTATATCCAAGATTATTGTATACTTTAATTTATTTATGAGGTTCTTTTCCTTTGTAATTATAATGACCCGTTGACGCATTTTCCTTATCTTTATCGCTTTATCTGCTCCTATTCCTCCGAGCAGATTGAACTTACTGTTATTATCGTATGCTCCATATCCATAAATTTTCTTATCTACTATGAAAAAGTTCTTTTGACCATGTTCATATGACGAATTTTATATCTGAATCGATCATCACTATGATATCTCCATTTGAATTTTTTTTAGTGATATTTCTATTTACAGGTAACTAAAATTACCTTTTTCTTTTGATGTATATTATAGGAATACATCCTTTGTTTTTAAAATATTCTATTAATTGAGATTTATTATCTTTGCTATTATTATCCACTATAGCAATTTCTATTTTTGAATCCTGATATAAGGTAAATATGAAGTTCAATAATTTTTCCATAAAATTATAATTATTTTTTATCAAAATGCAAATTGAGATTAAATCATTTGTGTTTTCTTTGATATGGTTCATTAAATCCTCATCTTCGTGATTTATGAATCTTTATATAATTCTCCTTTTTAATTTT
>JBMFMO010000129.1:0-644 GCA_049970635.1 Minisyncoccia bacterium | reverse complement strand
TAAAACACATCCTTTGCACGAAGTGGTGAGCATGAATGCAAAGGAAGCCCACACCATTTATGGTGGGTGGATGTCACAGGTATGAGTGAGAAAGATGCCAACAGATAAGGTTTTGAACAAAGATAAAGTAGCATTAAAAAATGCACAGAGGTCAGACTCAAACTTGGAGGAACTCCTCACGAAAGCATACGAAAACCCAGAAAAATATGCAAACGAAGCTCTGCTTGCAGTGCTTGAAGAAATAATAATCAAAGTAAAAAGACTTGCTGAAAGCGACTTGCCCAGCGAAGAAGTATTCTATAAAATAGAGACATTAGCAGAAGCTTTTGCCAATTTCTATAAAGAGATTGAGCCATATTTGAGCAAAGAGACAATAGAAAAGGCGATTAAAGAAGCTGAAAGTCTAGGTAGCTCTGCGAGAGAAAAGAAATTCTAGCATCTTAAGATCAAACACCTAAAAAGCCACACAATAGCCCTTTTTGTTAAAAGTATGGACCAGAGAATAGTGAAAGTTTCAGAACAAGGATAAAGAAATGTATTTAAATAAGAAAAAATATTTTCCAATGGTGTAAAAATGGTAGAAGCTGTTAAAAAACCAAAAGAAACAGAAGGAGGCCCAACAATTATGCAGCCGAATCTTGAAC
>JBMFMO010000128.1:0-654 GCA_049970635.1 Minisyncoccia bacterium | reverse complement strand
TCTATTTTAACCTGAATATTACTGAAATTAGCCTCTGCATCTCTCTCTTTCAATCCTAATAAGGTTCTATTTTAACATATTCATCTGCTATATATAGGAGACCAGCCCAAAAACTTTCAATCCTAATAAGGTTCTATTTTAACTAGGATAAAGGTAAAAATTTGTTATCTGCCTTATTCTCTTTCAATCCTAATAAGGTTCTATTTTAACGGAGGTTATATTTTTTATATGGACACTGATAGTATTTTCTTTCAATCCTAATAAGGTTCTATTTTAACTTAAATAATAATATCAATATTAATTTTGCCCCACAGCTTTCAATCCTAATAAGGTTCTATTTTAACTATCTTATAATGCTACTGTAATTAAATCAGTAAATTTCTTTCAATCCTAATAAGGTTCTATTTTAACTTGACTGAAGGTGGATTAACCTGTTCACTGCCCAGATATACTTTCAATCCTAATAAGGTTCTATTTTAACTATAACAGGAACAGGAGCGATTGGGCATTCTGCATTCTTTCAATCCTAATAAGGTTCTATTTTAACTTATTATAATACTAATGAAATCCATATATAAGATAACTTTCAATCCTAATAAGGTTCTATTTTAACTTATATCTATCTCCTCCCATCCGAACCTGAAGTCCTCCTCT
>JBMFMO010000127.1:0-658 GCA_049970635.1 Minisyncoccia bacterium | reverse complement strand
ACGGACAGTTTTTAGAGTACCTTACAGGGATTGAAACCCTCGATGCGTTTGAAAGGACCAATTCTTTGTTTTTCGTTTTTAGAGTACCTTACAGGGATTGAAACATTGACTTTGCAGGTCAAGTTCTGACCTTTACAAATCCAGTTTTTAGAGTACCTTACAGGGATTGAAACAATCTGATAACTTGGTAAGTTGGACAGAGAGTAGAGACAAGTTTTTAGAGTACCTTACAGGGATTGAAACATCAACATAGAAAACTGGGAATTGACTTTTATTATACGGTTTTTAGAGTACCTTACAGGGATTGAAACATTGCTAAATGACTGGCTTTTATAAAGGTTTGCAAGCACGTTTTTAGAGTACCTTACAGGGATTGAAACATATTCAGAGCGTCTTCTACAGTTTCGATGTCCTCAGAGGGTTTTTAGAGTACCTTACAGGGATTGAAACATTTGTATCCCCCAGAGTCCAAAGATGCCGACAGTAGTTTTTAGAGTACCTTACAGGGATTGAAACTATCCGTTTCTGTCCACATAGACTCTGCACTTTCCGTTCTTGTTTTTAGAGTACCTTACAGGGATTGAAACGGAGGTGATGTTTATGTCTTTGCTTGGAGTTCAAAGTTTTTAGAGTACCTTACAGGGATTGAAACAATACA
>JBMFMO010000126.1:0-662 GCA_049970635.1 Minisyncoccia bacterium | reverse complement strand
AGTACCTTGCAGGGATTGAAACGGTTGATGTGGGGAGGATTACTTTCTTTTTGGTCTCTTTTGCAAGTTTTTAGAGTACCTTGCAGGGATTGAAACTGTTTTCCCTGTTCTGTGAGTTGAGCTACTTTGTCCCTGGTTTTTAGAGTACCTTACAGGGATTGAAACATCTTTAAAAATTGGTTCATCCATTCTGTTAAATTTTCTTGTTTTTAGAGTACCTTACAGGGATTGAAACTCAAATGGGTTCTTAAACTGGTAAATACCATCTTGTGGTTTTTAGAGTACCTTACAGGGATTGAAACTCATCAATTACACCATCAAAAGGCAAGAAAGTAGGAGTTTTTAGAGTACCTTACAGGGATTGAAACTCGGCATCAAAAACCCATATGTAAGAGTTTGGATTATGTTTTTAGAGTACCTTACAGGGATTGAAACCTTTGACAATCTTGAACGGATGAAGTTAAAAACAAAGTTTTTAGAGTACCTTAAAGGGATTGAAACTAGATCCCGTCCGACGATACATCGTACAGGGTGTAGGTTTTTAGAGTACCTTACAGGGATTGAAACTGGAACATCGTTTTGATCTGGTCTAATGTGAGGTAAGTTTTTAGAGCACCTTACAGTGATTGAAACCAAAAAAACCCCCCAAAGGAAGGGGGCTT
>JBMFMO010000125.1:0-702 GCA_049970635.1 Minisyncoccia bacterium | reverse complement strand
CATATTTAAGTTTTTAGAGTACCTTACAGGGATTGAAACTTCCTTTCCAACCATACATTTTAACATATTCTTCTGTTTTTAGAGTACCTTACAGGGATTGAAACTAAAAAATCCTCAAATTAAATATTACCTTGTTTTTGAGTTTTTAGAGTACCTTACAGGGATTGAAACCTGTCATAAATACTCAGTTCATAAGTAAGTCCATTAGTTTTTAGAGTACCTTACAGGGATTGAAACATGTAAATTGTTTTATTGTCAAAATAAATACTCCAAAAGTTTTTAGAGTACCTTACAGGGATTGAAACTAAAAAATAACAAAATAAAGTATTATTTGACTTTTGACGGTTTTTAGAGTACCTTACAGGGATTGAAACCATAGTAAAAGTAAAATGTTGTCTAAATATCTTCCATTGTTTTTAGAGTACCTTACAGGGATTGAAACGTATCAGAACGAACAGGAGAAGGCCTAAACACTGAAGTTTTTAGAGTACCTTACAGGGATTGAAACACAAAATTAAGAGGTAGCTTATGCAAAAAAAGAAGAGTTTTTAGAGTACCTTACAGGGATTGAAACATGAAATTAAACACAAAACGGACAACAACGATAGAAACAAGTTTTTAGAGTACCTTACAGGGATTGAAACAGCAGTGTGTATAAGTCTTGCCAGTCGTCTACTCGGAAGTTTTTAGAGTACCTTACAG
>JBMFMO010000124.1:0-711 GCA_049970635.1 Minisyncoccia bacterium | reverse complement strand
CTTATTACTATTATGTAACAGCATATAATTCAGCAGGAGAAAGTAAGCCAAGTAATATAGCATCAGCAATATTACAAACAGCACCATCAGCACCATTAAATTTAGAAGTTAAGGCTTGCGCATTACAAAAAGTTAGCTTAGGATGGGAACAACCAATTGATACAGGAGGAGCATCAATTACACAATACAATATCTATCGTTCAACATCTACAAACTATTCTTTAATAGGAACAACAACAAATCTATTTTATGATGATTATAATCCAATAAAAGATTTTATAAACTATTATTATGTAACAGCATTAAATTCTATTGGAGAAGGCCCATCAAGCAACATAGCAAGTTGTAATTTAACCCCTGGAGGAGCCTGTTGGGCAAAAACATATGGAGGAGTATTTTGGGATCAGCTAAATTCTCTATCTCAAACCTCAGATGGAGGATATATAGCAGCAGGTTATGCTTATTATGCAAGTTTAGAGAGGGGATTAGTTTTAAAATTAAATTCTGATGGAACTATTGCTTGGTCAAAGATATATGCATATTATGATCCAGGTGGTATATTTCATCCTAGCTATCTACGTTCTATTTCTCAAACCTCAGATGGAGGATATATAGCAGGAGGAGTTGTAAAGCCCTGGGGAGAAAGTTTGATTGAGCTCCTAATAATAAAATTAGATTCTTCAGGTAATATACAATGGGCAAAAATGGGGG
>JBMFMO010000123.1:0-712 GCA_049970635.1 Minisyncoccia bacterium | reverse complement strand
GATATAGATTGATTAAAATCTATTGTATCTACCACACCCTGCAACTTTGGATTTTCTCTTGCTAAATCACGCATTGCATCTGTTAAATATTCGCCAAGATTTGTATTCTGTTTCTGGATGTTCGACCATCTTGCCTTTTCAGGGATATAAAACCTTACCAATGTATGATCACTTTCCACAATTTCTAAAGCTACATTTATGTCATTATCAATTTCTAAAAGCTCATCTTCAAAAACGTCAGAAAGTCTTTTAAGAAAAATTAACGGCAAAATAAAATCTTTGTACTTAGGTGCATCTATTTCACCTCTTATTACACATGCTGCTTCCCATAACCAGTTTTCAAGATCATTTAGATTATTGTACATCATAGTAAATCACTATCATTGATCTTGAAAATATAATGTATTAATTTAAACCTTTTTTTAAATTTACATTGTATGTGGTATGATATAAGAAATATTTATATATTGAAATTATATATTAAAATTTTGATAATGTAAAATGATTTAATATGAAAGTATCAAAGCTTCTACAAGAGGTATATGATGGTTATGTGTTATTGACTGATTTTCAAAGGAGTTATATTAAGAACCAGAGGATATAAGGGAATTACTTGTTTCTGTTCTGGGTAATTATTTTATTGGTTCGATGCTTGTTCCTGAAAAATCTCAAAATGAATCACCTTTTGCTTTAAGATTAATTGAAGGGGTAG
>JBMFMO010000122.1:0-713 GCA_049970635.1 Minisyncoccia bacterium | reverse complement strand
ATCAGAATTCAGCCTGTCAAGGGACTTATTAAGAACCGGTGTCAAGAGAACATCTTCAAAGCCGTCCCTTTCCAGCTTTTCAGCTGATACAAACCTCCATCCCTTTTCCTCTAACTTCTTGACAATGTAATCCTCAACGAGTGATTTTTCAGTAAAGGTCATCAGGATTTCACCTTTATTCTTATTTTACCAGTTAATAATTCATTCATAAATGCTTTTTTGATTCTTTCTAGTTTGGCCTTTCCCATCTTTTCGATTTCAAGCCTATTATCTATTGTTGAGAGGATTGAAGCGATTTGTTGCTGTTCAGGAAGAGGAGGGAGAGGAACTTTAAGGGACTTTAAGATTGGCAAACTTATGTTTTTCAGCGTGCTTCCTACCTGACCTGAAGTTATGTGATTCCAATATAAATGAGATTGACAAAAATAACTCATAAAGTTTGGACATATTTTATTGCTCAACCTGACTTTGATAAGATACGAACCAAAGATTACATTCTCAGGATTCCTATCAACAAGAACCGATACACCAATTGTTCCTGCTCGAGATATTATTAGGTCTCCTTGCCTAAGAAGAAATTTCCCGACGTCTCCTCTCTTCTCCGTGATTTCGCAGAACGGTAATGCATTCCAATCCACCTTGTAATTCTTTATGTCCGTAGTTCGAAGCAGTTTAAGGCCAGTCTTTACATCAACTGCTTTGGCAGTAATTCC
>JBMFMO010000121.1:0-729 GCA_049970635.1 Minisyncoccia bacterium | reverse complement strand
TATGCGGGATTAAATCCAACCACGAGACAGTCATCAGATGTAATTCATCACGGGCATATAACAAGGCAGGGCTCACCTTATTTAAGATGGATATTGACGGAATGCCTCCATATTCATTTAATGAGGGATTCACATTCAAATTTATCAAATTATTATAGAAGAATGGCGAAGAGGATAGGGAAAAAGAAGGCAATAATAGCCTCTGCTTCAAAACTATTAAAAATAATATACTGGATATTAAAGGAGAAAAGGCCATATATGGAGATTCACGCTCAATAGAATAGCCTCGTTTAGTTAACTGGCAGAAAGTGCCGTGATATTGAGGTAGTCTATTGAGAAAAGGCGGAAAAATCCACGATGAGGGTAAAAGCCTCGAATAGATGTTTCGCCGATTAAGAAAAATATATAAGGCATTAATCCATTAATGCCACTGACAATCTCTTAACATAGATGTTATCTAAAAACATGAGACACTCTAATTGAAAAAAATAAAGATTAATTTTTAATTACAGTTAAAAATATTTTACTTTGTATAGGTTTGGAGAAACCTGGTATGCTTGCAATGAATGGTATAGTATAGCTAAGGGTTCCATTTAAATTTGGTTTTACTACAAGCATAATCCCGACAAAAATCTGAAAGCTTCTTGGAATATGTGAGCTCTGATTGATATAAAATGTAAAAGTTTTTGAAATGGTATTATTTATAAATCCTCCTAAAAGCCATCCTGG
>JBMFMO010000120.1:0-732 GCA_049970635.1 Minisyncoccia bacterium | reverse complement strand
GTAGAATATGCCGGTAACCACAAAAAAAGGTCCAGCTACTGGCGCTAGAAAATATAGTGGAATACCTAGAATACCTAAAACAACCAGATAAAGAATTCCAACTATTAGACCAATAATCCATCCTATTACAACGAGAAGAGCAAAAATCCAAGCAACTAAAATTTCAGTTTTAATACTTCCGAGTTCAGAATTATTGCTCATAAATAAGGTTATGACATTTTAGTATTTATAGTTTACTATAGTTTTTGGTGTGTTGAGTAATCCTAACGGCAGAAGATGAAAAAGAATTAAAAAATCAGATTAAATAATTTTGTCCCACTTCCTTTGTAATATTTTAAGCATATCCATCCCCTTATATTCCCCTTAAAATTTTTGATTTCTGCTCCTCATATTCGCTCTGGCTTATTGCCCCGGAATCTAATAACGCTTTCAGATCCTTGAGTTTCTGTTCAACTGGATCAGATGATGAACCATACATAATCCTATTTTTCTGAGCTTCAAATTCTTCTTTTGTTATTATGCCTGCATCCATCATAGACTTTAGCTTTAACACCTTATCTATGGAGCTGTCTGAGATGACGCCACCTGAATTAAGTTGTTCTATTGCAGAGTGTGCTATAAGGAGCATTATACCTGGGATAATTCCTGTAAATATTAAAGCAACTATGGCCCACCCTATTGAGTTCAATTCTTTTAATTTCTGGATGTCTCCCTTATTTGCCGCAAGACGCA
>JBMFMO010000119.1:0-735 GCA_049970635.1 Minisyncoccia bacterium | reverse complement strand
CCATCTTTATAGATATTAAATTTAGATTTAAAAAGTTTTTTAATTACATTTTAATTTTTATTCAATATGTTTAAAATAAAAATGTGATTTGCAACTTAAATTAAAATGATAGCTATGTTTTTATTAAATTATAATAAATTTTTTTAAGGATTATAAAATTTGAAAAGCCTATTGACATAGTATTCATTAATTTTCTTGTAAAATAATTTAGATAATAATAAAAGTGAAATATAATAAAAATTATTTTTAATATAGTTTTTATTAGCACTTTTTAATGAGAAATTGAAATAAAAAATTATATCATTACAATCTACATGTGTTTTTTTAATAAAATACAATTGTAATTTTTTATCAATAATTAAAAAATACAAAAAGGACGAAAGTAATTTATCATCTTTTATTAAATTCATTATTAAATTTCTGTTATTTATGTAATTTTCTAAGTATTTTATCTGCTTATTTAAAAACACATTTTTATCTATATTTTTAAATACTGTTGTACTCTGGTGAACCCTATATTTTGTTAATTTTTGTTTTAGTAAGATTGATAAATTTGGAGATTTATATAAGGAAATAAAAAACACAAAATCATCTGGATTTGAATTTATTTTTTTAAGATCTTCTAGGTATGGTAAAATCTTATTTTTTCTTACACTTATACTACTCATGTTGAAAAAAAGACCATATATTCTTAATTTTGAAAGTATATTTAAATTTTTTACATTATCCAATACT
>JBMFMO010000118.1:629-744 GCA_049970635.1 Minisyncoccia bacterium | reverse complement strand
AAAATAATATACTGGATATTAAAGGAGAAAAGGCCATATATGGAGATTCACGCTCAATAGAATAGCCTCGTTTGGTTAACTGGCAGAAAGTGCCGTCAGATTGATTGAGGTAGTC
>JBMFMO010000118.1:0-619 GCA_049970635.1 Minisyncoccia bacterium | reverse complement strand
GGCGGAAGAATTTAAAATGAGGGTAAAAGCCTCGAATAGATGTTTCGCCGATTAAGAAAAATATATAAGGCATTAATCCATTAATGCCATTGACAATCTCTTAACATAGATGTTAACTAACCCTTAATTAATAAAATTTAATTTTTTGATAAAAATGGGGGTATTGGTGACCAATATGATCGAAAATTATACCCCCATGGTAAATATTGAAAACAGGGATAAAAGGATTTGGTCAAAATATAATGAATCTTTGGTAAAGAGAGCAGTGATGTTAATAGATACAGATGTTTTTGAAAGATAGAACAAATACCTTGAAATAGAGAACAGTGGAAAGATAGGTAGACCATACGAATATCCAATAGAATTCTTTGAATTTCTTATGAAGATAAGGGCATTATGGAACGTCCCATTCAGGGTATTGGAATCGTTTGTGAGAATTCTATCAAAAATAACTGGAAAATTCAGGCCATTGACATATGTTGCTATTTTCAAAAGAATAAGGAAGATAGATGTGAAAAGGATGATGGATGAAATAAGCAGATCAAATATGAATAAAGAAAATATGTACATCATAATAGACTCAACAGGGTTCAGGATAACTGAAAGAGATAAATGAATG
>JBMFMO010000117.1:0-757 GCA_049970635.1 Minisyncoccia bacterium | reverse complement strand
AGAATACCTGTAACATAAAGGTCATTCCTCTGCGATTCAAATTCAATATAATCTGGGGAGATGTTAAACAATATTTCAAGAATATTCGATTTAAAATATGCACGTTTGTTCAGTTCACCGTGTTTTTGTCTTATGCCATCTATGTAATTTTTTAAAAATTCATTAAACTTATCCGGTTTCATTGGAGATGGAAACATCTCTTCAGAACTCATCAATTTCACCTAATAGAAATTATTAAGCAGGGTATAATAAAAGTTTCTATTGATTTCCTGCACCATTATGTAAAAATAATTAAAAATTAATCAAAATGGTAAAAATAAGCATGATTGATGAAATGTTAAGAGGATAAAATCCTTAAAACATTTTATCAATCAATCATGTGGTCATGGTAAAATTTAATAATGTTTTTTGGATATTATCGGTTGATAAAATGAATGGGAATGATTGGATAAAGAAAAGTTTGGATATTGTTAATGGCAGGGATTATTTAAAAAAATTAACAGAAATCTATCCAATAAATAAAAATAGTTTTAGAAATATTGATGATGAGCATATTGAGACTATTAAAAAATATTTTGATAATAAAGACCCTATTGGACTGGTAAAGGAATGTTTAAGTTTAGAAAAATTTCCTATAGATAATCCATATGTTTCAATATTGAGATATGAAAGTATTTTCAAGAAAAATTTAGATACGGTAAAAACCATAGGAAATATATTATTAGAGTTAAATTTTAAAGATTTAGAGACCTTAATA
>JBMFMO010000116.1:0-761 GCA_049970635.1 Minisyncoccia bacterium | reverse complement strand
TTGTTCTTGAAATGAATTTCAAAGTGTGCAAATGAAGCACGAATAATAGTCTATGAAAATCTTACCTCAAAACAGATAAAAAAGGTGGTCTGATGATCAATTAATCGAAAAACATAATAGTCCCAAAATAATTTCATATATATATAGGGGATATTATTTACATCGTTGTAATTCCATTCATTCAATGGTCAAACTCACGCAGAAGAAAATCAACCGGATAATCAAGCAGAAGGAGAATAGAATGAGTTCCTCAGAAATTGCAAGGATCATGAATATCACACCTAGATATGTGAATATGATCTATAGAAAATACAGGCTGGAAGGAAAGATGGAATTAAGAAATGCAGGAAGGAGGAAAGATCAGATTTCTGAGGAAATGAAAATGCTCGTATATAATATGAGAAAAGAGCATCCAAGGAGTGGAGCACTCAGTATAGAAAAACACCTCATGGAAAAAGGCATAAAGATATCACACAACAAAATACACAGGATATTGAAAGAAGGAGGAATGGTAATGGAAGATATGAACAAAAAGAAACAGAGGAAATGGGTTAGGTGGGATATAGTAACAAAACAGTCTGTGGCATATGGACTGGTTTGAGTTTAATGATAAAAATTACATTGTGATAGAGGACGATGCATTGAGGTTTATAATCCATTTTAGGGAGTATGAACATGCAACGGTACCCAAATATGACTAAAACCCTCAAGGTTGGCATGAATAACGATGTTTATAAATTTATTGATCTTACTTTTATGAT
>JBMFMO010000115.1:0-768 GCA_049970635.1 Minisyncoccia bacterium | reverse complement strand
TCAGGTTTATTACTGGAAAAATAGTGCATCATTCCTCGGGATATATTATCAGAAATGGAAAACCCCAAGTCAGGCATATTTTCCATTCAAAAATATTATCATCCCCAATTCAACATTTGGGAATTACAGGGTCTTTCTTTACAGGGAAGCATATCTACCCCATTTCCATGAATCAATCATTCTCATTTACTACAACAATTATTTCATAAACATTACAGGAACATACAATTTTGAGAATTTAGAGAGTCTCCAGAAGGTAGCATTTGCCGAGATGGACCTGATGCTCTCCTGAAATTCATTTTTATATTGACTATTAAAGTGTTTTTTTAATTCACTTCAATTTTTCTTAGATTAAGTAACTCACAAAGCAAATGAATCAATTTTGTAAAAGAGAATAAGGACATTATTTTAATCCTTAACTCTGTAAATTTTAGGGTATAGAATAGTTTTGTTTAATTGTTTTCTTTTTTCCAGCAACATGGTAATTTAGCCAATAAATTTAAATAAATGTAATCCCTATAGGGATTATATGATTCCAGAACAATGGGTAATTGATTGGTTAAATAATCAAAGAAAATCTGGAATTAAAGGCCTTGAAATAAAATTACTTAACAATAATTACTATGTGTACAGAAGCACCACGTACTGGGATAAGAAGCTGAAAAAGATTAGAAAAAGATCAAAATATATAGGCAGATTAGATAAGGAGAAGGGGTTGATTGAATCATCTGGTAAATTTGTCTCAAGAATTTATCCCAGAACGGTAAA
>JBMFMO010000114.1:0-776 GCA_049970635.1 Minisyncoccia bacterium | reverse complement strand
ATAATACTTGCAATAAGGTTTGTACTTGAAGCGATGATCTTCAGGTTTGAGAAAAGCATAGGAAAAATTGAGATAAGATAAAAGGTTCCATTTAGTGGTTATTTTCTAACAGCGTACAGGAAGCCCAGATATCCTTCGCTTTCTCCATTTTTGAATACTTCTGGCCTAGAATGCCATACCTTAAAGCCTGCAATTTTTAGCCTTTTTTCTATATCTCTATAGCCGCGATGGTATTCAAGCATTATCTGCTTGAATGATCTCAAAGTCTTATCGCTTGCATTAAGCAAAGAATAATACTCACATCCTTCACAATCCATTTTTAATACTGCATCTTTAAGCCTGTACGTTTCAACAATTTTGTCAAGCGATTCAATAGTAGCTTCGCTACCACCAAATTTAATTTTTCCAGGCTTGCCGCAGCCTGCATTTATAATTTTTATATTGTCTAATCCATTTAGCTTAGCATTTTTTGCAGCTAAAGACGCCCTTTCCCTGTCGAGCTCGAATCCATAGACATGTCTAGCCCCTTTCAGTGCAAAGTAGATTGCTGTGTCTCCCACTGAAGCTCCTATATCAACAACATCATTATCCTTTACATCAAGCCAATTATATTGTTCCTCAAAAAATTGCGTTCGAATCCATTCAAGCGTCGCCTCGAGCATTCCTTTTGAATCGCCATAAGCAAAGCTCAATTTTCTGTTCATGTAATCAAAACTTATTATGTGTCTTGTACTATCAATATGTATCTTATTGAAGGCTTTGATTCCTTTTAGAAG
>JBMFMO010000113.1:0-795 GCA_049970635.1 Minisyncoccia bacterium | reverse complement strand
ACAAAAAACTGGCCATGTCAGATATCAGGAATGTAAGAAGAGAGGCAAATGAGCTTGCAAGGGAAACAAGGAAAGATCTGTTTCAATCAGGAAAGATGATAGACAGAGAATTGAACAGGCTGGCAGATCTTCTGAAAAAACATGCAAAACAGTTCATAGATAGGAGGTAGAATATGAAGGAAAACAGAAAATATTACATTGAAATTTCCAGGGACCTCGGGCTGTTTACAGCAGGGGTGATTGTAGGCCCTGCAATAGATTTTGCAATGCTGATCCAAATATCTCTATCATTTCCTTATCATGCAAAGACAAATTCAGCATATAAGTCCCAGGATGTTCATCCATCAGAGTTTTCAGGTCTTTATAGTCATCAAGAGAAAATGGATACCTGTATGATTTCCCTCCTGAGTAATAAGGTGGATCCAAGTAGAAGAATACCCTTGGCTTGCTGTACCTTTTCATAAGATTTCTGAAATCTTCATTTTCAATTATCCAGTTTTTAACAAAAGAGAAATTTTCAAGATTATATCTCTTGACTGTTGTTTTTTTGTAGTACCTTTTAAAAGATGTCCCCATGCTTGAATATGAATGCGTAAAAATGTAAATTGTCTTGAATGCTATTTCTACATCTCTTTTTGGAAAAGATCTTATTAACTCATCAAATACCTTCTTATGCGGAAATGCATAATTTAATTTTTCCTGTAATATTTTCCTTTTCCTTGGATCCTGCAATACTTTGAATGTGATATATAGGTCATTATCAATGTCATTGTATACCTTGATCTTCCTCCACTC
>JBMFMO010000112.1:0-803 GCA_049970635.1 Minisyncoccia bacterium | reverse complement strand
TTCAATTTCCGATTGGCCTGATTCAATTTCTGTCTGGACCAATCAGGGTTTGTGATTGGTCTGAACAGATTTCGATACAGACCAGATGGGGTTCTTGATTGGTCTGGATCATTTTCCGATTGGCCTGGATCACTTTCCTGTCTGGACCAATCAGGGTTTGTGATTGGTCTGAACGGATTTCGATACGGACCAAATAGATTTTGTTCAGACCAGACGGGTTACTTGATTGGTCTGATTCATTTTCTGATTGGCCTGGACCATTTTCCTGTCTGGACCAATCGGGTTTTTATTTAATCCTGAGATTAAAATATTATAGATCTTTATTTTGATTTAGATAAAAATAAAATATATTGAAAATTTTTTATTGCATCTGGTTCATGAACTGGCTCGTGTCCATGCCCGTGATCTGGGTATATATGCTGGTGGAAAATATGCTTGAATGACCTAGCCACTCCTGAAGAACAGAGAGGGGAACATGGTTAATTATAGCTTTAACACCAAAAGTGTGCCTGAACTTGTGGGCGTGGATCTTGAAACCTAGGTCTCTCTGCATCCGTTTCAGATAATGGTTTACGGCCTGCCTTGTCATTGGGAAAAGCCTCTCCTGGGATTTGACACTCACCTTGAACTCGATGAAATAGGACATGATGGCATCCTTAAGATCCCTGTGCAACGGGATTGTCCTCATCACGGACTTCTTCCTTTTCAGGGTAATCAGATCTATGGTATTGAGTTCCAGGTGAATATCCACCGGTCTAATGGCAAGGGCCTCGTCTATCCTGGCACCCGTCCAGAGCAACGTC
>JBMFMO010000111.1:0-818 GCA_049970635.1 Minisyncoccia bacterium | reverse complement strand
TCCTTTATGAGCGTTTTGCAAAGTTTTTAGAGTACCTTACAGGGATTGAAACATTCAAGAAAGGAGGCATAAAATGAGAAGACTTTTTGTTTTTAGAGTACCTTACAGGGATTGAAACCTATCTACAAAGATATGTATTACATCGTTATTTTTATGTTTTTAGAGTACCTTACAGGGATTGAAACTTTGTTGCAAAGTGTAATACAACCTGCTTTAATAAAGTTTTTAGAGTACCTTACAGGGATTGAAACCCAAATCCACCGATTGATCCGGCATTACCTTCATCAAGTTTTTAGAGTACCTTACAGGGATTGAAACATTTGACCTACGAAATCACTTGTAGTAATTCCCAAGTTTTTAGAGTACCTTACAGGGATTGAAACGAATATACTTTAAAGCTTCCTGTAAAAGTGATTTATTGTTTTTAGAGTACCTTACAGGGATTGAAACAAGATGTAGGGAAATAGGGAGGACGATATGAACATCAGTTTTTAGAGTACCTTACAGGGATTGAAACAACTTCGAACTTCGCTTCGGAAAGTTCGAAGTTTTGATAGTTTTTAGAGTACCTTACAGGGATTGAAACGGATATAGAAACTGTAATGGATGCAGTAACTGTATCCGTTTTTAGAGTACCTTACAGGGATTGAAACCCTTCCCAGAAGACTTTATATTTTAAGTCTTTGCTTGTTTTTAGAGTACCTTACAGGGATTGAAACAGTAGCCGTATTTGAGGTATTCGTTCCGCCCCTCCGCGTTTTTAGAGTACCTTACAGGGATTGAAACACACAATGGATGAATGAATTCCTTCAAGTAGG
>JBMFMO010000110.1:0-828 GCA_049970635.1 Minisyncoccia bacterium | reverse complement strand
CTGTGAATCTATGTATTCGAAGAAATCGGCCCTGTGACTCGCAAGGCTCCTGCATCTTTTCCTTGAAAGCTCACCGTTCAATAACAAAAACTTCAGGTTATTCATTTTTCAGATCCCTCCTTCTTGTTTTAACTTTTCCCTAACACATTCTAAGATGAATTCCTGTTTAGACCTATACTTCCCTTTCGTGACCTTTTCAATTTCCTTCTCAAGCTCTAAAGGAATTACTAAAGTTAATTTAACACTCATATATCTCACTTTTAAACTTCTATAGAAGTATATATACATACAACTATTTAAATATTTCCTTTTATCTCATTCTACATATGGTTAAAACTAAACCAAAAATAACATTGCAAATTCCTGAGGGGCTTATGAAAGAAATAAATGAAATAATGAAAATAGATGATAAATGGATTACAATTCAAGATTTTGTGAGAGAAGCAATTAAAGAGAAGATAGAGCGCTGGAAGAAGGAGCATCCCGGGCATCCGTGAGGTGAGAAAGAATGAAGGCGAAGGAAAATAATCTTTGGGATGAATTTCGTAAATATCATAAAAAGGAATTGAAATATTGCGATAAACTCAAAAATGATGAAAAAGATTTTTGTGAAAAAATAAATGATGATTTTTATTCTTCTGTAAAAGAAATATATGAGGATCTAAAAGAATTAGTAGAAAACGGTAAAGGTAAAAAAATAGATTTTTCTTTCCAAAGTACTCCAATTGTTGGTTATTCGGATACTGCATATAAAAAGGGAGGAGTTGTAATCATAGGATACAATGAACATAAAGGTAAAGATGCAGATGATGAAAATAAAGACAATGA
>JBMFMO010000109.1:0-845 GCA_049970635.1 Minisyncoccia bacterium | reverse complement strand
ATGCCAGATTATTTTTCAAAAGAACCCTGTGGATAGTGTTATGGGAAATTATACTCCATGATCACTCTTTATAATTTTCTCCAGTCTTCTTGCTCCAATCTTATGGATCATGTATGCTTGAATTACAATTTTCTCATCATCATGATTAATTTCCTTCATCTTCCTGCCTTCATTTATAATGGTCAATTTTTTTACCAGTATCCAGATAATATTTCCATACCCTTTTAACAGTTCATGGTCCTAATTTCAAATCTATGGCTATCTGATTTATGCTAAATCCTCTTTTTCTGGAGTTAATGATATATGTGATTTTGCGTAATGTGAGTTTGCAGTAGCCCATATTTGACCCTATGGCGAAAATAAACCGTTAAATCTATTGTTATTTTCTTGCAAGTTTATTATGTATTACAAGGCATTTGTGATAGATTTTCTTTAAAAAGTACGTACCCCCTACAGTTTTAATATCTTAGAAATCGGCCATTTTCCGATACTTTTTATTTATGAGTATACAAAGGTGGTCTAAAGGTTTATTTCTGCCATAGATTTGACCACAAGCTTTTTATGGTCAAATATTTGGTGACTGCACATGAGGACAACTATGATGAAATATTTTTATATTTAAAAGTCATTAAAGAATTGGGATGAAACTTCAATATTTAAAGGATAAAATTATTAATTATTCTAAATCGAAGTTATTTTGGTCTATTATTGCATATTTAATTGTTTCAATTTCATTCATAATAGCCTTTAAATTTGTCGATATTGCCAATTTTAGAGCCTTTTTATATAATACCAGCTATCTATATTTAAATCAGAATCCTTACGTTTTTGATCCACAACCATTC
>JBMFMO010000108.1:0-850 GCA_049970635.1 Minisyncoccia bacterium | reverse complement strand
GACCATTTTTAATATGCCCTATAACATTATTTCCTTTAAATTTATCATGGTTTCAATGTGCAGAACAGCAGCAGTAGTTCCATAGGTGAAGGATGTGGCGTTCACATACTTCATTGGATTTTCTATTATTTCAGCAAGCCTTTCAAGATCGCCAACATATATTTCCCTGATAATTCTAGACTTGCCATTTATTCTCTTTTTCCATCTTATGACGAGGTATTTTTTCCTGTTAATGGTTTTCCAGACAGGCCAGGCATATGGATAAATTTATATGCACCTTAATTAATAAATATTTTTATAAAAATACCATATAAAAATATATAATATAAGGATTTTAAAAATAATAAATTAAAAAATAATTAATAGCACCCCAATAATATAATGTTTAAATGACATGCAGTACATGTATTAGGGCTTTAAAAATTAAAAATCGTGTAAACTCACGTTTTTGCATAGTTGTATCATGGTATGATAAATAAAAAAAACTTTATAATACTCGGAAATTTTAGTGGCTATTATGAAGGCATTAATGAAAAAAGGTAAAGGGGTTAGTGCAGTGATTGGCACCATTCTTATGGTTGCCATAACAGTGGTAGCTGTAGCGGCCGTCTTAATGTATGTGGGTGGATACTTCACAGGGGCACCTAACCAGCCACAGGCACTTCTGATGGACGAAAAGAATGTCTATAATGCTGACTTTTCTAAGCTGACTGCAGTTTTTACAGTTACCCAGGGGTCCGTTGGAACACCTTTTGTGATAAAGATAATCAACCAGACTAATGGAGCCCTGATAGCAAGCGTTACGGTAGGTACATGGGCCACTTCTTCTTCAACCGGAACATCGTTAAAT
>JBMFMO010000107.1:0-873 GCA_049970635.1 Minisyncoccia bacterium | reverse complement strand
AGAGAAAAAGGTAAATAACGCAAATCTATAAAGAGAAGATGATAATGATAAACGCCTCTATTTTGCAATTCACGGACAGCAAAATAACGCAATTTTTTAGGATAGCCAAACCTACCAGAGAAATTACTTTCATAATATCTATTAAGAGCTTGAAGAAAACGCTTAAATGTAAGTTGAGCCCTATCAGAACTTACATTCTCGGCAAAAGTAAGAGTTAAAAACAACATACCATTAGAAGCTTTACCAGATTTAAGAAAGGTTTTAACTGCATACATAGACTTACTAACCATAAAAACCTCCAAGGAGATAGCATAAATAAAAGAGTTTTAAGTTGTTAGAGCCAAAGAGATAAGATAAATAGCGGAGTGTGGAGTTTGTAGTATATATTATATCAAGTGAAGCACATTCGTGCGAACCATATAAAAATATTGCAAAAAATACAAAAATAACATAAAATAAAAAAGGATTTAAAGGATTTATCACTTCGGCGCAAGCGCCGAAGTGCTGCCACCCCACAAACCGCCACGCTACGCTACGGCGGGGGTTTGTGTGCTGGCTATCATTCCCGTGGCTATCGGAATTATCATAGTGCATAAAATCCAAACTCATAGCAATCTTAAACGCTACAATTTTGATTGCGGTAATAAGCTTACCTACAATAAACTCAACAGAGCCGTTAAAACCATCTTTCAGAACAATACAAACCAAACATAACAAAACTAATAACACGAGAAGAATAGAGAAAAAATAAGAGTAAATGCGCACACTGTGAGCGCAGGAGTAAAAAAATGGTAGGTAAGGAGGTATTGCAAAAAAAGAAAAATGTATTATATTACTATTAGGTAAAAAATAATTCCCAATAAAGACGGCCAC
>JBMFMO010000106.1:0-895 GCA_049970635.1 Minisyncoccia bacterium | reverse complement strand
ATATATAGGAAATTATTTTGGAATATCACAGACTTCGGAATCACTGAAATGATCAATCAATTCTATGAAGAGGTTAAAAAAATAGACCTGCCATACTAACTAGTACTTCGGAATCCCTACTGAAAAATAAATTTTTTTGGTTTTTTTTCGGGTTTTTATGGAGGTGCTGCCATACTAACTAGTACTTCGGAATCAGGAAAGATGAGGTACTTCCTTTGACCATTTTGTTTTGGGCTGCCATACTAACTAGTACTTCGGAATCTGAAAATCATGAATATATATATGAAGGAATAAAATTCAGTAACTGCCATACTAACTAGTACTTCGGAATCTATACAGGAGAGTATTCAGGTATTATATAAGGATGAACAGGGACTGCCATACTAACTAGTACTTCGGAATCTATATAAAAATAGGGGGGATAAAAGTTTCGCATATACTGACTGCCATACTAACTAGTACTTCGGAATCTTGAAACAGCAAAAATGTTGAACAAGGACGGGAAGCTAGAGCTGCCATACTAACTAGTACTTCGGAATCTATAACAAGCATAGAGAAATTTATCTTATTGCTTATAAGTGTATGCTGCCATACTAACTAGTACTTCGGAATCCCGTTAACAAAAACTTAATAGAAAATCAGGATTATAAAGTTTTTCCTTTAATTTTCATATTTTTATCCAGAAATTTATTATTTTTTAATTCTTAAATTTTTAAAGATCCATATTTTATTGATTCTTCAGATAATTGTATTAAAATTTTCCGGCAATCGATTTTTGCCCCAGGGTATTTAAAGGTGTCCGGAATTTTAACCGTAACTCCTTAAATTTTAGGTAATATGTCAACCTTTAATTTTGATATTATGTTCTCTACCCTTTTTGGAATCTCTGTATATG
>JBMFMO010000105.1:302-899 GCA_049970635.1 Minisyncoccia bacterium | reverse complement strand
GTGGGAGTAAGATTTAATTCCAATTGTTGATAGACTCCATTTCATTAACATGTCTTTTGGAAAAAGATATAATTACAGATGTTGTTAATTTCCTAGATCTCCATTCATATGTTGTTTTGGTATAAAGTGTTAAGGTATATGAATAATTAGCTTGAACATATTGATATGATATAGCCCATTCCTGATAAATGTTAGTAAGATATGGAAAAGGGCACATTTCACCAAGTTCATTTATCATATCCAGTTTTTATATAAATGAGAATCAGATGATGGTACATATGAAGTAGAAGTTGTATTACATTACAATTGATAAAAGGCTAAGAATGCACAACTTAAAATTGCAGATCCAATCGGATCTGCCAAAAAGTCTGCCATACTAACTAGTACTTCGGAATCTAGAATCATGGAGGGAATTCAATAAAAAGCATAGTATTTCATGGGCTGCCATACTAACTAGTACTTCGGAATCAACCAGGGCTATATGATCCAGATCAGGGGGACTTCGTGTACCCCCCTAGTGTGCTGCCATACTAACTAGTACTTCGGAATCTAAAAAAGAAATTGAAAAAGTTGATAAAAAAATTGCCTAGTGATGCT
>JBMFMO010000105.1:0-292 GCA_049970635.1 Minisyncoccia bacterium | reverse complement strand
GCCATACTAACTAGTACTTCGGAATCAAAATATATCAAAAGAACACGTTGTTTCAAGAGATTGGCATGAGCTGCCATACTAACTAGTACTTCGGAATCGATATGGCTCTTTATTCAGGTTATGATTTACATACCAAAATTAAGCTGCCATACTAACTAGTACTTCGGAATCAAATGAAAGGACGGATACAGATAGTAATTATTTTAAAGGATAAGCTGCCATACTAACTAGTACTTCGGAATCTTCAATAAAGCCATAGATGTTATATATGAGGTGTTATATAGAAATCTGC
>JBMFMO010000104.1:0-906 GCA_049970635.1 Minisyncoccia bacterium | reverse complement strand
GCTGTGTCATTTCCTTGTCCAACAAAGTATGTTTTTAGAGTACCTTACAGGGATTGAAACATTGGCTTCTCGTGTAAAGACTTTATTTGAAGAGACTGTTTT
The DNA here is from genome assembly GCA_049970635.1 of Minisyncoccia bacterium. Taxonomy (GTDB): domain Bacteria; phylum Patescibacteriota; class Minisyncoccia; order UBA6257; family HR35; genus JBMFMO01. Next base: position 804 of record JBMFMO010000104.1, on the reverse strand, counting down.
TAGAGTACCTTACAGGGATTGAAACCAGACAGTTTTAAATTGGGCACGAAAGCATGGCTGGGTTTTTAGAGTACCTTACAGGGATTGAAACAAATGCCTGCTATGATTCCTTCACTTTTAACTTCATAGTTTTTAGAGTACCTTACAGGGATTGAAACCGAAGATGGGGAAGCGAATAGTAATGCTTTCGTTTGTAGTTTTTAGAGTACCTTACAGGGATTGAAACGTTTGAGGACTTTGAAATTTTGTTTCCATAGGAGGCGAGTTTTTAGAGTACCTTACAGGGATTGAAACTAGTTTGATAGATTAAGAGAAACACCCTGAGAGGTAGTTGGTTTTTAGAGTACCTTACAGGGATTGAAACCCACATAAGCATAAAGACGTATATACAATGTTATTTGTTTTTAGAGTACCTTACAGGGATTGAAACCCTCCCTATTTAGCAAAGAATTGCTTTAATTCTTCTATGTTTTTAGAGTACCTTACAGGGATTGAAACTATTAAACCCCTTGTTATAGTCCTTACATTTGACCAGCCAGTTTTTAGAGTACCTTACAGGGATTGAAACATCTGCTCCTGCAAGCATTTCTGTTGTATCATAACTTGTTTTTAGAGTACCTTACAGGGATTGAAACCTTCTCCTCCAATGGAGACAAAATACGACAGCCCACAGTTTTTAGAGTACCTTACAGGGATTGAAACGAAGGTTTGGTATTACAGGGCCCAAGACAAGATATCCTGTTTTTAGAGTACCTTACAGGGATTGAAACAAGTCGTTGTCTGCTGCAGGGGGAGTCGAAAAAC
>JBMFMO010000103.1:0-908 GCA_049970635.1 Minisyncoccia bacterium | reverse complement strand
ATATAAGTAATAATCCTTGCGGTATAAAATCCCATAAATAAAAATTTCCTGGACCCAATGTTATGAAAATTACCGAAGAAGCTATAATATATTTTTTGTAAATGAATTCATACTTGTTAAATAAATATTCACTGAATATTTTAAAATAAAAAGAACTGGCAATAAATTCTAGTATAGAAATAAGAAATATCTGTTGTAAAAAAGTTGGTAACATAAGTTCATTCAGGATTAATTCCGCTAGAATTGCTGGCAGATTGAAAATATTTAAAATTGAAATATATCCATAGTCATTACTATTCCATAAAAATAAAAGTTTATATAAGTCATCTGAGGGATTAAATGACCACGATATATCTATCCAGTGAATGATAAATTGACCTCCCTGATTAAGGGAAGTGAATAAAAAGGATAATATAAGAAATATTAAATATATATATTTGTTAGGATTTTCTTTAAATTTTAAATACTCAAATAATATTTTTTCTTTTGGCATATTATTAATATATATGAAAATTCTTTATTTAAAATTTGCTGGGATAGAAAGATTGATGAAATGTTTTAAGGATTTTATCCTCTTAACATTTCATCAATCTTTGTGATAAAGAATCATTTTTTAAATAGGGTAAAATGATAATAAATAAAAATTTAAAAATTTAATAAATCTACATATCTTTTATTTGATTTTCAATTTTTCTAGCATTTTCTATGATATTAAAATATTTAGTGAATCTTTCAATGTTAAATTTTGATACTTCATTCCTCAATTCTGGATTATTGTAAAACAATATTATTTTTTCTGCCAATTGGTTATAATCCCTTTGCCTAAACACTACATCCTCTCTTCCTACTATTTCAGGAAGACTGCCGCTATCGCTAACTATTATAGGCAGTCCTGCTCTCATTGCTTC
>JBMFMO010000102.1:0-921 GCA_049970635.1 Minisyncoccia bacterium | reverse complement strand
ACCAGTGCAAGTGCATATATGTCTTCCCAGTAATCATAATTCTCTTTCAGTATGGGAATTAATTCTTTCATTGCCATATTAAGGATCATTGCATCGCCGTATGTTTTTACCGTTTTGGGATAAATTCTTGAGACAAATTTACCAGATGATTCAATCAACCCCTTCTCCTTATCTAATCTGCCGATATATTTTGATCTTTTTCTAATCTTTTTCAGTTTCTTATCCCAGTATGTAGTGCTTCTGTACACATAATAATTATTGTTAAGGTATTTAATTTCAAAGCCTTTAATTCCAGATTTTCTTTGGTTATTTAACCAATCAATTACCCATTGTTCTGGATTCATATAATCCCTATAGGGATTACATTTATATAAATTTATCGCCTGAAATACCATAGTAATGCAAAGAAGAAAACAATTAAACAAAACTATTCTATACCCTAAAATTTACGGAGTTAAGGTAGGAAAATATTGTTTGAAAAGATGCAAAAAAATTACATCTAAAAGGATTAGAATTAAATAGGGAATCAAAAATAGATACAAAAAATTTGTAATTGAAAGTCTTACAATTAATTCATAAACAATTAAAATTGCAATTACAGTACCCATGGAAATAGGAACATTGGGTGCTTTGATCAAATTTTTCGTTAATTCCATAAAATACTTTTCTTGTTCCATCTTAAGCACTAGGAAATAGAAAAATAGAATTTTAAATTTTCCCAAGATTTATATGATTTTCTTAAATAAAAAATATTTAAATAGTTTTTATTAATATTTTAATTATGAAAGATATAAAAGGAATTATTACACCAGCCATAACACCCTTCAAAAATAATGATCTTGATGTTGATGGATTAAGAAATTTAATAGATCATCTTCATAAAATAAAAGTTTCAGGAATTTTTCCAATGGGATCTACAGG
>JBMFMO010000101.1:784-1055 GCA_049970635.1 Minisyncoccia bacterium | reverse complement strand
AGGGAATTCATTAAACTGCATGATATAATATCAACAGATCCTGGATATCCCATATTTTTATCATCAAAGGTAACTGAAGGGACAAGACACGATTCACCAGAGTTGATGCCACTGTTGAAAGAAAGAAGCAGGAAGATAAAGCTAGGAAATGTTGTTCTTGATTCAGGATATCTATCCAGGAAGAATGTTGATTTGATCAAAATGGAAGGAGGAACACCAATAATAAAAGGAAAAAAGAATGTAAAAAGCAGGAGCAAGGGATCAATGGCAT
>JBMFMO010000101.1:0-774 GCA_049970635.1 Minisyncoccia bacterium | reverse complement strand
AACAGATGATAATATTCCAGAGGAAAGATGCTGAAGAATTCAAGGAACTCTATGGTAGAAGGAATGTAATAGAAGGCGTATTTGGAGCTTTTAAGAGGAGTTTCACTGAAGTGGTGAAATCAAAAATAATGCACAACAGGAAAATAGAAGTACTATCAAGGGTAGTTGTGTGGAATACCATATCCTGGGCATACAATTGCCCTGAATAGAATAAAGATTTATCACATAAAAATATGGTGCATATATAGAACTAGATGACATTGTCGCAATTTAAAAAAGTTTAAAATAAAGCTTTGTTGCAATAATTATAGTTTCTGGATAAAATTTTATTCCGTCATATGAATTTTAAAATTTATCATTTTTCGGTCACACTCTATTCCTCCGAAATTTTTAAATATTGGAAACTCATAACAAAATTAAATGGAGGTGAAAAAATGAAAATAAAGAAGTTGGCATTTTTGTCGACGATTTTTGCAGTTCTGTTACCAATGCTGGTAGTGGCCACCGTGGTAATAAGCTACACATATCCAACATCTACTACCAAGGTTTCCCCGCAAATTTATCTTACTACAGGGCCAGAATATACAACTGCATACGATTTGGGTTTGATATCCACAACATTAAGCGCTGGCACCCCTTATAATATATCTAGTGGAACAACCATAACCATAAATTTTGCAGCCGGAGCTTATCAGGAAGCCTTGTTAAATGTATTGAAGATAGTTAATGCAACAACTGGCGGAGCAAATACAGAAGTCTCTGTTTATATTGAGG
>JBMFMO010000100.1:0-1066 GCA_049970635.1 Minisyncoccia bacterium | reverse complement strand
ATTATTTAGTCTAAAAGTATTTAATCAACATAAAATTCAAAAAGGGTTAAAATAGAACCTTATTAGGATTGAAAGATGTAGTTCTCTACGGTTCGACAAATTCCGCAATCAAGTTAAAATAGAACCTTATTAGGATTGAAAGATGAATATGCTTAATCCTAAACTTTTTATACCATAGTTAAAATAGAACCTTATTAGGATTGAAAGGTATTGAAATAAAGGGATATGTTGAAGATTATAATAGTTAAAATAGAACCTTATTAGGATTGAAAGTTGAAATATGCGCATTACATAATGTGGATATATACAAAGTTAAAATAGAACCTTATTAGGATTGAAAGTTCCTGTCAGGAGGTGAAGGTGAAGAATGAAATTCATAAGTTAAAATAGAACCTTATTAGGATTGAAAGAGTATAAAGGGTGATATAAGGAAAGGTGGAGTATATAGTTAAAATAGAACCTTATTAGGATTGAAAGATTCTGGGCATCTTTGGTGAACTCGGCGCAGGCAAGTTAAAATAGAACCTTATTAGGATTGAAAGATGCAAAGGCGAAGGGTCATTTCCAGCTTGCCCTGTTAAAATAGAACCTTATTAGGATTGAAAGTAACAATTACAACCCCATCCCTTAAAGCATATATGCCGTTAAAATAGAACCTTATTAGGATTGAAAGAAACATAGAAGGCATATTCCCAAAAAAATAAGAATGTTAAATAGAACCTTATTAGGATTGAAAGAATACATGGTCAGTATACAATCTTCAGGGTGCTCCTAGTTAAAATAGAACCTTATTAGGATTGAAAGATAATCCATGATCTATTTATGCTTGATTATGATTATGTTAAAATAGAACCTTATTAGGATTGAAAGGAATATAAGAATGAAGGATAATATGAAGTATTTTCTAGTTAAAATAGAACCTTATTAGGATTGAAAGAAGGCTGATAACACTACATACTTTGATGCTGATGCACAGGTTAAAATAGAACCTTATTAGGATTGAAAGAAGAAGTATCCGTCGTAAAACCGGAAAGGAATACCGTTAAAATAGAACCTTATTAGGATT
>JBMFMO010000099.1:0-1074 GCA_049970635.1 Minisyncoccia bacterium | reverse complement strand
GGCTAACAATCTACTATTCGCCAGTCAAAGTGGCATGGTGTTAAGTCCGTAGAGCTGCCAACCTTATTTACGAGCTCAAAGCTCAAGATAGTGATCGGCAGCTTCCCAGACTTCATGCTCATATCGTCATATGAACATGGTCAAAAGAACTTTTTCATAGTAGATAAGTAAATTCTACGGAGATGGAGCATACGATAATTACAGTATGTTCAATCTGCTCGGAGAAATAGGAGCAAATAAAGCAATAAAGATAAGGAAAAATGCGTCGATGGGTCATTATAATTACAAAGGAAAAGAAAGACGTAGAGCAATTAAAGAATACAATAATCTGGGATACAAAGAATGGTCAAAGAAGAAGGAATACGGGAAAAGGTGGAATGCAACGGAGGGCATAAATTCATCAGTAAAAAGAAAATTTGGCGAGAATTTGGTATCCAAATTGCCAGAAAATCTTGTAATTGAAGGATACCAGAGATTCTGGGCATATGATACATTAAAAAATTATGTTGAGATGAAAGTATATGGAACAATGAAATATCCATAAAGTGCGAAAAATTTGAAAAATGAAGAAATTAGGGGCATTTATGGATAAAAATAATTACTCAACAATCATGCAATAAAAAATATTTTTATATACTAAACTCATAACAAAAACAATAATGATTAGCACTTATTTATTATTGATTGCTTTTGCGGCAATAATATTGATCGGTTACTTAAGTGATGCTCTTTTTAGATTAACCAGAATACCTGAAATATTGATTTTAATGTTAATAGGTATTATTCTGGTACCCTTAGGACACATAATACCAGAAAAATATGTCTCCATACTGAGGGATTTTGTTCCATTATTTGGTAGTATTGCACTGATAATGATAATGTTCGACGGAGGAAGAAAGATTGACTTCAGCACAATTGTGTCAGGTAGTGGCATAGGTTTGATCCTTGCATTACTGGACATAATATTCTCATTGATCATTGTTTCATTGTTGATGCATTACATTTTTTCATGGCCTTTTATTTATGGTGCCATCCTTGGAACCATAGTAGGAGAAACTACTGCAGTGGTAATAG
>JBMFMO010000098.1:0-1075 GCA_049970635.1 Minisyncoccia bacterium | reverse complement strand
TTATTTTCTTCAATAAACCTATATGGAGTAGCCATCATTAATAATTATAAAATATTTAAAATCAAGATAAAATTTGTATTATTAAAGTTTTTTATGATAAAATTATATTATTAAGATAAAAATTTAAAATTATGAAGATAAATTACAAACCTTTGTTTATATCAACTAAGGGCAAAGAGTTTTCTAAACATCAAGAATCTTTTAAGCAACTTCTTGATAGATATTATATTAAAGATATGAATAAATGGTATGGGGTTAATGCTGATTTAATAATAGCTGACCCTCCATTCGGTATAAATTTTAATGGTAAGAAAAAAAATTATCATCGTGATGAAAAATATGTAGTAGATGGATATGTAGAATGGGATGTAAAAGAATATGGCGAACATATTAAAAATTTACTTAATGTAATCTATAGAAATTTGAAAAAAAATGGTCAAACCCTAATTTTCTCTGGCTGGAATAACAGCTACATTATTCATCAAGAAATAGAAAAATTTAAAAAATTAAAACTTAGAGGTAAGCTTTACTGGATTTATAATTTTGCTCCAGCGTCTTTTAAGCGCCCATCACATAATATTTATGAAATTTTTTGGTTAACTAAAAGTGATAGATGGACATTTAATAAAAGATGTACTACCGATCATTGTCTCAGAGGAGAACCTAATTTGGCATCTTTAATATTTAAAAGAGATTATAAAGTTAAAATGCCAAAATATCCAACAAGGCTACCATTTAAACTTTTACAATGCTTAATAGAACACTTTTCTAATGAGAAAGATTTAATTTTTGATCCTTTAGCAGGAAGTGGTATGACAGGGATTGTTGCATATTATCTTGATAGAGATTTTATTTTAGGTGATTTAAACCCAAATGGAAAAATTGTCTTCGAAGCTCTATTGGATTATTATTTTAATAAAAATGGTTTAGAAAAAGATAAAGAAGTTGTTGCCCTTATAAAAGCATCAGACATAATAGTTGGTAAGTTTTAAAAGATTTATTATTTTTTGCTTACTATGGTTATATAAAATTTTATATAGGAGGTAGTAGTTATGAAAAAACTCTTAAGTTTATT
>JBMFMO010000097.1:0-1346 GCA_049970635.1 Minisyncoccia bacterium | reverse complement strand
ATCAACGTCTTCAATGGCCTTTGCCACAGACGCATTGTCGCGTATGTCGCCCCTTACAAAGTCTATTGCGGCGTTGTTGTTTTCCTTCAGGTCAAGGCCTCTCACGTAATAGCCGTTCTTCAGTGCTTCCTCGACAACATGGCTGCCTATAAATCCAGAACTGCCAGTCACAAGAAGCTTCCCTTTTGTCATGCAATCATAATTAGCATTGCTTTATTAAATTTATATTCCTTTGGAGCGCGCAATAGCAAAATGGCATACTACAGCAAATAAAATATTTAGGCATTAATTTGCCACCTTGGCAAGCATAACTTAACTTTGACTCAGGCGCTACGTTTATAAATTGATGCGCAAAAATAATATTGATGGTCCAATGCCGATGATAGATTTCGATGTAAAGAAGAATATATTTTGTTTGATACAATTGCAAGTAAACCTACATACATTACCTCCCATACCTAATAATAATTTTAAACAGTGAAAATATGAGCATATTTATTGATCACACTAAAGCTTTTCTAAGAAAAAAACTAGATCAAATGAATTTAGTTTTGCAGATTATAAAATTAGATCAACATAGATTTGTAAATTTGTTAAATCTTAATAAAAAAACAGGAAAATTAGTTTGTAGAAATGGCTTTATATTAAATTTTGATCAAACAAATAAAAAATATGTAAAAAGCTTGTTCTATTTTTCTTTATTAGACGGTGTTTTATTCAGCAATAAAAAAGGGTACTGGCATTATAAGGACAACATTATAACTACACCGCAGGGCATAAAGTTTGATGTGCACTCATTTGACGAGTTGATATTTTCAGAAACCTTTCTGTATGATATACATTTTTCTGATTTCGATCTTAATAATAAAATAGTTGTTCAAGCCGGCGGTTTTACCGGAGATACAGCTTTGTATTATGCTTACAGAGGCGCAAAGGTTTATTCATTCGAACCAAATCCAGAGTCATACAATCTGGCCCTTTTAAATTTGAAATTAAATCCAAAACTTAAAAGAAAAATAGTATTTAAAAATTGGGCAATAGATAAGGATGGATTTGTATCATTTCACATAGATGTGGATGCTAGTGGCGGTTCTTCTATATATAATAAGGGAGGAAATGTAATAAGGGTCAAAAGTAGAAGCATAGGCTCTATTTTACAAATTTTTAACATTAAAAATCCTTACTTATTAGATTTAGACATAAAAGGAAGTGAGTTTAAAGTAATAAATGAAGAGGTTTTGTCAAGATTTAAAATTATTAGAATTGAGTACTCTATAAGAGCCAAGAATAAAAATTTAGATATGATAATAAAAAGGTTAAAGCAATTAGGTTTTAATAAAATCAGA
>JBMFMO010000096.1:0-1538 GCA_049970635.1 Minisyncoccia bacterium | reverse complement strand
CCTTTCTCAAAGTTTTTCCATATCAAATATTTTGTAACTGTTACACATATAGGAATATTAGATTGTGCAGATACACATTTTGAAACAAGATTTGTTCCAATAAGAAATCCTATGATTAATGCTAATCCTGCTATTAGATATATTAAATTTTTCATCTTTTTTAAAAATTAATTCGACCTTATTTAATTATAACAAAAATTTAAAAATCAAGTAGGTTATTCACACAGACTTCACACAGACTTGTTCGGACTATACACGGACTGTTCGGATGACACAGACTTGTTCGGACTATACACGGACTGTTCGGACATATTGTTTATGTCTGTGTTGAGTCTGCTCCGTCCGTGTCTAGTCCGTGTTCGTCCGTGTCTAGTCCGTGTTTTGTCCGTGTCAAAAAGAGATCTCCCAAATATCTGGTGGAATATGGTTCTCCTTTTCTTCTTTAAATTCATCTAATTCTTCTGGTACTTCTTCAGATAAACCTTTTGGCCCAAATCTTATATTTTCAGCTATAATTTCTGTTTGTGTTCTTTTAGTTCCATCTTGTGATAACCATGTTCTATAATGTAATCTTCCTTCAATAAACAATAACCTTCCTTTATTTAAATAATCTCTGCATGTTTCAGCAAGCTTTCCCCATGCTATAACTCTGTGGTATTCTGTTTCTTGTTGTGCCTGATTGTTCCTATCTTTATAAATTCTATTTGTAGCAATATTTAAGACAGCTAATGGTGTTCCAGTTGGAGTAATTTTAAAATCAACATCTTGAACCAACCTTCCTATTAAAAAAACTTTATTTAGATTCATTTGCTGCTTGGGCTTGGGTTTTTATTCTTCTCTTTATTATAATAAACCTTAATATATTTTTAAAAAACTTAAGCTCCTTTTTAATCTCTTGGATCGATTCTTTATTTGCTGAAAACAATAGATATCCAAAATAACCAATGTTTTCTTTATCAATAGGATATGCTAAATCTTTTTTCTTGAAAACTCCTTTCTCCACAATCTTTCCATTAAATTTTTCAATCAAATTAATAACCTTCTCAATCTCTTTCTCTAAATCACTTGTTATTCTTACCCAAAACCCTATTTCATAAATATTATTCATAATTTATATATTATACACGAATTATTCAAAAATTATCCAAATATTACCCGGATTAGGATTGAATACTATCCGCGTTAATCCGCGGCTTTTATTCATCCGCGTTAATCCGCGGTTTATTATTTATCCGCGTTAATCAGCGGTTGGTTACTATCCGCGTCTATCCGCGGCTTATTATTTATCCGCGTTAATCAGCGGTTGGTTAATCAGCGGTTGGTTAATCAGCGGTTTATTTGACTCGTGGAAATTTGCGGTTATAATTATAATACCCCTGTGCCTGCATAGCCTGGCTGGAACCACCCCTTCCCATTCCGAACAGGCAGGTGAAACGGTCAGGCGCCGATGGTAGTCGAAAGGCGAGAGTAGGTGGCGCAGGGGTTTTAATATTTAACGCAGACTTATTCGGACTTAACACAGACTGTTCGGACGACAC
>JBMFMO010000095.1:0-1565 GCA_049970635.1 Minisyncoccia bacterium | reverse complement strand
GTCGCCTTTTTGGAGGAACTTTTGTTTTACTTTGGCATAATACTTCTCTTATAGAAAAATGGCAGAGGAATATTTATCAAGAAGTTCTTGAAGTAGTAACATAAAGGAGCTAATTTTACATGTATAAAAAAAGGCTTAAAACAGCAGAATTTGCTTTTAGAGATCGTCTGTTATTAATATTTGTTGGTTTTTTATATCTATTAATTCTTCATTTTTCTTATAAGTATAAGATCTCCTACGAATTTACCTATATGGGCTATATCTATTTAAATCCACCTATTTATGTTATTGTGATTGCGTGGTTAACAAGCTTGACTCCTCTTTTATGGATGCCAGTTAATATTACTCGTCCTTCTCAGATAATTTATTGGTTTTTATATATTTTGGTTGTAGTACCTGTAAGTATTGTTCCTGCTTATATAACTAGTGATGGATTAAACTCTCTTATTAAGATTTCGTGCCCTATTTTGATTTCTTTTGCTTTTATGGGAATATTTTATAAATTCCCATTATTGCGTGTAAAAAAATTCCGTATTCCTCAAATTCTATTTTGGTGGATTTTTACAGTAAGTGTGGGATTTTTATATTTGTACATTCTCAGGATCTTTGGATCTCGTTTAACAATGGTAAACCCTCTCCTATCTTCTGAAGTATATGAGATCCGACTCAGTGCAAGAGAAGTAGTAGCCCAAAGTAGTATTATTTTAGGATACTTAATGACTACTATATCGGAGGTTGTAAATCCATTTTTAATCTCACTTGGACTTTATTCGAAAAGAATAGTATGGGTTATAATTGGTTTTGGGGGACAAATATTAATGTATATGACAACAGCTGCAAAAGGAATAATATTTTCACCGTTTTTATTGTTTGGGCTATTTCTTATATTAAGAAAAAGTGGAAGAAAAGTTGGAACGAAAATCTTTATTGTATTTATTTTATTAGTAATTTTAAGTGTGTTAATAGATGTGATTCTTAGCACTAATATATTTACATCACTTATAGTAAGACGTGGAATTTTAACGCATGGTTTATTAACAACATACTATTTTGATTTTTTCTCAGTAAATCCAAAAGCCCATTTGGGATATAACAGAATATTGCAAAATTATATTAACTATCCTTATTCTTCTTCGCCCCCATTTATTATTGGTGAATACTATTTTAGAAGTCCTTATATGAGTGCAAATGAAAACTTTTGGGCTCAAGGTTTTGCTGATTTTGGATATTTTGGTGTATTTTTTTTGAGTATTATAGTTGCTATAATATTATGGTTTTATGATAGCGTTTCAAAATCTTTACCTCTTCAACTTTCTGCTCTATTATTAATCTTACCAGGTGTTTCACTTGCCAGTAGTTCGTTTTTTACATCTATGCTAACTCATAATATTATGTTTTTATTAGTATTTATCTATGTGATACCTAAATCTTTGGGGAGGATAGAGAATGAAAAACAAAAAGATAGCTCATCTTACTACAGTTCACCCACCATTTGATGTTCGTATATTTCACAAGGAATGTAAAACTCTTGCAAAATCGGGTTATGAGGTTTACCTTATTGCTCA
>JBMFMO010000094.1:0-1575 GCA_049970635.1 Minisyncoccia bacterium | reverse complement strand
CAGCAATAAAAGGTAATAGTAAAACGGCTGCTGAAAATGATTTATTAAATAACAAAAAAGAAGAAGAAAAAGTATTAAACATTTTAAAGAATGAAGACACTAAACTGTTTCACTCTATTGATTTTCTTCCGTATGATGAAGAAATTTATGAAAATGAACCAGATGTAACTCCTATCCTAAATCAAAATAATTCGGATTTCATTAAAAAAATTGACGAAATTTTCAAAAAAATATTAAAGGCTCATAATTTTTGAGGAAGGAGAATTTCTTTAATTTCATCAATTCCTTGAAATGGCATTTTTATCTCTTTTTTTGTAAGTAAAAATCTTTTTATCACTCCCGTCCACTTAACATCCCCCATAATTTCAGCACCAATGATTTTATTATTTTTTATATTATAAACCTCTAAAATATCATTATTTTTTATTTCCAATTTTTTATCTCCTTGCCATACATTTCCGAGTGAAAAATATACTTTATTTAAAATATTAATAGAATTAATTCTTATTCCTCCATCATACTTCTCAAATCTACCCGCAACATTTGCTCCTGCAATCCTCCCTGTTTCAAAAGCATTAGGCCATACCGGTATTGGAGTTATAGCATTTTCTATAGAATTTTTCAATTCAATGCAATCACCAGCACCAAAAACATTGGGATCACTAGATCTCATAAAATCATCAACTAAAATACCACCATATTTGCCTACCTTTATGTTTTCATCCAAAAAATCTGTATTTGGCCTTACACCGACTGCCATTATAATAGCATTACCTCTAAAATTTTTATTATCAGTTTTTACTTCTTTATAATTCTTTCCTGGTGTAATCTCAATTACTTTTTCATTTTTATAAATTTCTATTCCTATGTCAATTAACTGTTTTTCAATATAAGAACTAAAAATTTTACTAAACACAGTACTCAATATAGAATCCATCATTTCTATCAATGTAATTTTTTTCTTTTGTTTAACTAACGCTAATGCCAATTCTATACCAACCGGACCTGCACCTATAATTATAATATTTCTCCCTTTTATATTCTTTATTTTTTTAGCATCTTCAAATGTTCTTAAAACATAAGATTCTGCACTTCCAGATATCCTTAATTTACGTGCTGAAGCTCCACTCGCAACAATTAATTTATCATATTGAAATAAATGTTTTTCAGTTTTAACAATTTTTTCATTTGTATTTATATTTAATACATTTTCATTCAACATTAATTTTGCATTTTTTTGAATAAACATATTAGTATTCTTTGAAAATAATTGCTCTTCATTTAATCTTCCTTCTATATAATAAGGCAGTATTACAGGTGAGTAATAACTAAAATTTTCTTTTGATAGAATTGTTATTTCAGATTTTTCATCAAATTTTCTAACTTCTTTTAATGCTGAAATTCCACCTATACTATTACCAATTATTATTATTTTCATCTATATTACTCATCAGTTTCGTATATAAAAACATTATTTATCGCTATTTTTCAGAATCCTGTGACTATTTTTAAAATTATTTATTTCATACTTTCCATCAATTCCCTTACCCTCGGCAGTGAATAGGCAAAGTTCAC
>JBMFMO010000093.1:0-1660 GCA_049970635.1 Minisyncoccia bacterium | reverse complement strand
GAGGAAATACAACATACTTTATTTGGAGAAAAAATGTTAATCAGAAAAGTTGGTGCTGTTTCACCAAGTGGAATTGGAAAAGGATTTTACATTAAACCTTTTGATGTCGTTATAATGAATCCTCCTTTTTCTGATAGAGAAAAATTGCCAAAAGATTATAGAGAAAAATTAAGTGATAATTCTGAATTTGGAAGAATTCTCGGAAAAATGTGTGGACATCAGATTAATCTTTGGGGTTATTTCTTAGCTCTAGCCGATTTATTATTGAAAGATGGTGGTAAAATAGCAGCTGTTATACCAATTAATATAGCAAGAGGTAAGGATACCAAAAAAATACGAGATTTTATAATTGATAATTACTATATAAAATACATAGTAAAACCTGTAAAAGATATAGCTTTTAGCGAATCTGCATCCTTCCGAGATATTCTTTTAATTGCAGAAAAAAGAAAACCCAATAATTCTGATATAACTAAAATTATATTTCTTAAGAAATCTATAAAGGAAATAAAAGAAGAAGATATTATGCATTTGAAAAATTTAGACGAAAAATATTTTGAAACAAGAGATGTTAGTTATGAAGAGATATTAAAAAATAGAGAGAATTTAATGCCTTTTCTTACTTCAGAATCTATTGAAAAAATATTTACGAGATTAATTTCTTCAAAAAAATTAACTAAATTTGACTCATCATGGATAGATATAGGACTTCCTTATAGGCCAAAAGGTGTAGCAGAAGGAATTTTCATTACAACTCCATTTGATGAGAGTAGAGTTAAACGTGCCTTTTCAATTGTTTTAGATTCTAATTCAGAAGAGATTACAATCGGAATTAAATCTATTTCAGATAAAATAATTAAATTTAAATTAAAAAGGGAAGAAGTTAAACCAGCTCTAAGGACAATTACAGGAATCAACACAATCAAAATTCCCAAACAAAAATTGGACTATATATTAATTAAAAGAAATGATTTGTATATAAAAAACCTGAGAAAATTTAATCCTAAAATACCCAAATCCTTCCCTTGGAATAAACACCTTAAATCAAATATAATTAATGATGGGACTAACTTAGTTTTGCCAGATAAGATAAATTTATTATCACCAAACACTCATTTAATATCAGTAATGTCTGAGGTAAAATTATATTCAATAGGACCTATGTTATGGTATTTTAAAAACACAATATTTAGTGAGGATGAGTTAAAAATTTTAAATTTATATTTAAATTCAGTATTAAATATAATTCAAATTCTCCTATACAAATCAGAGACTTTGGGTCAACATTTTAGGCTATTAAAAAGCGATTGGAATCTCTTTAAAATAATAAATGTAAATGAATTATCAAACCATGAAAAGGATATTTTAATTCAGCTTTTTAACCGCCTTGAAAATGTTGAATTTCCCTCAATTTTGGAACAACTAAAAACTAACTTTTCGGCAAGAGTAGAGTTAGATAAAACTATTTTTAAAATTTTAGATTTTTCTGATAAAGAGATAGATGATTGGTTACCAAAAATCTATAATGCTATAATAGAGGAATTACAAAATTATGAGAAGTTATAAGAATTTATTAAAAAATTTAATCTTGAAAATTTCTCTTTTGTTAAAAACTGGATAATTGAAAATGAAGATTTCAGAAATCTTATGAAAAGGTACA
>JBMFMO010000092.1:0-1667 GCA_049970635.1 Minisyncoccia bacterium | reverse complement strand
TTTCCCTTCTGAGTAATAAGATTCATATTAATTAAGTTCTATACTCAGTAATTAAATTATTATTCATTTTATGGCCATAACAATAATCATTTAATGGACAATCCTCACATTTAGGTTTATCATGATTGAAACAAAAATTTGTGCCGATATATATAAGCCCATCATCAAAATCTCCAATTCCATAATTTTCATTCAAAAGAATTGCATTTGGTATTAATTGAATTTGAACATATTTTGGTTCCCTATTTGATAATTTTAAATATTTTTTTACTAATTCGGTGTATTTATTTTTAAAGTCATTACTGAACATAGATATATCTAACTTATACCCTCTAAAATTTGTAACTCTTATGTAATATTTATTATTTTTTCCTTTCCCTTTTTGTATGATATTTTTATCTTCATACTTCTTTAAATCATCTAAGAATAGAAAAAAGCCTGCCCTAAATAATACTCTTCCTGCATTGCTATCAAATGGAACTTCAAATGACCATTTACTCCACCCGCTATCATTCTTTTTCTTGGTTAAATTAAAAGTATTAACATACCACTTAGTAAATAAATGACAAGCTTTATCCCCTATCGCACTACCTAATCCATATCTTTCATTATCTTTTAAATTTCGGCTCATTTTTTCAGCCGAATCAATATTATCACTATTCTCTAAATAATCAATAAATGGTTGTTTGGAGTTATTTATTGAATCTTTTTCTAATAAATAAAAAAGGGCAAGAGGAACTCCCCATCGGTGAATTCCATAATCCAAAACCTGATTTATTGGAACAATACCCCTTGATTGTTGGGCAAAAAATAATCTATATTTTTCAGGATTGGTTTTATTTTCTCTTGCCCAATCTGTTGCTCTTATTTTTTTAATAGCGTTGTGTTTTTCTAGTAATTCTTCAATGGATATATTCAATTCCTTAAAAAATTGTAAGGGTTGATGCAGTATTCTTATTTCCCTTTTATAAAGTGAATTAATAACATCCCTCAGAAGCATTCTAACTCCACTGATATCTGGCCCCTGATCCAAAACCGCACTTAATAATAAATATCTTGAAATCAATTCCCTCCTAGTCCAAGGACCGCCATCATCTTTATCCAATTCATCAATATTTAAAGTATCGTTGTTAAAATAATGTTTAAATATATTTATTTCATCAATTTTTGGGTTATCATTTTTGTGATTGCTTCCAATCTCAGCTATTTTAAAGATTAAATCTTTTATTTTTTCATCTTTACCATTATCCATCATTTTCACCACTAGTCAAATATTTTCTGATATTTATCAATAATTTTATTTTTATCAATATAATATTTTAAAAGATGCTCATATACTAATTTTCCACTAGGATTTAAATCACCCAATAAGAAATCTCTTTGATTAAAATAAGATACTATTCCTACTATTCCACTCCCCGCTAAGGGATCGAATATTAAATCATTTTCATTGGAAAAATGTTCTATTAAGCTTTTTAAGAGATTATAAGGCAATCTAGTTGGGTATTTTGGTATTTCCATTTTATAGTCTTTTTTAAAAATAAATGAAGATAAATTTGGCTCACCATTTAAACAATGTTCTGTGGTGCATCTATTATGATATGTGTAGTTCTTTCCTTTAATTAACCAGAATATCTCATACACATTATGAGAAGGTCTTTTTCTAC
>JBMFMO010000091.1:0-1701 GCA_049970635.1 Minisyncoccia bacterium | reverse complement strand
TTCATAGGAATAATTTGAATAATACTTCCTTAACCAATTTCACCATATTCTCTTTAAAGCTATTGATTCCTTTAAATATCACAAAAATAGATTACTATTTTAAAACACCAACAGAAATAAAAATAAATCAAAGCCTAGAAAATGGTACACATCTATTATTTATTTCGAATTATAATAATGGCTGGATTTTTAAATACAATAATAAAAGTATTTATCCCATAAAATTTAATATAAAAATTCTGAATATTAATCTATACATAATAAATAATTCAATAAAAGGAAGTGCTACCATATATTTTACCTATCAAAATGATTATTCATTGATAAGAAATTTCCAAATGGCCTTGTTTTTCATATTTCTCTTAGCTACAATTTCTATTTACATTTATAAGAAATTTAAAGGAGGAAATAAAAAATGAATTTTGAAAATTTAAATAAATTATATGACAGTAATAATAAAGAAGATTTGCTTCAATTTTGGCAATCATTTAAAAATTTTAATGAAATTATTTCTTTTATTCGAAATAGACCTGAGCCATCCATATCTCTGCATTTTAAAAATGCAGATGCATTAAAGGATATTATATTTGTGGTACCGGTTCCAGATATGAATAATTATGTAGAGAAATATATTCAAAATTTTAAAAATTATTTTATTATTTTTGTTGAATCAAGAGGTCCATACTTTAATTTTTCTAAATCTATGAATAAAGGTATAGAAGAGGCTTTAAAATTTAATCCAAACTGGATTGCTTTGTCTAATCTTGATATTACCCCACTGGATGATACATCTATTCTTAGGGAAATTCTTTACAAACAATCCCCAGGAATTTTTATCCCTAGAATTATTTCTGAAAATAAAAAAGTAATTGATAAAATTTGTATAATTCCCTATGGAATACTAATAAATTATATCTTTAAAAATTTACAGTTTATATCAAAAAAATTGCCCCTTTACTATCAGGGAAATTTTTTTATTTCTTCATTAAAAATTAATGATATTGATAAAATATTTAAATATATTACCATTAATAAATATTATAAAATTAATAAAAATTTTTCTTTTAATTTAAAAGATATTTATTTAAAATTAAAAATTAAAAAATCCATCTGCTTTAAAAATATTCAGCCATTATCTTTTATACATTCATCAATAATTAGAAAATATCGCTTTGATGAAGATTTTATCAATGGTGGTGAGGATACAGAATTATCCATAAGAATGGTAAAAAATGGAGAAATATTTAAAGATCTAGATCTTTATTTTAAAACAAAGAGTGGAGCATTTTTAGGAAATAATGAAGTTAGATTCCTAAAAAACTCTATTCTTGAAAAATTATTATTGGGAATAAAATTAAAAAAATATTAATTTTTCTTATTTATTATATCTAAATAATATTGATATTGGTCATATGCGATTTTTTTATAATCGTAATTAGATACTTGTTTCTCAGCCTCTAAGCTTAACTTTATAGCTTCTTCGTAGTTTTCTATTATATAAATTATTTTTTCCACTACATCATTTAAATCACCTACCTTACATTTAAAATAATTATCATTCAAATATGAATAAGCTTTCAGTGAATAGGCCACTATGGGAATTCTCAAATATGCAGCATCCATTACACTTATACCCCAACCTTCTTCATAGCTTAAACTAATGAATATTTTAGATTTTGCAAGTATTTTATTTTTTTCATC
>JBMFMO010000090.1:0-1748 GCA_049970635.1 Minisyncoccia bacterium | reverse complement strand
GTGTAGAACTTCTGGAAAGTATAGTAAATTCAATTGCCAACCCCTATAAATCCACTATGGTGATGAAAATGTATAAAATCGCAAAACAATAGTTAGATATATGATAAATCATCCTTTAATGTAGTTTGCAATTTACTTAATTTTGGGGGATGTGAATTTCCGATAGCTCAGATTTAACCACAAGTTTTTTAAAACCAAATAATTTGGGCTCTACAAATTACCTTTTTTAAAAAAAAATATTTTTATAATCCCATTTTATTAGGTATAGTTATGAAAAATTTAACAAAAATAATTTTTTTTACGGACGTCCATGGATCTGAAGTTGTTTATAGAAAGGCACTAAATGCTGCGATAATTTATAAAGCAGATATATTAATACATGGTGGTGATATTTCAGGGAAATATATAGTACCGGTATTTAAAATAAATGATGATTTGTATGAAACTACTATATTGGGTGAAAATTTGAAAACAAATTTAAAAGAAATAGAAAATAGAATTGATAGAATCGGAGGGTACTTATATTTAACAAATAAAACTGAATGGAATGAACTTATTAAAGACTCAAAGAAAATGGATCAAATATATTTAGATTTGGCAAAAAATAAACTAAAAAAATGGTTAAAATTGGCTGAAGATCATTTAAAACCAAAAAATATTAAATTTTATGCCAATATAGGAAATGATGACCACGAAGATTTAGAAAAAATAATTGAAGAATCATCATTTGTAATTAATCCAAATAAAAAAATTATTAAAATTGATCAATATCATGAAATGCTAAGTCTATCATATGCAAATATAACTCCGTGGAATTGTTATGGGGATAGAGATGAAGAAACTTTGTTTAAAATTTTGGATGATTTAGCTAAAAAATTAGAGAATCCCAGTTCTTCAATTTTTAATTTACATTGTCCTCCGTTTGAGACAAATATAGATTTAGCTCCTAAATTAGATAAAGACCTAAAACCAATCTATATAGCTGGTGGAGAACCAGAATTTACTCACGTAGGATGTAAAGCTGTTAAAGATATAATTAAGAAATATGAACCTTTGATAGGATTACATGGACATATTCATGAATCAAATGGATTTGACAAAATTGGTAAAACAACTGTATTTAATCCAGGTAGTGAGTACACCGCCTCTATATTTAAAGGCCTATTAATTAACTTATCAGAAAAAAAATTAGAATCGTATATGTTTTTAAATGGGTGAATAAGTTTATTGAAGATCTTTCAAGGATTTTTCAATTATATTTAATGCTTCTGTTACCTCAACAGTTCCTATAATTAATGGAGGTCTAAACCTAATACCTTTTTCACCTGTTTTAAATGCAAGCAGACCGTTTTTGTATAATAGTTCAACCAATATATCTCTTGTTTTTGTATCTTTGAGATCAAATGCATCCATAAGACCTCTTCCTCTAGCATTATTCATTACCGTATACTTTTCTTGCAGTTCATTTAGACCTTTTATAAATATTTCTCCCATCTTTGCAGCATTATCAATAAGCTTCTCTTCATCTATAATTTCTAGTATTTTCTTGGCTGTTACCATATCCGCAAGATTTCCGCCCCATGTGGAATTTATTCTACTTGAGACCCTGAATACATTGTCCTCTATCTCGTCCACCCTTGGACCCACCATTATACCACATACACGCATTTTTTTACCAAATGCAATAATATCGGGTTTGACATCAAAATGCTGGTGCGCCCACCACTTCCCAGTTATACCCATACCAC
>JBMFMO010000089.1:0-1775 GCA_049970635.1 Minisyncoccia bacterium | reverse complement strand
TCTTCACTTATGATAATTTCTGGTAATTCAAATACTTTAACTAAATGTTTATTTTGTATTTTATTCATCTTTTCATATCCCCCATTAATCTCAGCATTTTACTTTTATATATGTTTTCAATTATTTCTGGTTTTATGCATTCCTTCACATAACCTAAATTCTGCGTCTTATATACATTTTTAGCAGATTCTTTATATGAAAATACTTTAACGCCATCTATATATATAGAATTTCCATTAACTTTAATTTCATGTATCGTAGTATCTACCACATTTTCTATCGCTTTTAACATTTCATTAATCACTCTCTCCTCAGCATATCTTCTAGCTGAGGCATATGGATTCGAATGCCAAAAATATGTATTTTTGAGTATGACTGGGGGGAAATTTAACACATAAACAAGATCCTCATTTGTTATATTTTTCTTTTTATCATTACTCATATATATCATCCCATCTATCTTTTAGTTCATCAAAAAGATGTTGATATTGAACATCTACATAATTTCTCATATTTTTAATAGAATTTCTGCAATAAAAATAATGCGATTCATCTATTATATTCATAGTATTCCTATCAATTAATGTATAAGAATAAACCTCATTACATAAATAACAATTTAAAATAAGTATTTCCTTCTCTAATATATCAATGGCGCTTTTAATTAAATCCCTATCATTAAGTAAATCAAGCATAACCTCCTTTTCATTACCAAGATATTTAATTACATCTTGTTTATTTACAAATGCGTATCCATCGTATCCATCCATATCTTCAATATCTATTATTTCATAATCTTCTATTTCCCCATAATGTCGATAATCACGGAAAATTAAGCCAGCTAATATGTAATCTTGTGAATTATCATAATTTTCTTGTAAATAATCCTTAAGATCAACAGAATATCTAATGCCATGTTCTTTTTTCCATTTATAATCTCCAATCTCGTAATCTCTTAAAAAAAATATTATAGTCCATAAATTATCATTTTTCCTAGGATCTGCGTCAAGATCATCAATGCTAATAACTAATATTGTTTTATCATCGTAAGAATATAATAAAGCATTTTTGTAAAATCTATTAATATACTCTTTTATACTCATGGGGACATAAACAACATCATTTTTTTCATCCATATTATCACCCCCCTCATTAAAAAGTTATGAGTTAAACAATACCCATAACTCTTCTTCTGTGATATCATATACCCATTCCTTATTTTTATATTTATACACTATATAAATTCTTCCATTTTTTTCAATTACTTTTTTCATAATTACCACTCCTTACTTTTATAATGGTTATTATCTCTAATTTACCCGGGGCGTATTCATGTATATCCATAAACCATAGATCGCCATCACCTTCAATTATGGCATTTTCAGAAATTTTTATATCTTTTAAATATTCATATGGATATTCATAAAAAATATGGGAATAAATATAATCCTCCACATAAAATTTTACATTATGGGGGGCGGGGGGCAATATATCTTTTAACTTCATATTTTCACCTCCTCATAAAAATATAAAAAAAATATTATAAAATCTCGATTTTCCTTACTTCTTCATAAAAAGAATTCAACTCATCCAGGTTATTTATTAATTCCAGTAAATTTTGTTTTTGTGGATATTTCCCTTGTTTTACTTGTGAGATAAAGAAATTCCATGAAATACTATGTTTTTTATTGAATTCCCTCCATGCGTCTATATCTATAACAAAATTTCTATATAACACCTCATATATAACCTCTATGGCTTTATTAAATTTTATT
>JBMFMO010000088.1:0-1856 GCA_049970635.1 Minisyncoccia bacterium | reverse complement strand
TTCAAATAATTATTTTGGAAACAGAATTTTTATATGTATAATTTTTGAAAATGTTTATCCTGTTTTAAATTTGAAAATAGTAATTTTCAAAAGAAATAAAAATATAGGCATTTTTAATAGTAAGCCTCTTGTAATCTTATCATTGATGTTGATTGATATTTTTATACTTAAAATTGGAAATTTTTGATATAAAAAGTTAAATAAAATTAAAGTTGTAATATAATTTGAAATTATAAGATCTCTTTTAAATTAAAAAAGATGAATATAAATAGATATTGAGGATGAATATTTTTCGGGCATCTAAAAAATAATGGAATAAAAT
Source organism: Minisyncoccia bacterium (assembly GCA_049970635.1). Classification (GTDB taxonomy): domain Bacteria; phylum Patescibacteriota; class Minisyncoccia; order UBA6257; family HR35; genus JBMFMO01. The sequence continues at coordinate 1,534 of JBMFMO010000088.1, read as the reverse complement.
ATATTAAAAAGTTTTTTGAGAAAATTATTTTCATGTATCAAATTTATTTTTTAAATTATTTTCTAAAAATTTATATTACATTGAATAATTTTGTTTTGATGATTAGCACTTACCTATTATTGATCGCCCTTTCAGCAATAATTTTAATTGGTTATTTAAGTGATACTTTGTTCAGATTAACCAGGATACCTGAAATATTGATTTTAATGTTAATAGGTATAATATTGGTTCCATTGGGGCATTTTATCCCTGATAAATATGTTATTGTACTAAGAGATTTGGTTCCTCTTTTTGGAAGTATTGCCCTAATAATTATTATGTTTGATGGTGGGAGGAAGATAGACTTAAGTACATTTATTTCAGGAAGCGGCAAAGGGATTATACTTGCAATACTTGATATAATATTTTCAATGATCGTTGTTTCATTATTTATGTATTATGTTTTCTCATGGCCACTTATCTATGGTGCTATTCTCGGAACAATCTTAGGGGAAACAACGGCAACTGTTATTGTTCCTGTAACTACAAGGATAAAAATCCCTAATGATCTTTATAATATGTCGATCAGTGAAGCCACTTTTAACTCGGTGGTTGCTATTCTTTTATTCTATTTACTTCTTGCTCCTGTTACAGGATCTTCCTTTGATATTTCCTCATATATCAAATTTGCAGTGAATTATTTAAGTATAGCATTATCCCTCGGCATTTTTGTAGGATTCCTATGGCTTTTTACATTGAATATAATAAAAGGTACAAGAGGATATGTAGCTACTGTTGGTATTGCATTTTTACTCTACGGCATTGTTGATTTTCTTGGAGGTGCAGCAGTATTTGCCATATTCATTTTTGCCATTGTTATAGGTAATTATAAAACAATCAATAAACATCTAAATTTAAAAATTGATATCCATGAAAATGAAATGAACATCGTTGAAAATGAATTAGAATTTTTAGTTAGAACATTTTTCTTTGTTTTTATGGGAATGATCTCGATCTTATCCGTAACCTATTTCATCTATGCGATAATTATTACATCCTTTTTAATACTTATTAGAATAGGAGAAATTAAGCTTGTAGTAAGGAAGAAAGAATATCATAATTTTATGATATCTTTATTGCCAAGAGGCCTTACAGTGGCTGTTCTAGCAAGCATTTTACTTTCTATTGGGGGTAGTTATTTTGATGATATCTTTTATATTTCCTCTATGGTTATAGTAACAACAAACATAATTGCAGCAATTTTAATAAGCATGTCAGCAAAACCCTTGGAAAAGATTTCTAGTAATTAATTTACTTTTTTTATTTCCAGGACATTGCATTTTGAAGGCAAAATATTCAATTAATGAATAATCAACATTTTTATAATAATTATTGGATTTTTCATATTATTTTTCCTATTCTATCAATATCCACTTCTTAATCTATTTTATTTGAAATATATATGCTGAATGCACGATTTAAGGTAATTTGAAAACTAAATCTTTTATTTTTCCTAACACCATTTTCATTGTTCCATTCAACTGTAAACTTAATT
>JBMFMO010000087.1:0-1875 GCA_049970635.1 Minisyncoccia bacterium | reverse complement strand
AGGATCTGGCATTAGGAGATATGCCTATGAACTATATAATAATCTTGCTCGAAATGCTAATGAAAATGAAAGCAATATCAATATAAAATTTACCGAAATCTCACCGTTATTTAATAAAGAGCGCGCTTTTACAAACTTTATTGCTGCATATAAATTTATGTTATTTAGTAGAGTGGTTAAAGCAGATATTTTTCATTTTATAGCACATAATCCTGCAATCAATTGAGATATTTTTAGGATTAGAAGAAAAGCAAAAATAACAACTGCAACCGCCTATGAATTTGACTATTTAAATAAATTTAAAACGAGCAGATTAGGCTGGGAAGAGTTTGTCCAGAATAAATATAATATTAAAGATAGGTTAGGGTGGGAAATACTCCAACTCAATTTAAGAGGCACCCTTGGTGCTGATTATCTTATCGCAATATCCTCACAAACGAGAAATGAGGCTATTAATTTAGGGTATCCCAAAGATAAAATAAGTGTTGTAAACCTTGGTTTAGATAATAGGTTTATAAAATCTTTTAAACTGAAAAAACTGAAAAGAATTTTCAAAGTTGGTTATATTGGTGCACTGAGAAAAAGAAAAAATGTCGAATTCGCAATAAAAGCAATAAATTTAATTAATGATAAAAAAAGTATACTTTGGCATATATGGAATGGGACCTGATTATGATTATCTTAAAAACATTATAAAGAACAAAAATATATCACTAAAGGTTTTGCACCCGAAGAAAAAATAGGCTGCAAAAGAAAGCAACAGCGTATGCAAGGAGTTTTACATGGGAGAAATGTACAAGAGAAACTTTAGATATATATAATAAAGTTAATAATTCTCTATTCTAGTTGCAAAGATCATTCCCACATAACCTAATTTTTTTTTAAATTTTGAAGGATCAAAATACTTTATTGGCCTGCTTAAATAATCTATCCGAAATCCAGATTCCTTGAGCTTTTTAACTAGATTTATATAGCCATAGTGATACTCTAAGCCTATTTGTTTAAATTTTCTAAGTGTATATTTATCTGAATTCAATATAGTTTCGTATTCACATCCTTCACAATCCATTTTTAATACAGCATCATGTAGGCTATATTTACTTACAATTTCATTCAAAGTTACAATGCTTATTCTCTTGCCGTATCTAAAACTTCTTAAATCAGTTCCCATGTTACTTTTAAAACTTTTGTCAATTTTTATAGTTCTGTGTTCTCCCCCTACACCTTGATTTAATACTTTTATTATATTAGACAAATTATTCTCATAAACGTTTTTTATTGCAATTTTATATGGATCAATAAAAGGCTCATAAACAAAAACATGTTTTGCTCCTTCTAATGCAAAGTAAATTGCAGAATCCCCAACATAACCACCAATATCTAAAACTACCCTATTTTTTACCTTTAATCTTGAATACTGCTTTTCAATAAACTCCTCTCTAATGCTATCAAGAAGCCCGTCAAATGTTTGACCGTAAAATTTTATTTTTTTATTTTTGTATCTTAGACTTATGTGGGTTTTTCTAACCTTGATATTACACCTTGGATTTATGATCTGCCCTTCTTGAATTGGTTCAATAAAAGTCCAAAATTCTTTATAATCCTCTTTATTATGAATTTTAAATTTTTTACCATTCCTTGTTATTATATAAAACTTTTTTATAACTTTTAACTTAAAAAGTACAATTTCGTACCAATTTTTTGCTACGAATATGGTTCTTTTCAAATTATAAAAATTAACTATAAACCTACTTATAACCAAGTCTATTTTGCTTATATTCTTCTTTACATCGAAATCTATCATTGGCATTGAACCATCAATATTATTTTTGCGCCTCAATTTATAAACGTAGCACCCGGGTCAAAGTTAAGTTA
>JBMFMO010000086.1:0-2010 GCA_049970635.1 Minisyncoccia bacterium | reverse complement strand
ATCTCTAAAAACTTAGGTTTATGATTATAACTCATAACATATTTTGCAGTTCTGATAAGTGTTGCAAATAGAATATCAAAATCATCAACAATTTCATCTATGTATTTTTGAACATCATCAAAATAGTAATAATTAACTTGGAGTGGCTCATCTTTAAACAGACCTTTAAATGCATTGAGATAAAAATTAATTTTTCTTTTTGGAAAGAGTTTATACGATATTTCTATTTGGCTTGCAAATTCATAGAACCCTTCAGGTATCTCAGTTCCTTCAACAATTGACACAAGATGAATTTTGTAATATTTAGATAAGATTTTCAAGAGCCAATAACTTTTTAATCTATCACCCCCTATTGGTGGATATGGAAGACGGGACGAAAGAAAAAGAAGTTTTTTCTTCATAAATTTTTTCCTTTTATTTCTTTTTGCTTTAAAAATAATCCATCAATATAAGCTGTCAAAAACCATAAGGAGATGTTTTGGAAAGGTGCTAAGTCAAAAGGACAAGATAAAAGTAAGGTAAACAAACTTGAATATAGTATAGCTTTAGAATTTTTGTTAAGGTTTAACTTATTTATAGTTTTAACAACGGAGAAAAAGAAGATTAAGAACAAAATTATTCCTATAACGCCTCCATATGTAAATATTCTTCCCCAAAAAGATGTTATATAACTTTCGAAAGCTTTTACAGTAAGAATTTGTTCAGCCACAACAGAAGGCAAAAAATCTAAAAATTTTCTATCTGCTCCTAATCCATTACCAAAAAATAAATCGAAAAACTGACCTGTTGAAGTAAATTCTAAATTTGGGATATTTAATAAAAATATCCAGAAAGACCATCTATCGGTAAAGCTAACTGGTAAAGACTCATAACCAAAAGTTAAATTATTTATTAAAGATTGTATCATTATCACAGCGTAATTATCTTGGAAGAAATTTATTAGGACAACAAAAAAAACTAAAAAGATTGAAATTAGTAGAATGAGTAGCTTAAAAGATCTTCTGATTAAAAGCAGAAAAAATCCATAGAAAATCAATTTTAAAAAAGCCGTAGAACTAAATGTTAGCAATAAAACTATAAAAAAGCTTGTAATAATTAAAAAGAACTTTATCTTTGAGTAGTATGTTTTATATAACATAAAAAAATGGGAGGTATATTAGTACAAGATCATTACCTAAATGAGATGGTTCAGTATAAGATGAGAAAAGTCTGAATCTATGTGGAAAGTTGTATATTAAATCATAGAACGAAAAAACTAATAATAGAATATAACTTATATTTAACCATACCCAGATTTTTTTATTATCTACCTTGTAAAAAACATACCTTAATATAATGAATACAGATATCCCAAAAAATAATCCGGCAAAGCTTCTTTCAAAATTTTCATTTATATCTTGAATTACAAAAAATCTTATAATCGTAATTATAAATAGCCATAAAATTAATAAAATCAATTTATTTAAAATCGGCGATTTTCTAATTCCTTTAAAAATTAATAAATATAAGAAAACAACCGGCGACAAAATTGCAAATAGAGATAAATTTTGTACATATTTTTCTAATCCTATGTTCTCAAAAGGAATCAATATTAGCAGTTTCTCCATTATATTAATTCCCATTTTTTAAGTTTTCACAAACCACCACAACTTCTGAATTAAGTTAAATAAAAACGGGAACTTAGATAAAGCTAATTTTAATTTAAACTTGAGTTTATTGTTAATATGAAATTGTATCTTGTGCATCTTAACTATTTTTAAATACTCATTATAATGTAATTGAACATAATTATATGCATTTGAAACTCCGCCTATTTTCATATACGATTGAAGAACATCTATGTAATAAGGTTTTAATACATGTAAAACTCGAAGAATAAAGTCATAATCCCCACATATTTTAAAATCACTATTAAAGAGTGATTTTTTAAAAAGTTCTTTGCTTTGAATTGAACCTGTATGCGGAATTATAAATCCTTTTTTTAAATCTTTGTTCATAAATATAACCTCC
>JBMFMO010000085.1:0-2121 GCA_049970635.1 Minisyncoccia bacterium | reverse complement strand
TGAACAACCTGTTCGATGCGATCAGTTTATGGATAAATTTAATAAAAATCGAAAAGAAGAGAAATACCAGAATAGGAGTTCTTCCGTTAACCTACGGTGCATATGAAGAAATTTTTAGAGGTAAGGATGAAATAATATATATCAATATGCCATATCAGCTGTTCGATATAACATTTCCCGGAAAAATGCGTGATAAACCGATTATAAAAATAGAATATTATGGAACAAAAATAAATATATTCGATAAAAAATATAAACCGATAGCCAGCGTGTGGGTAATTTTTGATTACCCGGAAGAGTGATAATGTTCTGCATGCATGGAAAGTATAAATAAGCGAAAATATATAATATGGTTAGAATATGAAAATGTGTGAGTATGCAAATAATCTATTGGATATGAGTTTATTAGTTTATCTTTCAAATAAAAACAGAAAAATAGTTTATGAAGGTAAGGATATTGGTGGTTCACTACTGATTGTTGATGTGGAGTATGCTTCTATCGAAATGGTGTTACCAAAAGTATATAGAAGACTTAAATTTTTAGATTTAGGCAAAATGCCCGGTTGGATGGGTTTTATGGATGCATATGTAAAAGAATTAAGATTAAATATATATTACGATTAAAGGTGAGAATATGAAACTCTGCGAATATGCAAATAATATAACCGATATGGCATTATTATTTTATTCTATAGAAGATAACAGAAAAATAGTTTACGAAGAGGAGGAGTATGCTTCATATTTATTGATTGTTTATCCTCATTATGCAGCATCATCTATAATGTTTCCAAGACCATACTATCATTATATAACATTAGGTATGAGTTTTAACAATATAAGTTTTTCATGGGTAGGTGAATTAGATTTAATTTTTTATATACTTTACGGTTGATGGTGAGAATATGAATATCTGTGAGTATGCAAATAACCTGTACGACATGGTCGAGACGCAATTATCGGCTTTTGAGAAGTCGTACTTCGTCGTTGAACTCGATAAATATTACTTTACGGAAATGTTCTTATTCCAGCCATACCAGATAAAGAGTAATGTATATAAGCAGATGACATTCAGATACGTGTTCCCGCGCAGGGTAGACAAAGAGATAACGTCCATTCGTCTGGAGACCGGGTTAAGATCGTACAGAATGCAGTTCGAGTTTGGAGATTTTCCTCCTCTGAATATAATAACAATACAGTGGTGATAACATGAATATGTGTGAGTATGCAAATAATATCCTTGATATGGGATTATTAGTTTATCTTGCGGAGAAAAACAGAAGAATAGTTTACGATAATGAAGATTATGCAGCATTTCTATTGTATGTTTATCAGTATAAAGAAATGCCTCGTATGGCAATTCCAAAGATGAATGGAGACCTTAATTTCATAAGATTTTCTGACTGGCATAAGTCAATGGCAATTGTAAATGTAAGTAATGTAAATTTAGAATTTTATATATTTTACGATTGATGGTGAGAATATGAATATGTGTGAGTATGGCAATAACCTGTACGACATGTTCTTATTAGTTTATTTTACAAAGAAAAACAAAGAAATAGTTTACAAAAAGGGAGATTATGTATCATATATATTGACTACTGCACAGTATCCAAGAATACCGGGTATGGCAATTCCAAAAATGAATGGAAAACTTAATTTTATAAAAATTATTGATTGGGATAAAGCAACAATAGCAATTGTAAATGTAAGTGCTGTAGCTTTTGAATTTTCTATACATTACCGTTGAAGGTGAGAACATGAAAGTATGTGAGTATGCAAATAACCTGTTCGATATGGGATTATTAGTTTATCTTGCGGATAAAGACAGAAGAATAGTTTATAAACATTATTATGGAGATTATAACGATATATTAAATGTTGATCATTATGAAATATATATATCACTTTTTTATACAATTGATTATAATACAACTCATGGTAAAAAAACAGTCGTAAAACGCATTAAAGAAGGTGTCGAAAAAGACATTTTTACAGCAGAAATTATAAAAATACATGGTATATTACCAGAAATGTCAATAATATGGTGATTGATATGAAAATGTGTGAGTTTGCAAACAATTTTGTCGATATGGCGTTTATGATAAAATTGATAAAAGAAGA
>JBMFMO010000084.1:0-2134 GCA_049970635.1 Minisyncoccia bacterium | reverse complement strand
GAGTCGAAATTCAGTAATTTCAGATAACAATATTATAACATTATCGGAAGAAAGTTCAGAAAAAAGTACGGAAATATTTAAAGAATTAATTGGCAATATCAAAGATCATTAATAAGAAATAAAAATAAGAGGAAATGAAATTTATTTTTCAATTTTAATGACAGATTTTATAAATTTTATAAAACTTATAAATTTTTCAAGAAAAATATAAATATTCCAATTGATATTGGATAACTGCCCAGTCCCCCTTATTTTTTAATGTGTGTTCATTAAAATGAAAATGATCATGAATATGATTACAATTATTACACCAATTAATGATAATTTTGCTCTTCTATCATATTTTTTGTAATCTTTATATGTTACCATAATTTTATCATCTCTTTAAAGTTTATAAACCTTTCTTTTTTTCTTGATTATAAGCAAAAGAAGTCAATAAACCAGATATAATAGCTATTGAGAGCCATATTTCTCCTGCCTTAACACCAGTAAGTCCTGTAAAATCAATTATTGCATTGCCTGCTGGGGTAATGGATGCAAGTATTCCATAATTATTGTAAGAAATGTTATTAATGCAACATAATGATAGGTTCTCCACTTGTTCCTTTTTCTTTCTTTATATTCAATTTATCAATAGTTCTTTTTTATTTTTATTATTGTTCATTATTTTCTACCAAGGAAATGGTCTGTTGAGTAATTATTTTTATCCATTAATGCCCTTATTTCTTTCATTTTATGGATATTTAATTTTTCCATATGCCTCATCCCACCATAATTTTTTAATTTATCATATTCCAAAAATCTCTGGTATCGTCAATTATCAGATCCTCCGAAAATTGGGATACCAAATTCTCGCATAATTTTCTTTTTACGGATGATTTTATGCTTTCCTTTGCATTCCCTCTTTTCCCGTATTCATTTTTCTTTCACCATTCTTTATATCAAAGATTGCTCTGCTTATCGTAATCTCTGCGATAAATATATCTTTATAAATATGCCGTAAAAATGTGGCTTATTTATCAGAATTACTCAACACAGCAAACATTATTCAGAAAATTTAAATAAAATCATTTTTTAAGAATTATTGAGAAAAATGAGTTATAAGATAGCATTAGTTACACAAACTCCACTGATCATATTTAATAAAAATTATTCTATTGGAAAAAATATTATAAATATAGATGACATTAAACCGGATGAATATCAATTCACAGTTGGTGGAGTTTCAAACATGGAAAAAGTACTGATAAAAAAATTTTTGGATGACAAGTTTGCAAAAAAGATATACTGGTTCAGTTTGAACCCTAATGCACTGAAAAGATCATATGGAATAAAGAAATAAAGATATTCAATTTAAAAACAAGCCCAAAATTTTTAAAAAACTATACTAAATTTAAAAATATACTTTGGAATAATATTCATGGAATTGAGTCAAAATCATTTTCAGTTTAATCCTATCTGGGTTACATAATGCATAATTGGGTATTCACAAAAAAGATTTTCGAAAAGGCTGGAAATTTTGATGTTTATTACATACATGATTTTCAGCAATTGATGATGGGATCTTTGATAGGTCCAATTAAACCCGCAATTTTAAGGTGGCATGTTCCATTCATACCTGAAAATTTTAACGATAAAATAAGAAAATTTATCATATCTGGTTTTGAAGGCTTTGACGGTATTATTGTTAGCACAAAAAGAGATCTTGAAGGTCTTATACGTGCTGGATTTAAAGGTCTGGCGTTCCAGGTTTATCCTCATATTGATCCAAATGAATGGAAAAATCCAAGTTCTGAGGATTTATCAAACTTCAATCATTCGTATAATATAAACGAAGATGACTTTCTGATATTGAATGTTGCTAGAATGGACCCGATAAAATCACAGGACGTGTTGATCAAGGCCTTTGCAAAATTCAATAAAAGGGTGAAAAATGCAAAATTAATGTTAATTGGTGATGGAAGTTTTACAAGCAGTTCATCCGGTTTAAAATCCAATAAAGGAAAAGAGTGGAAAAATTATCTTGAGAGATTGGTCGAAGATCTAAAAATAAAAGATAAAGTGATATTTACAGGATATTACCCTGCTGAGAAACTCTATGCTGCATACAAAAGGGCAGATCTATTTGTTTTGC
>JBMFMO010000083.1:0-2134 GCA_049970635.1 Minisyncoccia bacterium | reverse complement strand
AGAGAGAAAAGAATTGGCTTGATGAATGGATGGAATTTATCCATAAATTACTCGAAGAGGTTCCCAACTTAATAATCCCCTTTGAACCGCTAAAAAAACTTGGCGAAAGAAATCTTCCTGCTGGTGTTAGGAGAAAAGAAGATAGAAACAGTACAAAGGTACAATCAGAAAAAGAAAATAATAGTGAAATCAATGATGAATTAATGCCTCTTGAATGCTATAAAAGGATATATATTTGGCATAAACAAAAAGGGGAGATTCTTGCTGAATATTATAAAAGAAGGTTGGACAGACCTATATCTGAAGATTATTATTATGGATATAAAATATTGCTTAATTTAATGCCTTCACCTGAGAATGTCACCGAAGAGTGCATGTTCTTTTATTTTAGGGAAGTTATAATGGGTTATTTTGAGTGGTCTTATCATGAAGTAGATGAGTATGGAATAAAAATATCTGCATATGCACATAAAGGATATAGTTACTTGATAAATAAAAATAAATGGGAGAGTAGCAAGATTTATGATTGCAAGATTTACAATACTTTAAAAGAATTTAGTAAACATTTTTTAAAATGAATATAGTAAATGTATCAATAATTTTGAATGCGAAGGTTCTTGGACCAATTGCAATTATTTATGGTGCTGTAAAAATCAAAAGATACGCAAGACTAGAAAAAATTATATGCTTTAAGGAATAAAGTTATTTGATAAAATGAAGTTTGAAATAAATGATCAGTGGAAAAATTTACTTGCTGAAAAAATTAAAAGATATTTAATTGGAAACTCAACTACAGAATATACTATAACTTATATTGATCATTCTCCAATATATTTTCCAAAGCGAAATACTGATACATTTATCTTTGCTATTGGAATTGATATAACCGAAGAATATGAAAAAATCTTTGGAAAAACAATCCTCGAAAGAATTTACGAAATCTTGAGAGCTAGTCCCATGCTATCGTTAATAAGAGGAAAAGTGTTTATCTGGAATTCAGGAACTCTGGATAAAATCGACCTTTTTAAGTATCCTGATTTTAAAAATATCGAAAATGACCAATTTTCACATTTTAATGAAATAACAAAAAGTATAAACTTAATTTTTGGTAGAATTAACCTATTAGTATATTTGACAGGCAAGGATATTTCAAAAACAACGAGAACAAAATATCCTATTATATGGATATTTACAAAAGATGAATTGAACACAGACTATGGTGAAAAGATATATGTTTTTAAAAGTGTCAAAAATTAAAAGAAAAGAATATGAATGAGCAATTGCTCAATATCAATTTAAATATTTATATTTTTCTTATAGAATTTATAAGTTTTATAAAACTTATAAATAATACACATTAAATTGAAAAATCTATTGATGAAGATTCCCCTGATGATGATTTTTGTAAGATATACACAATATGATTTTCCACCAAATTCCATGTCTTTTATGTCCAATTTTGAGAATGAAGATATTAAAAGTGTAAATGCTGGAACCATTAGATATGGAATCAGAGGGGAATGCAAAGATACTTTAATTATGGCTATTGAGCATTCATTCTGATTTTTATTAGCTGATGAATAGCATCCGGAAATGAGTATAAGGAAAAAATAGACTCGACATTGAATTTAATTAATAGATGTAAAACAAGATATGTTATCTTCTGGGTCTGCATATGGTATTTTAAGATGTGAAGCAAATATCAATCACAGCTATTAAACCAAATAGTGATCTTAAAGGCATGGAAATGTAAATGGCAGTTAAATTTTCCCTACTTTCGGCAGTTTAAAATTCCCCATATATGGCAATTTAAATTCCCCCATCCATTTACCTATATTGGAATTGTGGAAATTTGTTATCCCAGGAGGATTGGCTTATGATTCGTGAATTATATGATCATGGAATGAGCATATCTGAAATTTCAAGAAGATTGGACATTGACAGAAAGACCGCCAGGAAATATGCTAGGAGTAATGAAATTCCCAGATACCCTAAAAGAAATAAAAAGCAATCAAAAATAGATCCATACATCAATGAAATAAAGGATATTATCAATAACCTTAACTCCGTAAATTTTAGGGTATAGAATAGTTTTGTTTAATTGTTTTCTTTTTTCCAGCAACATGGTAATGTA
>JBMFMO010000082.1:0-2144 GCA_049970635.1 Minisyncoccia bacterium | reverse complement strand
GAATCAGCTCAGGATCATGGAAATGATAAATGTTTGCTTTTAGTTTCAATGCCTCTTTGAGAGCTCTAATAGGTAAATAAATCATCCTCCTAATCCTACTTCTCACTATAGGCAAAGGGATTAAATGTATTCCATCTACAATCTCTTCTTTATCATGCTGAGCAATAAGGTAAACCTCATAACCCGATTTTGCAAGAGTTTTACATTCCTTGTGAAATATACGAACATCAAATGGAGAATGTACGGTAGTTATGTGACAAACTTTAGCTTTCATTATTTGAAATCCTCCTTCTTGCCCAAATTAATCCCAAAGTAGTAAATAGCAATCGATTATCATTTATATCTCCAGATACCGAAGAATTAATAAGCATAAAAATAAGACTCATCAGTAAACTAATGTTTATGTAATAGTTCCACTCTAATTTCGATTTTTTTATATTATCAAAAGCCACTATAATACTTTTACATATAACAAAAATAAAGGCAAAAAGTCCTAAAATACCTAATTCAGAACCAATTTCTAAAAAGATATTATGAGGATACAAACCCCTGGGTGCATCATATCCATTGTAAAACACACTAAAGCCCCCTATTCCTAAACCCACTATATTTCTTGGGAAGTCCTTAAGAGAATTTATTGCTGTATTATACAATTTTAACCTTGTCTCTATCGAAGTACCTTCTAAATTTTCTAATAACATTAGTCTATAAAAAATAATTGAGAAATAATCTTTAAAATATACAACGACAAATAAAGCAAATACAAAAATTAAAAATATGTATGATAGTAACTTGAAATCTCTTTTATTTATTGTAAATTTGTTTTCTTTAATTTTGAATAAATTCATTATTACCAGATATATGAAGATAAAAACAAAACTAAAAGCAAGACTTACTAAAGGACCTCTACCACCAGATATGAACATATTAAAAATAAAAAGTCCCATAATAAAGAGAAGACAAAACTTATATAATTTTTGTTTTATCACAAAAAAGAGCGATAGGGCTGATAATATCGCAATCCCACTAATTCTCCCAACTGCTAAATAGTTTGAACCAAGTGCTTCGTGAAAACCAGTCTCTCCAGGAGCTAATCCACCTGTTATGATATCAAAACTCATAATAATAGCAATAATAACGAACACAGCAAAGAATCTCACATATACTTCTTTCTTTTGGAAAAGCATTATAGGAAAAAAGAAAGCAGGCGATGTAATAATTATGAATCTGAGAATTTTTTCAGTTCCATAAATAGGAGCTAAAGTATATGAAAGACTTAAAATCCCTAATAGAACTATAAATATATATGATAAAAAAATTTTTATAGGGGGTAGAATGGGTTTTAATTCTCCTTTCAAAATATTATACAAAACCCCCAGAGTAGTTAAAAACCCAAAAAATACTGTAAGATCGAGAAATTTAGGCAGAAAATTTAATCTTGGATCTGCCTTATAAACACCCGCTGTTAGAAAAAGCGCAAAATAGATTTCAGGATACTTAAACAGAGATTCGGACAATAAAATTAAACAATAAACTAATACCGTAAAAATAGAATTAAAAACTTTTAAAGTAGAGTTATTAATATTGACTTTCAACTTTTTAAGACCATACATCTTTATTATATTCCTCTTCAGCAAGTTTTCTAAACTGAGGTCTTACGCCTACAACCAAAATAATTTTAATTAAGTTTCTGCCATAAACTTTCCCTTTATTTATACATACCCAACTCTCATTTTTAAAAGTATTTCTCATAGGCTTTTAATCCTAAATAATATTATAAAGAACATCTCTATAAATATTCCTCTGCCATTTTTCTATAAGAGAAGTATTATGCCAAAGTAAAACAAAAGTTCCTCCAAAAAGGCGACAACATTTAGATAAATGTTCTACATATCTAAAACTCTCCTCTACTTTCAAGTTCATATAGCTACTCCCAAAGAGAGTTACATCCATAACTATAAGAGGCTTCTCAAAAAGATTCAAGCTTTTACGTGTAACAAGATTATAAACAGGATATTCATAACAAACCCCTGTCCTAAATCCTGCATAATCAGCAAATGATAAAGTACTATCGTAATTAAGTCCTGTGTCTTCCCAATTTTGCCATGTAGTTGGATTTTTCCAGCGTAAATAATGCTGCCTTC
>JBMFMO010000081.1:0-2180 GCA_049970635.1 Minisyncoccia bacterium | reverse complement strand
ATACACCTTTAGGGTTCAAAACCGTACATCTCCATTAGCTCCTTAAACTTCCTCCAGCCCCTTAGGAGATCCCTTCCATGGTCGGTTATACTGTAAAATACCTTATCTCCATTACTCACCTTAATTATTAATTCTCTCTCAAGAAGGTTCTCCTCTATTTCCTTGAATTTTGAATATGGTATATTTGCCCTCCTTATGATTGTGGATGATGTACATTCCTCCTTTTCTACTATTGCAAGGATCTCGAATATAATCCTGCTTTCAGACCTGTTTTTCCTCATCCCTTCCTCACTACCTTAAAGGCAGGGGCTATGAAGAATATTGTTCCAATTAGGAATATTATATTTGCGATTTTTGAAAAGTAATCCTGAGTTGAGAATATCCATAACAATTGTGCAATTATGCCTATATCGAAGAAAAATAGTGATAATACCGCCATTATTGATACATTCCTTTTATTTATTTTGTTTTTCAAGAGCTCAGCAAGGTTAAATGTTGCAAAGTAGAATGAGAATATTAATGCAAGATCATTAATATAACAAATCAAAGGTAAGGCAAGGAAAAGCTCCTTTGCAAGGTATGATCTATACATGTTAAGGAAGAATAAAGTTTCAAATATGTAAAGCAAAAGGACGTAAATCTCATTTAATGTGAAATAATAAAGGAGATATGACAGATAATATAGGACCAAGAATATGTATAATAGTATGTATCTTGCTGTACCTGTCTTGACCTTTAAAGGTAGAACAACTAGTGGTAATAGCGATAAAATTAGACCCAAGACCCCTATCAACTCCTCTATCATCGTAAATTATAATACAAGGAATTTAAAAAAACTTTTGATTTAAATCCTTGCAAATCATTCATAATGATAGTATCCAAAAAATTTGTGTAAAAGGAAAGGATACCCTTTGGCAAAGTCATAGTCAATTAGGCATGGATAGTATAGAAAATCTGGATAAAATTTTCTTAGAAGTGAGAAAAACAGTGAAAGAGATGCCTAAGACAATAAAGAGCACAGAAGGGGATATATCCATTGAAAAGAACGATGGAACAAAGAATGGAACGTATACAGGAATTTTTAATACAAATATGTTTTTATAGATGATACTAGGGGACAGGGAAGCAAATTTTAGAAAAATGGTATTTGAGCCTATGAAGAAGCGTGGATATAAAAGATATGATCTATCTATATTCCAATGGTATAAGTACCCAGAAGGGTCTCATTGATCCTCGATGAATTATTTCATGGAAGACAGTTGCTTGGCAATCTTGAAAATTAAAAAGATATTTTGCCATATACATAGATGCTCTCATTATCAATCTGAGAAGGAAGACGGAGGAGAAAGAGGCAAGGAAAAGGTTCAATGAATTCAAGGAATTCCGGAACTATAAATATCCCAGGGCAATTTCCAATATGGAAAAAGAGGTAGGGACGTCTCTTAACATATTACAGATATCCAGAGCCAGTAAGAAAGGTAATAAGATCAACAAATATGATGGAACGTTTAAACATAAATATCAGAAGAACAAAGATAATAGATTCATTACCAGGTGAAGAATCAGCGAGAAAAATTATATACTTAAGGATCATTGAGGAAAATAATAAATTCGGTGGAAGGATAATCCTTAAATTCAATGTATTTAAGGATGATATAATGGGGATCTATGATCCTTGACTTTACACAAAATCATGTACACCATAATTTATGACCATAAAAATACCTTGGGCAGCCTTTTTCAAAATTTTAAAAGATTTGAGAAAAATTTATTAATGATTTCAATTTATTGACACTGAAAATAGTCATCCCTGATCATCATGACATTCACGTTAAATAATAATCATAATTTAAACGTGCTGAGGAATGAAGTGAAGAGATGACTATTTTTGGAAAAGGAAGGTGATAAAAGATGAATATAGATCCAAATGCAGCTAAATATCTCATCAAGGCAAAGATTGTTGCAGATGGTGTGGTGGAAAAACCTGACGTAGTGGGAGCAATATTCGGCCAGACTGAGGGTCTACTGGGTGAGGAACTTGATCTCAGGGACCTCCAGAAGAGCGGTAGGATTGGAAGGATAGAGGTGGAGATAGATTCAAAGAAGGGAAAGTCAGAGGGCATAGTTTACATACCCTCAAGCCTTGACCAGGTTGAGACGGCAATCCTAGCAGCCTCCCT
>JBMFMO010000080.1:0-2179 GCA_049970635.1 Minisyncoccia bacterium | reverse complement strand
CTACCTTAGAAGGGATAATAACTCATAGGGACAAGCTTCCAATAGAAGGTGCGAAAGTACTGATTGAGGGAACAGATTGTATAGGTTTAAGTGATGAGAGTGGAAGATATATTATTAGAAATATCCCAGTTTTAGGAGATCAAGAGAATCTTTTGATTGAGGTAATAGAGCCTAATAATAATTCTATTGTAGAAAGCAAAATCTATTCTGTAAAATCAGGACCTAATAGGATAGATTTTGAGATTAAATTAAGTGATATGTTTAATAAGTACTATGGGGATTTTAGGGTAGAAGATGCTTTCTCAGTAAAAGAGACGAAAGATTCAAACTACATAATTTCTGGGATTTCTTATCTTTACACAGCAAAATTTTCAAGAAGTAACATATACCTTTTGAAGGTAGATAAATATGGAAGAAAAATTTGGGGTAGAAACTATTTGATAGGTAAGAACTTCATAAACTCCTATGTAGTAGAAGATAGTAAGGGATACTTGATATGTGCTACATCAAGAATTGGGGATATACATCTCATTAAGACTGATATAAATGGTAGATTGCTGTGGGAAAAGATATATGGAAAGTCAGATCGGGAAGAAGTAGCAAATAATCTTATGTTGAGTGATGCTGGTGAGTATATAGTAGTTGGAAATTTAAAGATTTTGGAAAAGGACGGTAAAAAGTATATAATAGATGCGCTCTTAGTTAAATTTGATGAGAATGGGGATAAAGTGTGGGATGTTGTTTTTGGAGAAAAGGATGATGATGAATTTAATGACGTAATTCAAGCAAGAAATGGTGATTTTATCATAGCAGGAACTTTCGATGTTTCTGGCTTATCTAAAGGAGTGATATATAGAGTTGATGAGAATGGAAGACTAATATGGAATAAAAAACTGTCAGGAGAAGGACCAGTACGAGGTGAATTAATCATCTTTACAGATCAAGGTTATCTTATAGGTGGCTATGCCTACAAAGATTTAAGGGACGGTTTTTATTTGGCTTATTTTAACGATAAAGTAGATATATTGTGGAGAAAGAATTATAACAAAAAGGGTATGAAAATATTTCTCACAACTGTCTCTATGTTAAGCTCTAATTTTGTTGTAGGAGGTTATGCTTACTGATCTTAAAGGAGAAGTATTGAAAGAAATAATAATAAAAGATGGCTTATATGGAGGAATTAGAAACGTTATTACCACAAAAGATCTTTATAGTGTTTTTATTGGTTTTGTGCAAGACGAAAAAGACAGGAATATTTGGATATATAAAACAAGATTTTAAAAATTTTAATTAAATGTGATATAAATCACTTTATTAAAATTATAAATTTTGTATTATAATGTTTATAAGGGGTTAAAAATATAAACTAAATAATTAATAATTTATTATTTTATTTTTCTTGACTTTGTCAATTAGGAGTGGTTATTGAGCTAACAAAAAATGACAAAGTCTTAATTTATGCGGGTTTTGAAAATAGAAAAATAAAAAATTTTAAAAATTGTAGTGGCAAATTAGAGTCTGAAATGTATTATTAATACTTTATATTTTGAATATATTGTGGTACAAGTACTTAAAATACCTTTGAGGAGCTACCATATGTTTGTCAAAATAACTAATGCTGGCGGTTACCAGTATGTTAGATTAGTCGAAAACTATCGTGAAAATGGCAAGGTTAAGCAAAGAGTGCTATTCAATTTTGGTAGACTTGATCTCCTCAAAAATGATCCTGCTTTTAGAAACATTGTAAAAAAACTATCTGATATTGTTGAAAGAACAACTACTGACAATACAGAAGCTGTTACTATTGAATCTGAAGAGGATGTATCGGATGCAGTTATAAAAAATTGGGGGTACATTGTATTCAGAAAGTTATGGGAAGAACTTGAAATAGATAAATTTTTAAAAGAGAGAGCAACAAGGGGGCGAAAGATAAAATTTGATGCAGACAAAGTAAGTTTTTTGATGACAATACAGAGATTGATAGAACCTATGAGCAAACTGAGAACTTATCGTGAGAAGAATAGATATTTTGGATTTGAAGAGGATATAGATTTAAATCAGTTATACAGGTGTTTAGATTTTCTTGACAGTATAAAAGAGGATTTAGAGACATACCTGTATCAGAGAAATAGGGATTTATTTAAGATGGTGGTTGATATAGTTTTTTATGACGTGACGA
>JBMFMO010000079.1:0-2251 GCA_049970635.1 Minisyncoccia bacterium | reverse complement strand
GGATTAAAGACAAACATAATCGGAACTTTTAACGTTCTTGATCTTGCAAGTAAAGTTGGTGTAAAAAGAGCAATAATTGCTTCGAGTTCATCAGTATATGGGAATCTTAGCAAAAAGTCACATGAAGATATGGCAACGATAAACCACACTAATCTTTACCCAATAACTAAAATAATGAATGAAATGACTGCAAGATATTTTTCTTTACGTGGTGAATTAGAGACAATTTCTTTGAGATATTTTAATACTTATGGAATCGGAGAAAATTCAAAAGGTGCATACTCTTCTATAATACATAAGTTTATAGCAGACATGAAACGTGGAAAACAACCCACAATATATGGGGATGGCACACAAAGGAGGGATTTTATATATATAAAAGATGTGGTAAATGCAAATATGCAAGCGATAAAAAACGGAAAGAGTGGAGAGGTATATAATGTTGGTACAGGTAAATCATTAACATTTAATAAAATTTATAAAATAATAGCAAATGAAATCGGCTTTAGAAAAAAACCATTATATATAAAAAATCCACTAAGATCCTACCAATTTTTTACACAGGCGGATACATCAAAAGCGGAAGAAGAACTTAGATTCAAGGCAAAATTTGACGTGAAGTCTGGAGTAAGAAATATTCTAAAAATGGTGGCTAAATGAACTTAGAAAAATTTTTTCTAAAACATACTGAACTTTATAATTTTCTAAAAAGTTTAAAATTTGACCTTTTATATACAGATTTTGCAAAAATTATTAAAGCACGCAAATTATCTGATGAAATTCAAGATCAAATCTTTCTATGCAATGATAGATATAAAAATAAAATTATAAAATTTTTTGATTTTAAAATGAAAATTCAATGTAAAAATATTCATGATCTAGGTTTTTATTATCTTTACAAAAATAAGAAAATTTATGAACCAGGAGTAACATACCTTATAAAATCTAAACTCAATTCGTCTGAGATATTCGTGGATGTTGGAGCAAATAACGGTTACTACTCTCTATTAGCATCAAAAATTGTTGGTAAAAAAGGCATAGTTTATTCGATTGAACCAGATCCACAAAATTTTAAGAAACTAATAGAAAATATTAGACTTAACAAAATAAAAAATATAATACCCATTCAGACAGCTGTCGGAGATAAAATAGGCAAAGCATTATTAAATAGGTCACCAATTGAAGATGGTCAGAATTCGTTGTTAGATCTTCAGGGTTCTAAAGAACATATAGAAATCAACATTAATCTGTTAGATAATTTAATTAATAAAGCTGACATGATAAAAATAGATGTAGAAGGATATGAAGAGAATGTGCTGATAGGTTCAAAAAAACTTTTAAATAAAGTAAAAAGATTAATTTTCGAATATAACCTTGGATTTATATATAAAGGGAACAAAAATTACAATGGCACAATAAATATACTAAAAAGAAAAGGTTTTCATCTTTTTCAGATATATGATACTCCTCCATATATTAATATAAACCACGAAATTAATTCTGTTGCCGATCTTGATAACTTTTTTACAAATATCTTTGCAACAAAAATCAAATCAGATTATAAGTAGTGTATAACAATTATTATTTGAGTGGTGTAAAGAATGAAAACGTTGTTTTTATATTATGACCCTCATTATGCTCATGCAGAAATGGCTAAAGCGCTCAATGCGGATTTCTATCCGAAACCGATTACTTTAAATAATATTACTGAGCTTCCTTGAATATAATTATCCGGGTGTTGATTTGGAGGTAACAGTAGCAATTCCAACATACAAAACAACGCCAAGAATATTTAAATTGCTTAATACTCTAAAGACTCAAACTTACAATGATTTTAGAATACTCATTGTATACAAAGAATGGCCGAATTATATAGATATAATTTCAAAAATTAAAAATTATGAGTGATTAGAAATAGAGCTAATAAAGCAAAAATCAGGATACTTTGAAGAAGCACTAAATATAATTTATGCGAAGGCAGATGGGGATATAGTAATACATACAGATGATGCTTGGGTATCAAAGAATTGGATAAAAGATCATATTACATTCCATGAAAAGCATAAAGAAGTTGGTATGGCGACAGGTAGAGTAATAGAAAGCATTCTACCAAGTGGTAAGAGAATGCCATTTTTAAAAAATTGATAAATGGACGCAAATGGCTCATGAACAAACATACTATAATAGACAAACCTAGGAACCTGACAAATTATAAATCTTTCCTTCGTCGTTAAATACAATCCCTACGGTA
>JBMFMO010000078.1:0-2262 GCA_049970635.1 Minisyncoccia bacterium | reverse complement strand
TTCACTTGTTGGAATATTCTTTCTAATAGGTATATTCTTTACTACCCAGGGACTCATAGGGCATATACTCATAATATTTTCTCTGCTTGGATCCATCATATCCATATTGATAGGTTTGTGGAGCATAAAAAAGGAGATGAACTTAACTAGGGAGCTCTTAGCCTGATCTCTTAAAAAATTTTAGAGATATCCAACAAGAAAAATTAATATAAAGAATGAATATCTTGAAAATGCAGGGCCCGTGGTCTAGCTGGTTATGACGTCGCTCTCACACAGCGAAGATCACCGGTTCGAATCCGGTCGGGCCCATTAAAAAACATAAGCCAATACTCTGAGGTAGCAAATTTCCATACATCCAATATAGGTAAAAGGTAGAGAAATTTAAATTGACATATACGGGGGAATTTTAAACTGCCATTTACAGCATAGGAAAACGATTCTCGAAATATCTACAATTAATTCCATGGAAGATCATAAAGAATTGGACAGATCAAAAGAAATACACAAAAGATTGACTGGTATTGAAAAAATAGAAATTGAATCTTAAAAGATAATGGAATTTGGAAAATATTCTGTTGAAGTAATAGTAAAAGCAATAGAAAATCCACTCCTAAAAATAAACAGTAATAATATTGAAAAATTTAGGTTTATTTACATTTAATCCGTTAAATAAAATTAACGCAAAATTATATTATAATTTCAAACTTTAAAATATAACTCTTATCAAAAGAAAAAGATATACTTTTTTTCTTTTTAAAGTCTGTATCATAAAAACTGCGGAAAAACTTTAAAAGTCCTATAAATGAAAAATAACTATATTTAGAAAACACACACTCAGAAAAATTAATAAATTCAAAACCAACAAGAATATCTTCAATATAAAAATTCATAGTATAACAGGGTTTTTTCCTTTTTCAAATAGATACTCATAGATCCCTTATTTCTTACAATCTTCTCATATTCTTTTCCAATTTATAAGATCATATTTTATATAATTTAAAACTGAAAACATTTTTTCATTAAGAGGAAAATTTACAATAATTAATTTAATAGTATTTTGAGGATCTAATTCATATGCTGAACCAAAAAATATGATTTCTATAATTAGATCTCATCCTAGTATCTCCTATAAAATGATCAAAAATAGTTTTTAGAATATTAACATTAGTATAATCAGTCCAATTCATAATTTCCTTTATACAATTTAAAATATTTTCAGTTTCAAATGATGAATAAAAAGGTATTATCTTTTCTTCATCCCTTTTAAAAATGTTCATATAATCGTTATCTTTTTCGAAAAAACTTTCCAGCTCTATATTCCCCTCTTTTATAATAGATATTTCTCTTTGCCCTATATCTAAAGAGTATTTATCATATTTTCGGCTAATTCTTTTTTCAAATTTGGATTTTCTAGAATAGTATAATAGTAATAATAGAGCACATCTTCTAAAATATCATTGTAATTGTATTGATAGTACCTCAAATTATGTGTAAATTTAAAGATACCTTTTACTGAACATGTCTTGTAACTCATCCTTGCAATTAAAGTATCTGTTGATTACTCTATGAGACCACTTCTCATTCAGTTCTGCTACTCCATAAATATGATTTATATAACCAACTCCTATATTGGAAATGAATCTGTGGTTTTGGTTATCATGCTTATCTTTTTGTTCATATGCTGCATTATACTGTTAAGTTTCTCGGTTTTCTTTTCCCCTAAAGATACTTGAAATAGTTGAACAGATGGTTCATAATTTTCTTATCATCTCTTCTATTTAAATTCATAACTCCGTTTACTTTAGTTTTGCATAATTATAACTCTTGGTAAAGAGACTTAATTCTAATATTCCAAATGTTTATTAAAAATAGTTCAACTGCACACAATGGTCAAGAATGATAAAATTTGGGATTATAATTAAAATCATTCATTATCAAATATAGAGAAATAACAAGCTGATTAGTGAAATTTTTATAATTTCTTTCGTAAAATTTCCTCCATTTTCCATTAAAATTTATTAGTTCCTGCAGTTCAAATCCTTTAAATTTTCTGTTTTCCCAGTATTCCTCTGTATTCATTCTTAAGGGTCTTTTTATTATTTCATCATATCTCTTGTTTATTCTTCCTACGAAAAAGAAATCAATAATATTGTTTTTAACGATATTTGCAATCCCTAATAAAATTAAATCACTGAACTCATCTTTCTTAATACCTAATTCATATTCCGCCTCTCTATATGCTCCTAAAAAGATTCCATCTAT
>JBMFMO010000077.1:0-2270 GCA_049970635.1 Minisyncoccia bacterium | reverse complement strand
GGAGGTTAAAAATGTATAGAAGATTAAAAGGTCAAGAGTTGTTAGTTTATCAAGAAGAGGTCTTTTTATCTCCTGATTATTCTATTTATCCTACTTTTCTTATTTATGATGGCTATCTTGATGATGAAGATGGGGACATTGTCTTGTTTGCTTTCTTTATGGATTACGAGGATAGTAGTAAGTATTACGCTACTATCTATGTAAATGGTTGGAATAGTGAAAATGATAAGTATCTAAACACTAAAAACATCAAAACTATTAAAGATGTAATCGCTCTTGAATGGCTTGATGTAAATATTGATGTTTATAATCTTAATGAAATAGATGATTATAATCGTGTAAGATATGCTTATATGAAAGGTGGGGTAGCAATATGAATATAAAGTCTTTTGAAGTCTCGGGCGTTGTTAATGTTATCGGTGTTCGTGATATTCTTGTAAAGGGCATTCCATATAGGATTTTGGATTTATATATACCTAATGAAGGTCCTGCTACTGCTATAATAGATAGAAATTACTCTCTTGATGATATAGTGGGCTTTGTTGTGTCTGTGTATCAAGGAAGGCTTTCCGTTCGTCCTGTTGTAAAAGAAAGCAATGATGATATTGATAAGTAATATTACTTATAGGATAAGCGGGGGCTTGTCTCTCGCTTATCCTTGCTTTGAGGTGCTATAATGTCAATGGTGGATATTGTTAATATTTCTTATAGCGAGCTTGTAAATTTGATAAGTAATATTAATAATATCCTTCCATATGTTTTTTATGCTGTTGTTCTTGTGAGCTTCGCTTCGTTGTTTGTTATTGCTTATGTAATCTATGAGTTTATGCGGAGGAAATAATGAGGTATTTAATAATGTTTCTTCTTTCTCTGTTGCTAATTGCTTTTGGTAGTGGTTTAATTCGTTTTGTTGGGTTTATAATTGCTGTTGCTTCTGTTTATTCTTATCTCAGTAAGGTAGGGTTTATATGATTAGTATATTTGATTTTGTTCTTATCTTCTGGGGTTCTTTATTATTTGTTGTTGTTTTGGTTCGTTTAGTTGATTTGCTTTTTGATTTTGTGAGGAGAATAAAATGATAGATTATAATTATTTGTTGCAAAGTGTAATACAACCTGCTTTAATAAAGTTTCTTGTTGCTTCTGTGGTTTTTTCGTTTTTGCTTATTCTTATTAACAAAATTAAGAGGTAGCTTATGCAAAAAAAGAAGAGTTTATATATATTTAACTTAAAAAAATTTTATTTTGGAGGTGATGTTTATGTCTTTGCTTGGAATTACTACAAGTGATTTCGTAGGTCAAATAAATTCCGTTTTTTCAACGGTTGGTCCTATAATTTTAGCTATTCTTGGTATAGTTGTTTCTATCGTTGTTGTCCGTTTTGTGTTTAATTTCATTAGGTCAAGATTATCTAGGTAAGGAGGTGATAAGATGGCGGGTTTTCTTCTCAAACTCTTCTTTTTCCTGCCTACTATTCTTTTTTCTTATGCCATTGTGTTATTGATTATTTCTTTTCTTCCTTTAAAACTTAAACAAAAACATCAGGAAAATTTACCTGTTAATATTGCCGTTGTTCCTGCTCACAATGAGGAAAATGTAATTCTAAATATATTAATAGATTTGTTAATGGTTGGTTTTGATAAAATTTTTGTTCTTCTTGATGATTGCAATGATGATACTAAAAGATTGGTTTTAGATTTGGGTTTTGATGTAAATATTTATGAGGATAGCTTACATAGTAAAAGTAAAATGTTGTCTAAATATCTTCCATTGATAGCAAAGGATAATCCAAACTCTTACATATGGGTTTTTGATGCTGATAATAGAATAATTCAAAAAAACTTTTTGAGTATTGCTAATAATTATGATTATGATGTTCTTCAAGTTTATTGTTCAAACAAAATTACTTTAAATAATCCTTTGTCTTTTATTTATGCCATCTTGTATGAGTATTTTAGAGCTATAAATAGAGCTTTTACAATTCTTAATTTCGGTTCTGTCCTTGGTGGTTCTGGTATGCGTTTTAAAGCAAGTATTATAAATAAATATGGTTTTTCTGTGAGTAGTTTAACTGATGATTTAGAATATACTTTAAAGCTTCCTGTAAAAGTGTTTTATTTAGATAGTTTGCAAGTTATTCAAGAAGTGCCTAATAGTGTTAAAGCTATGTTTTTTCAACTCTCTCGTTGGATAAAGGGAGTTTTTAGAGTACCTTACAGGGATTGAAACTCTTTTACAACAGGACGAACGGAAAGCCTTCCTTGAGTTTTT
>JBMFMO010000076.1:0-2272 GCA_049970635.1 Minisyncoccia bacterium | reverse complement strand
ATGCTATAAACAGTTTTAATATTCCTGATATAGTAGGGGGTTGTTTAGAAAATCGTATTAAGGATATTGTCAAAAGTTCCGTTACTCATGCAATATCTACGATACCGTTTGCTAACGTTGTGTGGATTCTTGCAAACGGAATTATTGGGGGGCTCAGCAACCAAATTATAATAGAGGGAAAAATTTCAACTAGTGGCGCTGTTACTCTTTTTAATGTTACAAATCGAATAGCTTGTTATGCTAATAGGGAGGAGGTCAAGGGAAGCTTTAAAAGTTCACCGCCACTCTCAGAGTCAATTGGAGCTTTCTTCAAAGGATTTCTCACAAGTGTTGCCAGCTTATACTCCTCAGATGCAGGTCAGGTAGTAGATATAATTCCTATAGTAAGGGAAGTAGATCTACCTTATCAAGGTTATTACTTCGCAGTACCTGCAACGCCAGGTGTCTATAAAATAACCATATCAGTAAACGCTAGGAGCTTTATCCAGAGCTTTACAGATAATATTAAAAAAGGAATTGGTGATACACTAAATTCAATAAATAAAGATATTAGCAAAGAAAGTCTATATAGAAAAATCCAGACTGTAGTATATAATCACTTATCTAATATACTTGGTTCACAAAGTAATAAGGATTTAGTTGATAAATACGCCAAAAAAGAGAATACTGATACCAATGAAATGAGCGATCTTGATATTTACATTGTATCAATACCGCCATACATGATCGGAAGGAGTGAAAACGAGATGTATAAATATGACTTAAGTTTCGATATATTTGGAATTATAAGGCAATACGTAAGCAACAAATTTGATGAAATACAAGAGAAAATTGAAAATAAATTATGTAGCGGGAAAAGTACGGAAGCTAAAAAATTAAGTACATCGCAGGTATCTATACTAAAACTTAACATATTCAATATCAATACACAACAAAACATTGTGATGCAAATATGTACATCAGTTTTATCTAATGTTATTAAGAATTCATTAAAAAACTTTATAGAGCAGCATTTTGACAACATCAGAAATACAATCTCGGCTAATCTAAACAAGTACCATGATAGTGGTGACTATAGTGGTGATCAATGCACTGTAAAGGGGGTTATCTATAGTATTGCAAAAGATGTCATTGCTGGTAAAAATGGTATTATTGAACAAGTTGGATCATTTGTTACTCAGAAACTTGATGAGGCTACGGGTTCTATTTGTTCAATATTTTCAAGTTTTGTAGCCAGTATAATAGATTCAGCTTTATTATCAGGTTTGGGTGATGTGTTGAATTATTATAATCTATTTTACTCAACAACTGGCCAGATGTCTTTCTCCCCCTTTGGTCATGTGCATATTAGTCCCGTAGCGCTGTCGTCTTTGAGCGCGTCGGCATCTGACACTAATCTTTTAAATAATTTGTGTCAATATAGATCTTCGCAATTTTTTGTATATTATTTAAAAAGACTTTATAACAGCCTTACTGATGTGTTTTATGTACCTTCATACTTCCTGTCTATTAAGCCTATTACCACCTTGAAAGAGTCCTCCACTCAGAGGTGGTGCTACAGGGTAGCTATGGCTCCGTACTTCATATACACTGTTTCTAGACTAGATGATATATCGGCGAAAAAATCTATAATTATCGATGCTCTGGACATAATAGCGGATAACTATCAAAATCTTAAAATTGATTTTGATAATTTTATATCAAATAAGAAAGTAAAGTATACGTTTAATCTTTTTAATCTAAAATATCTAGAATTTTCGATGGAGTTAGATTTGTTGAAAACAAAGGACAACGAAAAGCGGTACCTTTGTGTTTATCCTCCGTTTTTCTTATCTGTGTTATGGTTTGAGACTTTTCAAGACTACTTCTACGGATCTATGCCTAATTGTGGCGGTATGGTAAATGCATTGTCTGCGCTAAATTTAGATAATAATGATGAGAAACTTAATGCATTAGTTGATAAGCTTAATATGATGAGGGGGTCTCGGGGGGTTAATCTGCCTGCGGTTGTAGGGTTAAATTCTTATTTCAGTGCTTTTAAGGTTTATCCAGTGTTTTCGGTGTATGACAGGGTTGAGAGGAATCCGTATTATTTTGTTGTGCCTTTTGCGGCGCCGGCGAGGGAGTTTTATGTTCTTGGTGTAGTTGGTGATGTTGTTGTTTTTGATGGTGACGGGAAGAAACCGGGTAAGCCGTTTTATTACGTTGATATTACGAAGTAATTTCGAGGATTATTTTTTTCTGGGCGCAGAAGTAGTCCCAGAATATGTAG
>JBMFMO010000075.1:0-2326 GCA_049970635.1 Minisyncoccia bacterium | reverse complement strand
ATTTCAGTCGCTTCAGACAACATTTTTATGGGATACTTTAAAATTTTTTTAATCCCCTTATTCATAAAATATTGTAATAAAATATGATATATAAATCTAACATTTGTCGGATCATCCTTCCGAAATATTTAAATATTGGAAACGCAATAAAAAGCATTATGGAAGAACAGTACTGTTGGTCTATGAAAAGACCACCTGGTTATCTAAATGTTGGTATTATTTTAAAGAATGCATCAAAAATGTATCCTGAAAGATTAGTAATAAATGCAATTAATGGCGAAGAAAAAACATTAAAAAAAATTAATGAAAATGCAAATCGTCTTGCAAATGGATTGAGTTCTAAGCTAAAAAATGGAAGTTTTATACCAGTAATTGCAAAAAATAGCAGGATTGAGTGGCTTGAATTATATTTCGGTGTGGCAAGGGCAGGTATGATTATTGTACCTCTATCATACAGGCTTTCAAGAAATGAAGTAGAGAATTTGTTAAGATATATAAATTCTGAAATATTAATTTTTGATTATTCCTACATCGATAAAATAAATAACATTGATTTTGCTGGAGAAAAATTTTTCATAGGTAATGAAGAAACTAATTTTGAAAATTACATTGCACTTTTTTCTAACAATATTTCAGAACCAAATGTAGATATAAGGGATGATACACCTGTAGTACTTGGTTTTACTTCTGGGACAACCGGACCACCAAAAGCTTATTTAAGATCTCATTATGCTAATTTTTTAAATCATATTTGTTATGCATTAAGTTTTGATATTAATTATAAAGATATAGCATTAAATGCTGTTCCAGCACTATCAGGTTTGAGCTGGGAAATTGGTGTTATATTAGCGGGGGGTACAAATATTCTGATTGATTTCGATCCTGTTTCCGTATTAAATGCCATTGAAAAATATAAAGTAACAATAATGTATGGAGTGCCAACAATGTATTATTCTATGCTTCACAACGAATATTTAAATAAAATTAACCTAAAATCACTTAGAGCTGTTGCGAGTGTAGGTGCACCTCTTTCAGTTTCTCTATTAAACCAGATTTGGGAAAAAATTTCTCAAAATGTTTATGATCATATTGGATTAACAGAAACAGGTTTCGTAGCAGTCGGAAAGCCAGAAATGAAAAGGAAAAAACCTGAAGCGGTTGGACCGCCGACATGCCTGCATGAAATAAAAATAGTTGATGAGAAGGGTATTGAAAAAAAATCGGGGGATATTGGGGAGCTAATAATAAGATATCCCGATGGTTTTGGTGAATATTGGCAAAACCCTCAAAAAAATAGGGAATCGTTTAAAAATGGTTGGTTTTATACAGGAGACTTAGCCAAAATTGATGAAGATGGATACTTGTATGTTATTGGTCGATTAAAAGATATGATCATTTCAGGCGGATACAATGTATATGCCACTGAAGTAGAAAATATTATTCTTACAAATCCCAAAGTAGCAGATTGTGCAGTGATAGGTATTCCAGATGAAAAATGGGGTGAAAAAGTAGTTGCTGTTGTGAAAATTAAAACTAATGAAAGTACAACAGAAGAAGAAATAATAGAATATTGTAAAGAAAGAATGGCCAGTTATAAAGTACCTAAAAAAGTAATATTCGACGAAATACCTAGAAATCCTACTGGGAAAATTATGAAATTTATTCTTATAGAAAAATATTCCAAAAAATAGTTTAGGCTAAAATTTTTATATGGGAAGTTAATTTTTATTTTCATATGGTAGAATTCAAAGCAGAAAGTGAATGGATTGGTAATGGAACTGCAAGAATAAAAATAAGAAAATTTAATATTGATGTCACATCCCCACTAGAAATTTCTGATCCAGATAAGGCAATAGCACCGGAAGAGGTTTTTCCTGGTGTGCTTGCTTCTTGTATATTAACAACTTTCCTTTATCTAAAAGATAGAATGAACATTCATCTTGAAAAATGGTCAAGCAATGTAGAGGCGTCATTGGACGTCACACAAAAAGAAGGTTTTCAATACATATCCATTCACGTCCATATTTTTATTAAAGTACCACAAAATGAAAAAGATAAAATCCCTAAAATAATAGATCTTTCACATAAATATTGTCCCATTTCCAAAGCGATTAAAGGGAATGTTAATGAATTAGTGGATTTTGAATTTATTGATTAATTTTATCAAATTGTTGCTTAATTGCTTTTTTATCTATTTTAGCTGTGCTTGTTTTAGGTAATTCTTTAACAAAGATTATTTTATCAGGTATCCACCATTTTGGTATAATACCTTTTTCAACAAAATTCTCAACAAGATAATTTATAATATCTTTTTCATTTATTTTAC
>JBMFMO010000074.1:0-2355 GCA_049970635.1 Minisyncoccia bacterium | reverse complement strand
AGCAAAAGGTCGTATCCTGAACTGGACATAAAAAACTTAACTTTGGATAAGGCAAAAGAGATTTACAGGAAGAATTATTGGGAAAAATTAGGATGTGATAAGCTTCCTTACCCTATATCCATTATAGTTTTTGACACTGCTGTGAACATGGGACTATCTACCGCAAATGAACTTATGAAAAAATCAAATGGAGATCCCAAGGAGTTTATAATCTTAAGGATAAAAAGATATAAAGAAATTGTTTTGGCAAATAAAAAGATGGAGAAATTTTTCATTGGCTGGATAAATAGAACAATTGACTTATATATTTATGTTAAGGAGGTTAAATAAATTGGAAGGTTTTCCTGACATTGTTCAAATTGTAAGTAATGTAGGCTTTCCTGTATTAGTTGCACTTTATTTACTTGTAAGAGTTGATAAGACAATTGAAAAATCAACAGAGGCACTTACTGAACTCACAAAGACGATAATTGAACTGAAAGAGCTTATTGAGAGGGTTGGGAAGAGCTAAATGTCCTTTGGAAAAAAAATCCCTGTGAGCTTTTTTATTATAATGGTATAATGGTAAATAAGAAACTTTTTAATTAAATGAGGAGGTGAAAATATGAATAAACCTCCTTGGAATGATAGGGATTATCATGAGTGGGATAGACAAATGAGATCACTGGGAGAACCTTTACGTAAGTCTTATAGAGATGATGAAAAATTTCCAAAGAAGTACTCCAAAATTTTAGAGTTTACGATCTATTTTTTAGTCGTAATTTTTTTTATTGACATATTTTCTACCCACACTATTCATCTTCATACCCTTACTTTAATTGCATTCTTAGCTTTTACAATTCCCTCTTTAATTTTTTTAGTAATGTCAATATTTAAACCTTTTAGACATTATTTAAGACCAAGCTTAAAAGTAGTTACTTTGTCTTTCTTTATAACTTTTATTGTAATTGGATTTCTGCCAGAGAATATTAATATTAGCGCTTTTAATCAAAATACAGAAAAAAGTATAAGTCAAAGAAGTTATATCAATAGCTCACTAAAATTTGATACTACAGTGATTGATCCTGAAAAAAATAAATGGCATAACTTTTTTGTTGCTTGCGAATATTTAAAGTCATTTAAGTATACAGATATTAATAAAGCGGAAAAAGTTAGGGTAGAAGATATATACAAACACACATGGAAATATATAGGAAAGTTGGTATATGTTATTATAGATGTGGCAATAGCTGAAGAACTTCCTCCAAATGATAATACTTCACGCGCTCTAAACCCTGGTGGACCCTCCACAATAATATTAGCTCCAACAAAAATTGGAGGAGTTGGAGATACAATTCAATATCATTATGGAGGTTCATTTGAGGGTTTTGAAGTGGGGGATACAGTAAAAATATGTGGATATGTTGTAGGGAAAGCAGAAAACACAAATCGTCCTGGAGGAAGATGTTATAACATAATTATAGTGGGTAAATATATTAAAAAGATTTCCAGATAAAAATCTTTATATGCCTTTTTATTGTGCAAAAGTTCGCATATCACCCTTCAAATTTCTCTTTATGTATTTCTTCATGTACTACCATCCCTCATTCCCGCCATATCACGCCATGGAATTTCTGGATATTTATTTCTTATCTTATTAGGAATATTTTTTGTTGCCTCTCCTATGACCTCGATACATCTTAAAACTGCATCGTAAGTCTTTTTATCTTCAGCAAATTTATCAAAATCCAAATATCATAATAGGGTAGCTTCTTTTATAATAGCTTCTCTTAATTCTTCTCTGATATTTTTCTTTGGTACAAGGTCTACCTTTATACCTAAGATGTCAGAGAGGTAGTTTTCTAAGGATACTATCTTAAGCAGGCTTATAGGTTCTTCAAACTCAACTAAAAGATCTATATCACTTCCTATTTTTTGTTCTCCTCTTATGTAAGAGCCAAAAATAGCAATAGATTTAACTTTGTATTTTTCTTCCAACTCTTTCTTGTGGCTTCTAATGATCTCTTTTATCTCATCAAGATTTTTCATTTTTAATCACCCACTCAAAAAGTATATCATGAAAAATTTCACTCTATTATAAGATATCATAATTTTAGACTCAAATATTCAATATCTCTCCATTCTATCCACTGGACTAAATTTCATCATTGCTTCTTGAATCTGTCTTCCTCCCATATGGACATAAATCATGCATGTGGTTATGTCAGCATGCCCTAATATCTTCTGTAGGGTAAACACATCACCCCCATTTCTAATAAAATTTGTTGCAAAAGTATGCCTGAGAGTATGGGGAGAACATCTTACTCCTTTTATTCCTGCCTTTCTGGCAAGTCTTTCTATAATCCTTTCTACTCC
>JBMFMO010000073.1:0-2393 GCA_049970635.1 Minisyncoccia bacterium | reverse complement strand
ATAAAAAATTATGCGTTTAACTATAGATTGCCAAAAGGATCTAAAATAAATCAAATAAACCAGTTCTGCAAGAAGTTCTACGGCCAGGATTCTACATCCTGGAAAGGAAAATATCATTATCACAGGCGT
This sequence comes from Minisyncoccia bacterium, assembly GCA_049970635.1. Lineage (GTDB taxonomy): Bacteria > Patescibacteriota > Minisyncoccia > UBA6257 > HR35 > JBMFMO01. The sequence continues at coordinate 2,264 of JBMFMO010000073.1, read as the reverse complement.
GGATTGCTTGATGATATACCTCATAAAAAATTGATCAGAGGTGTAATAATAATAGAAGAAAAGTATCTTGAACCCGTAAAAAAATTCCTTGAAGAATATAATGCAACAGTATTTATAAGAAAAATAATCCTAACGGCAGAAGATGAAAAAGAATTAAAGAATCAGATTAAATAATTTTGTCCCACTTCCTACCAAAGAGAAAAAAATTAATAAAAACACAGTTATTCATGGTGATTAAAATGAAAAACAATATTGAAGACAATATTGAAAGGCGATTTAATAGAATACGTCAGAACAACACTTATTTTTATCATAATAAAGACTTTGAAAATAAAAATGAGAAAGACATAAAAATGATGACAAATCTTCTATGGCAACTTAAGGAGTCCATAAATAATAATGGCTTAACTGTAAAGACTATCAGCAATTGGTTAAAAACTCATAGGAACGGATTAGATGCAATATTAACCTTAATTGGTCTATCCCAGGAGACCTTTTTAAGATTGATATCCTTTATTAGGATTATAAACGATAAAGATTTGAATAATTTGGTCAATAGAGATTCTTGGCCAGCTGAAAAAAAGAAATTCCATGAATGGTCAATTAATAAGATAAAAAATTTAGTGCAATCTAATAAGAAATTTAGGGACGGAATAGTTAAACTATTTTTCTGGGGATCAACGATGGAGGCAATAAAAAATAATCTTCCATTATTTGAACATAGTAAACTCAGCATAAAGAAGTTCGAATATGATACATATGCTCTTTTAGATACTATAGTTAGGTACAAATACAAAGGCGCACTCGCTGCAAATTCTGAAAACAATCCTGAAAATCTAATTAAAAAAATATTAAAGAAAAATCATATATCATTTACAAAAGGGAAATTGAAAAATGTTAATAGACTGATGGATTTCATAATTCCATCAAAAAAAGATCCAAAAATAATAATTGAATGCTCATATGTTGTTACTACTTCTTCAGGTCAGGGAGATAAGGCAAAAACAGAGCAATCTATTTATAAAAGTATTAAGAAATATTACCCTAACTCGAAATTCTTTGGATTTATTGATGGTATAGGATGGTTAGTAAGAGAAGGAGATCTCAGGAGGATGGTTTCTGCATATGATGATGTATTTACTTTCAAGAAAAGTGAGTTAAATCGTTTTGAAAAAATATTAAAAGAAACAATACTACAGGGTGGTTAATATGTTGGAATTTTTCTTGGATAAAATATTCAACGAGGATGCTATTTCTTTCTTAAAAAAAATTCCTGACAATTCGATAGACGTAACATTTGTTGACCCGCCCTTTAATCTAAATAAGCCTTATAGTTCATATAAAGATGATAAAACAGAATCTGAATACCTTAATTGGTCTAAAAATTGGTTGTTAGAAATGATAAGAATAACAAAACCTAAAGGCAGTATTTTTGTTCACAACATCCCTAAATGGCTTTTAGAATACTACAGAATATTATTTAATGATAAAAATGATATAAGAAACCCTTATTACGAACATCTAAAAAATTTGAAGTTTATAGATTGGATAGTATGGAATGAGGCAGGTTCTCCAAAAGGAAAATACCTATATGCTTCTCATTATGGTATTTTATGGTTATCCAAATCATCCAAGCCCAAATATTATAATATCAGAATCCCTCATAAATTCTGCAGAGTTTGTAATTCGCTATTGAAAGATTATGGAGGAAAGAAAAACCAAATAAACGAATTCGGGACTATTCTTTCTGATGTATGGGATGATATACACAGATATAAACATTCAAAAAGGAGAGATGGACATCCTAATCAACTCCCAGTACCACTATTAGAAAGAATATTGCTTATGACCACTGATCCTGGAGATGTTGTTTTAGATCCAATGTGTGGGGTTGGAACAACTTGCATCGCTGCAAAGAAATTAGGATTACACTATATAGGAAACGATAAAGACGAACATTATTGTGAAATAGCAAGAAATAAGTTAGCAGAAACGACCGAAACTAAAATCGGTGATGTATACGTTTCAATTTTTATTGATAAAGTTATGTCGGTTAAAAATAAAGATGTGCCAAAGATTCTTGAATATTTAGAGCATGTTCCAATATATATAAGAAAGGATAAATATAGATATATATCCAATGGAAGGGTTATTAATTTTAATAATAAAAATTTATTTAAGTTTCTTAATATAAGCATTGATAATATTTATGACAAATCGTGAGTTTACAGGATTTTTAATTTTTAAAGCCCTAAAACATGTAC
>JBMFMO010000072.1:0-2412 GCA_049970635.1 Minisyncoccia bacterium | reverse complement strand
ATGAAAAGACAGGCAGTAGATTTATACCTTAAGAGAATGCAAAGGGATTTAGGTTTTAGGATCCATGCTCACAAGTTCAGGCATACCTTTGGTGTAAGGGCTATAATTAACCATGTTCCTTTATCAGTTTTACAGGAATGGCTAGGGCATTCTAGCATATTCACAACAAGCATTTACACTCAGATTACAGGCATGGATACATCACAGTTTATGAATCAGATACCATGAAGTAAACAATCTTCGTTACTTCAATTTATACGAATATTACAGGAATGGATACGAGCCAGTTCATGAACCAGATGCAATAAAAAATATTTTTATATACGAAAATCATGAAATAATTATGGAATCAGAAACAATGATAAATAAATTATCTATGCCATTGCCATTATTTCAATTAAGATATCAAGCAAAAAAAAATCATAAACAAGTAACAATTATAATTGATAGGCTAATTAATGACTATATTAAAAAGAACAGTAATAAATTTGAAGCTGTTTACGATATTATCCTCAAATTAATGGAGTATAAAATAAATTTAGAAGATCCGGATATAAAGATTATTGAAAAATTTAAAAATGACCTAGAAGATTTAGATCATAGATTTCGTTATATAAATCAATTTATGAATGATCTTCCAATATCTGAGCAAAGAAATGTCTGGCTTAAATACTTTAACCAATCAATATCATTACACCAAAAAATTATGCAAATGACTGTAGATGAAATAATGAAAAAAGATGATTGGTCACAAACAGATGCTTTGTTTAAAGGCTATTATGAATTGTATATTTCTCTTATAAAACAAATTTATAGTGAATTAATTTTAGAAAAAGATGAGGAAAAAACTTTAGCCTTGATTAATTTGGCAAGCATTGCTTTATTGTTTTATAGCAGTATAATATATGGCTATTTTAAAAATAAATTAAATAAAGAAATAATGATAACAAGAATGGCTGAACTTATTGCTTTTGTAAAACCACTAAAAACTTTAAATTATGATAAAAAAACAAAAGATATATTAGAAAAAATTTCTTTGATCCCTCCTGTTAGGAGTTAAGGTTATGCCTGAAATTGAAGAAGGTAAATTTTTAGATACAAATGTTGTTCTTGATATAATATATATTAAAAGGCCTAGGCATGATATCGCATTTAACTTTTATACTAAGTTTAAAAATTATGAATTGTTAATTGAAGAAACAGTACAATTTGAATGTTATCATTTAGCTTTAGAGAGTTCCAGCTTATTCAATAAAAAAATTTTAGAATTTATTAATTTCAAAAAAAATAAAGGAATATTTTGGGATAATCTTAGACCTGATAAAAGAATGGAAATTTTAAAAGAATTTCAAGAAAATTCACAAAAAGATCAAGAGGTTAGTTATTATAAAGAGTTTATTTATGATCTTATAGAAGATTTAAAAGATAACATAATATATATGAATTTACAGGAGATTAAAAATTTAATTTCTGAACTCCCTGTATTTACGACAACTGAAATGAAAAAACAAATATCTTATCGTTTTAGGATTGTTATGCCTAACTATGGTATTGATATAATAAATGGTATTGATATAATAAATGAAACTAAAAAAACAATTAAAGAAATTTTAAAAAAAAATCCATTATTCAAAACAAATCAATCAAATGATCGCGACATTTTCATTAATCTTATAATTATTGGATCATTTGGTGATTCAGATAATAACACATATAAAAAAGTGATTTTTTATACTTTTGATCCTGGCTTTAAAAAACCATTTTCTGAATTCCATGAAATATTATTAAATTTTTATAATAATAAAGATTTAAATAATAATGAGGTAGAAATAAAAAAGCACATAGAACAAGGATATTTTATTATGAGTCTTAGAGAGTTATCAGAATCTAAAAATGGTTAATTTATTCATAACATCGATTTATAAGGAAATAATTTGAATGGATACGAGCCAGTTCATGAACCAGATGCAATAAAAAACTAAAATTGGACAATTAGGCATAATTTTTAAATATTAAAAATTAATTATAATTTATATGGAAGAATGTAATGATGCATACTCTATCTGGTATTCAATAATTAAGAGTACCATTGAAATGGGTCATCTTAGTTTTCCTAAAACAATGAGTGATGGAAGGGCAATCCCATCTCCGGCTGAAGTTAAACCACCTATATTCCGAAAACATATAGGGGAGCCAAAAGGTCAAATTGCCGATTGGCGTGCTTCTTTTAAAGATTCAAATACTGGTTTCCATGTTGTAGAATACAATGATCATTATGAAACGCATATTGATAAAATAGACCCACTGAAGGATCCAATAGGTCACCTTGTAAATGATAGCCCTGGAACTATAATATTAGGTACTATTGGCGTGATTGTTATTGGTGGATTATTGTATTACATTTTCATAAGG
>JBMFMO010000071.1:0-2412 GCA_049970635.1 Minisyncoccia bacterium | reverse complement strand
CTGTGCCAGGCGAGGGAGCCGATGTACCCCATGATGATAGCTAGGTTGCTGGGAACGAGCTACGACAACGTACTCGGGGCGTTGCGCGGCGGGCGGGGGTACCGACGGGAGGAGTCCCTAGTGGCGCTCGGGCTTGTTAAAGAAATCACATGGGGTAAACAAAAATTATACCAAGCTAGTGAGGAACAATGTAAATACATTGAAGATATTGAAAAAAAGTTATTATAAAAAAATTCTTATTTATTAAATTATTCTATATATTTCATTAGGTTATTTGAACGTAACCACCACAACCGTTACCGCAACACCCTAACGGTATTTTTCCCATGTTTATCGAACTTGTCACTATCTTTAGCGTTTTCATAGGGTTACATTTCTTTAAGGCTTATAAATAATAGAGGGCAGGTGTTACAATACCTATAAGTATACCTACGATAGTACCTACTATATTGGCTAGGTAATCTCTTTTAAAAAGATGGTGAATGTGCGTGCATGTGAACGACATAAGAATGATTTATCACGTGCTAGGTCCTTCGCCATACTCTAAAGATTGGGTAGTGTTTCATCCATATTCTCTATCATTTATTGAGGTCCCAGAAGATCTGGGTGAAAAACTACAAATAAATGAAATAAAACATTATAATCTCAATGATAGAGATATAAAGTTATTTTTAGACTCTATTATAGAACTAAAACCAAAAGTTGTAGCAAAAGTCCCGTCGCGACCGGTTTATGCATATATCAACTTAACATCATATTGCAATCTTGCTTGCACCTATTGTTACGTGCAACAGGGTAGTTATGGTTTTCTAAAGCCTGAAACCTTCAATGAGAAACTGATTAAGAAGACTGTTGAACTGATTGACTCATTAGGAATAAGATATATTGCTTTCTTCGGAGGTGAGCCGTTATTACATCAAGACGGAATTAAAAAATTTATAGAAATTTTTGAGAAAAACAATAACAATATAAAATTTGGAATTGTAACAAATGGCACATTGATAAATAAAGACTTCGTTGAGCTGGCAAAAAGTTATAAAATATCCATAACAGTATCACTAGATGGATGGAAGGTGTTACATGATTTAAATAGGCAATACCGCAGTGGCAAAGGTAGCTTTAGTGATGTGATTAAGGGAATAGACACTTTATTGGCGGAGCAAATCCCACTATTCATTCAAGCTACTTATCATCCCTCGTTTTTATATTATAAAGTAACTCCGCAGAAGATTGCGTTCTATTTATCAAAATTTACAAAGTATTTTGTGATAAAACCTGCACTAATTTTAGAAAAAGACAGAAAATATGAAATAGCATCTATGTTTATTGAGTACGGTAAATATGTGATTGAAACACTTGATATATTGTCTAGAGATAGTTTAATATATGCAGATCAGGATGTAATATTAATTACAAAAATCTTGAATGATAGAATTTTTAGACCTTTTTCTTGTGAATTTTATTACTATATAACGATATTACCTAATGGTGATATATATACATGTAATGCGATGCCTCCAATTGGTAAAATAGGACACGTTGATGAAGATGAAGTCAAGATTATGATGAGATATAAAAGCTTGCTTAAAGAGATATTACTCAAAGTTTCAATTAATAAATGGTACGATGTATTACGTAGTACTTGTTACCCGTATATTGAAATGTTAAATTCGTATTCTGATATTATGGAGCTTTATACTGATCATTTCTTAATGAAATTTTATATGATTCTTAAAGAAAATAAAATTTTTAATATTGTGAGGAACATAGAAAATCTAAGAAAAACATACAATTATGAGTATGAAGCGGCAGTTATTTAAATTATTAAATCTTAATATATACTACATAAAACGGTTTCCATTATATGGATATTCTTTTTATACCGTATACATATTATGGGTTCTCAGTATAATTTTTATGAATTATCTCCTTGGCCTTTTGATAAACAGCGCTACGGCTTTAGATTTTGTGGCTGTAGTTTTTTACTCAATTTTATTTGTTGGCTTAATTTTTTCAGTTAATATTTTGAATTTTTTAGGAGAATATTTATCAGATTTATATAAGAAAAGTATCGAGTTGGATATTGTTGAAAGAATCGCAAGGAGTAACATTAGCAACGCCGGTCAGAATCGTGGTGAGGTGATTTCGCGAATAAGCGCAGATGTGGAAAATGCGGTAGGCGCTATCGTCGCGCCCATGTGGCTTATCTTCGTCGTGGGGCGCATTGTTGCCACCTTCCTAGCGGCATACTTCTTAATGCCAGGTGTAGTGCTTCTGATTCTGCCCTTTGTGATAATCTACGGCGTTGTGGTGTATAAAATCGGGCCGAGGCTCGAACAGGCTAGGTCTGCGGAGAGGGGGGAGTACGCGAATTGGTTTAAGAGGCTGAAGGAGGTGGTTGAGGCCGGCCCC
>JBMFMO010000070.1:0-2461 GCA_049970635.1 Minisyncoccia bacterium | reverse complement strand
GGAGATATTCTTTTGGGAGAATACCATCTGGAATCCTGAGTGTAGCTTTGATTATGATTACCACAGGTATTGGATGGTATGCTGTTGAAACTTGGCTAGGAGCAATTGTAATTTCTGAAATGTTTCCTACTGGAATTTTTCATGATATTGTTTTTAATTCTTTCTGGTTTGGAGTTTTAATGATTCTTATTTCTTTTGTGGGCTATAGAGCACTTACTTTTATTACTTATCTTGCATTTCCTCAACATGTATGGCTTTTAATAGTTGGTTTTTTCATAGCGCTTACTGCAGGAGGATTATCTCTTTCTGGTGGATTAACCCATCTTTTGGAAATTCAACCTACTCATCCATTTTCTATTTTCACAGGAATTACTGCTGCCGTAGGATTATATATTGCTGGATCTCTTATTGCAGGTGATTATGCAAGATATTCCAAAAATGGGAAAGTTGCGGTAGTCTCTTGGACTGCACATATGTATATATTTTATCCAATTTTAATTATAGGTGGAGTTGCTTTAGTTTTAGTTACAGGTACATATTTAGTGACACAGGCAATGTTAGATGTAGGTATGGGAGTTGCTGTATTACTTATTATAGTTCTGGGTCAGCTGGTAATTAATGCTGTTAACCTTTATTCCGGATCTCTTTCTTTAGTTAACTTATTTAGAATGAAAAGAGCTTATTCAGCTATAATAAATGGGATAATTGGAACGGGTATTGCTGTTTGGATAGGTGTAACTTCTGGGAGTTCAATAACCCCTTTTGAGACCTTCATAGGATTTTTAGGTTCTCTGTTACCTGCAGCAGGTGGCGTAGTAATTGCTGATTACTATATTGAAAAAAGATTTATAAAAGGAATAAAAAAATTTGAAGAGAGATATAAATTTACTCATGAAGGAAAATATCCTGAGGTAAATGTTAATGGTTTGATCAGTTTCACTTTAGGAGCTATAGTGGGAATATTTGTTAACTGGGGAATTGCTGCAGTTAATGCAATTTCAGTCAGTTTTATCTCATATATCTTAATAGCATATATATGTAAGCTTTTAAATATAAAGTATGAATTCGGTGAATATACGCATGAAACACTTTTGAAAAAAATCAAGGCATCTGAAGGAGGCGAATAAAATGAAATTAGAAAACATTATGTTATCATCATTAATTCTCTATATAATTCTTTCTTTTATTCTGGCCATTTTTGTATTAATGGCAAGAAATCCGGCTACAGTGGTACAAGATATTGCTCTTTCCTTAGTAAATATTTTAACTGGTGCAACAGGAATTTATAGAATGAAAAAAATAAAAGAAAATACATTAGATGCAATAAATAGAAAGGCGATTATAGCAGCTCAGCATAGTTGGTTAGTATTATCATTAACTACAGCGGTATTAGCACTACTCTTTGGAAATTACTTTTTGGATACATACTTAATCATGATTATGCAATATATACTTCTTACTGTTATTTCAGTGATAGCAGCTTATGTAATAATAGTTGTTGCAATCCATAAATTGCCAATCTTAGAATAAAAAGGAGGTTCTATGAAAAAAATTTTGGACTTATTACCAATCCCAAAAATAGAAAATCTTGAAAGTACTTTAAAAGACAGAAAAGATCTTTCCCAAAAAATTTCGGCATTAACTAATTTTTCTTTTCAATTAGACATTGAACTAATAAAAAAAGGATCTGTTTCCATAGAAGGCGCTTATGATGAAGTAATAAATTCACCATATATAATAGAAACAATAAAAGAAATAGGAAATAATTATGATGCAATTATTATTGATTGTTTCTTGGATCCCTCTCTTGAAGCAGCAAGAGAAATAACCAAGGTACCTGTAATAGGAGAAAATGAGGCTTCTACACATTTAGCTTCTCAAATATCATCAAAATTTTCAATAATAAATGTAATACCAGAAACAGAAAATTTAATTTATAAAATACTTAAGAAAAATGGATTATCAGATAATTTAGCCTCTATAATTACAATAAATATACCAGTGCTTTCATTAGAAAAAAATATGGATAGAACAATTGAAAACATCGTTAAATCCATAGAAAAAGCAGTATATGAGGATAAAGCACAATCTATAATTTTTGGTTGTACAGGAATGTCATCACTTTTGGAAAAAGTAAAAGAAAAATTAAAAATAGAGATACCAATAGTAGACCCATTGAGAGCAGGTATATATACAGCTATTTCTTGGATTTTATTAGGTATCACTCAAAGTCCCATTGCTTACATGCCTCCGCGAAAAAAAGAGAGAATATATTAAAAAATCTTCAATTTTTACTAAAGTCTTCGAACAATTAAAACTTAGATTTTTAAAAAGCTAATGAAATGCTAATAGATAGATTAGTCCGGAGATAATTTACATCTATGTTAAGATCATTATGAATGGTATTAATGGCTTATATATTTTTCTTAATCGGCGAAACATCTATTCGAGGCTTTTACCC
>JBMFMO010000069.1:0-2492 GCA_049970635.1 Minisyncoccia bacterium | reverse complement strand
GAAGATATTGTTAAAAATTTGCATAAAAAGTTTCTAGAAGAAGATATCACTGGAATAGATATCATGCCATTTGCTGCTCATTTAACTACAATAAATTTAGCACTTCAAAAACTAGAGGAACCAACAAACTTTGTGAGAATTGCGAGCATGGATTCTTTAGATTTAGAATTAAAAGCTTCATCTCAGGAATTTAATAATGGAAAAGGGATTCCAATTAAACCATTTTCTGGAATTGTTCAGCTTACGATTCAACAGGAAAAAATGTTAATTAAAAGACGAGGATATCCTCTTTCTCCATCTGGTCTAGGAAAAGAATTTTATTTAAATCCTGTTGACATTGTAATAATGAATCCACCATTCTCTGACAGGGATAAATTACCTAAAAATTACCTTAAAAACCTAAATAAAAAAGAAAAACTTGGAAAAATATGTGGGCATCAAATTAATTTATGGGGATATTTTTTAGCGTTAGGAGATATACTGCTAAAGCAAAATGGAAAAATAGCAACAGTAATTCCTATAAACATTGCAAGAGGAAAGGCAACAGAAAAGATTAGAAATTATCTTTTAGAAAATTATCACATTAAATATATTGTTAAAACAACTAAAGATCTAGCTTTTAGTGAATCTGCTGCATTTAGAGATATTTTATTGGTTGCAGAAAAAAGAAAGCCTATAGAAAATGACATTACCAAAATTATTTTTTTAAAGAAATCAATCAAAGACTTAAATGAAAGGGATTTAAATTCTGTAAATAACTTAGATCCTGATTTTGTTAGTGTAAGAGATATTAAATATAATGAATTAAATAAGAATAAGGAAAATTTAATGCCCTTTTTAGTTCCTGAAGATTTTACTATTCTATTAAAAGAATTAGAAAATTCAGGTAAAATTATTTCATTAGATTCAAAATTTATAGATATTGGATTACCTTATAGACCTTTAGGGATAGCTGATGCTGTATTTATTACAAATAATACTGATAAAAGTCGTATAAAAAACGCTTTTACGATTTTATCTAAATGCGAAAATGATAAGGTGATTGTTAAATATAAAAATAGTAAACAAGAATTTATTTTAGATATGAATGAATTAGCTTATGCTTTAAAAACAAATACAGGAATCAATAAAATATCTCTTGAATCTAATGAATTAGATTTTATTTTTAAAAAAGAAAATAATATATATTTAAACAAATTAAGGTTATTAAATCCTAGTATTCCAAATCCTTTTCCATGGAATGAACATCTAAAAAATAATATAGTTAAAGAGGGATTTAATTTAGTAATTCCAAGGAAAATTAGGTTAAATTCCCCTAATACTTTTGTAATTTCAATTATTTCTGAGGCAAGTTTGAATGGATTAGGCCCTTCATTATGGTATTTTAAAAATAAAAATTATAATATTGATGATTTAAAAATACTTAATTTATATTTTAACTCAATATTTACTATAGTTCAAATTATTTTATATAAATCAGAAACTTTAGGTGCCGCTTATTTTGAATTAATGAAATCAGATTGGTCACTTTTTAAAATATTAGATGTTAAAAAGCTATCTAATAAAGAAAAAAATGATTTATTAAACTTATACGATAAATTAAAAGATGTAAAATTTCCATCTATTGTAGATCAACTAAAAAATAGATTCTGGGCTAGAGTAGAGCTAGATACCTATATGTTTAAAATTGTTGGTATTGATAACACTAAAGCCGAAAAATTATTAGAGAAGTCCTACAATTCAATTCTGACTGAATTAGAATCAATTACATATAAATAATTTAAAGAGAGTCATCATCTTTTATCTGCTCTTCAGAAATGGCTGGAATTATAATTAAGATAAATGTCTTCATATCAGAAGATATATCCTAATCCCCTGGATTTTTAATAACAAGGTCTTCTACTTTCACATTTAATCCTGAAAGAATTTTCCTCACTTTCTTCGGAATTTCAGTAATTATTCTATTTCCATTAGACAATTCTATTATCCTTATTTTTGATAATTCTAGAAGATTAGGTTGTAATTTATAAAAATTATAAATTTTAAAACTCTAAAATTTGACAAAAAATTCTTTTAAGTTAATTATTCATTAACATAATAATTTCTTTTATTTTCATTGCAACCTCTTTGCCCTTATCAGTCAGATAAATCAAATTCCTTGGTGGATACTTGGAATTATCGATCCTTGATTCAGCGAGGCCAAGCTCCTTTGCCTTTTCTATGCTCGAATATAATTGGTGGACTGGTATTTCCGTATCATTCAGAATTTCAGTCACTGTTTTTTCACCATTATCATAAAGATACACGAGCAGTCTCATGAACCCGGACTGCTTTTCCATTATCCTGATTGCATCCATCAATGAAATGTAATAGATGAAAATATTTAGTTATTTCTGTTTGCTCAATAAGAAAAGGTTAAATAAAATGATTGCTTATTCGACAATAATAATGATCTCTGTATTCCCATACTATGGTGGAAGGTTCAACCAGTT
>JBMFMO010000068.1:0-2493 GCA_049970635.1 Minisyncoccia bacterium | reverse complement strand
GATGGAGCGTAATGCAAAAGAGGGACGACAGAATAGATTGTGCAATGAAAACAATTGGCCTCTGGCACAATTTATTTAATTTTGGAAGATCCTAGAATTTTGTCCCACTTCCTTTTGGAGGATAGATGTTAAATAATAGACACTGCTTCTGTTCTTTTCACCTATTTACTCAATTGGGATTTTTGTTGTATGGTCCATTTAAATGTAACAGGTATCCCTATTTATATTATTTTAAATTTGTTTTCTATGATGGAGATTTTATGGATTCAACTTACAAAAATTTATTTTTTTATTTAGCTAAGTAGAATCCTTTGTAAAGTTTGAAATGGCCTTTTTTCCATGTAAAGAAAAACTAATTCAAACTTTACACACATTTTTTTAATATCATGATTGATGAAATGTTAAGAGGATAAAATCCTTAAAACATTTCATCAATGTTTTTAATATCATAAAATTTTTTTATTAAATGATATTATATGATTTTAATGGCTCAAATCAAAGTGGCTTTTGTTTTGTTTACAAATATAGCTGTGGGAGCAGGTACTGAAACATCTGTACAAACTTATGCTTTACAATTAAGGAAGCTAGATCCAGAAATTGAAATAACGATAGTTCAAACTGATTGGATGGCTTCTAGTTCTAATGCACCTCTTTTGAAATCATCTATTGAAGGTATAAATTTATTAACGCTTCATTCCCCTCATTCATTTAAATTCTATAAATGGATAGATAATAATCTTTCTCCTTTTATGCAATTATTTATGTCTTTCTCACTTTATCCCTTTATATATATATTGATTAACCACAACCAAATTAAAAAAATTTCTAAAGAATCAGATGTAATATATTTCGTTAATCTATCCGATTCCTTTTTATGGTTAATATTAAATGAACCTGTAAGGAAGAAAAATATTGAATCAGGCCATTGTGGATTAATTCCCTTTCCAAGATATAAATACATAAAGGGTTTACTGAATAAATTTGTTTATAAGATATTCAATAGATTTACATTTTCCTATCATTATCTAACAAATTCGCAGGCCTTAGATGTAAAGAGACATAATAAATATGATTTTATACTACCAAATGGTGTAGATACCGATAGATTTAAACCATTAAAAAAAGATTTGTCATCACAAAATACAACAAATAATATTCAAGAAAATGACACTAAGCATCCTACAAAATTTATTTACTTCGGAAGGCTAGACAGAAGTAAAGGTGTTGCGGAGCTTATAGATGCGTTTAATCGCTATCCCTATGATGATACCTTGACAGTAATAGGAACAGGCGAATTTGTAAATCTTGTCAAAAACAGTCCCAAAAAGATTAATTATGAGGGTTTCATAGAACACGAGATATTACCAGAAAGAATCTCAGATCATGATATCTTTATATTCCCCACGCATGGAGAGACATTTGGTATTGTTGTCTTAGAAGCAGTTGCATCTGGATTATTTTGTCTTGTATCAGAAAAACAAAAAGGGATTTTTGATGATTTAGAGGCAATAGGTGCAATCAAATATATTCCGGATACTTCAGAGGGAATATTAAATGCAATGATTAAATATAGGAATTTTAAACCTACATATGAAAAGAAACTCCAGTGGCACAAGTACATGGAAGAAAATTATGATTGGAAAAAAATTTCAAAAGAATTATATAAAATGATAGTAATGATTTCAAATGCTAAAAACAAAAATGAAGATTGAAAAAGGAAAAGAATGCGATATCTCAATATTTAAAAAGAAAAGTAAAGATGATTTTTCTCATAAATGCTGAGATGCATTGCCTTAGAGTTCTAGATCTTTAAAGATTTATGGAGAGAATGGAAAAATCATTCAATATAATGAAAGATGATCTAGAAAGGCTTCTATTAAGAATTAAAAAGAGGCAAGTATTATCCGGTTATGTAATAATTTATTTTTTTTACATTAATTGTTGAATTTAGTGTGTTGAGAAAAAAGAAAAAATCCAAGCTTGTTGAGAGATATTTAATCAAGTATGTGTTCATGGAATTATCAAAGATACAGATTACAGAATTAACAAATTGAAATAGAATTTTTCCGAAATTTCCAAAAAGTGAAAGAAATTCTGGATGGGTGAAATATAAGATTGATTATATTATTACTAAAAATTTTAGGGGAGGAAGAAAGTAAAATAAATTAAAAGATTTAATAGGAATTATATTAATAAATGTATATGAATATAAATCTGATTTCAAGAAAAATAGTGGAAATTCTAAACCTTGAAAAATGATACGTACATTTAAATATAAATTGCAAGGAAAACCTCAAAATATCAATGTTTTCTTCAATTAATCCAATAAAACATGTAAAATCTCGTTTTAAAGCCGTAACTCCTTAAATTTTAGGTAATATGTCAACCTTTAATTTTGATATTATGTTCTCTACCCTTTTTGGAATCTCTGTATATGCCTTTTTTCCATCCGTATATTCCTGCAAATATACCCTTGAAAGCTCTAACAACAGT
>JBMFMO010000067.1:0-2508 GCA_049970635.1 Minisyncoccia bacterium | reverse complement strand
TTAGGATATTTTAACAGAGATACTGCAAAAATACTTTTAAAAGATAGTTGGCCTTTGCTTTTGAGTAGTATTCTCTTGATGGTACAAGCAAGATTTGACCAAATTTTGATTAAGGAATTATTGAGCTTTAAAGAATTAGGAATTTATGTTGTTTCTTTGAGCTTGGTGGAATTTTGGGGATTTATACCTATGATATTGAGATCCTCACTATCTCCTTCTATAATCTCTATAAGAGAACTAAATTACGATAAGTATTTAGAAAGGTTACAATACTTTTATTCTCTGATGTTTTTTCTTTTTATAATAGTAGCTGTACCTATTTTCTTCTTTGCTGATTTTATTATAAGGCTTTTATATGGTAACAAATTTTTAGAAGCGGGGTCGATTCTTTCATTGATGGCTTTTCGATTATTTTTTACTAATATGGGGGTAGCTCGTGGTTTATTTATTCTTTGTGAAAATTTGTTTTTTTATAGCTTGGTAACTATGGCGGTTGGTTCATTTGTAAATATACTTTTAAATATCATGTTAATACCATATTTTAATTTAAAAGGTGCAATATTTTCAAGTTATATTTCTTTTTTTATAACTACATTTTTATTGGATTTTTTTTATATGCCAACAAGAAAAAATGTTATTGTGATGTTAAAAGGAATTTTTTCTCCAATTATAAGGATAGGAGTTGTGATAAATGGGAAATATTAAAAAGTTTATAAAAAGTAATATACCAATAGTCATTGGTATGTATAGTATTTATAAAGCTTCGCAAGATTTTATTCGTTTAAAGTTTATTAGTTTCTTAATAAGAATAATAGACTTTACAAAAGACTATTTATCTTTTAAAGTAAAACTTTCCAAAAATAGAAATAGGATATTTAGAATAGGAATAGAAACGCTATATCCTTGTCTTAATGATAAATTAGAACATACCCCTATAGATTATACATACTTTTATCAAGATATATGGTTTGTTGAAAAAATTTTACAACTTAAACCTAAAGAGTTATATGATATAGGCAGTTCTGTAAAAACTTTAGGCATAATAAGTAGAATTGTCCCAGTAATATTTATTGATATAAGACCCCCAGAGATATACTTGGATAATTTCAAAGTTTTGAAAGGAGACATAACAGATTTAAAATTAGAAGATGAATCTATAGATATTGTATCAAGTTTATGTGTAATAGAGCATATAGGATTAGGTAGGTATGGAGATAAACTAAACCATGATGGAGATATTATGGCTATAAAAGAAATAAAAAGGGTATTAAAGAAAGGTGGAATATTCCTTGTCAGCTTGCCTGTAGATGGATGTGATACTATCTATTTTAATGCCCATAGAGCCTATACAAGGGATACAATAATTGAGATGTTCAAGGACTTTGAGATTATAGAAGAAAAATACATCTATGGAAATAGGATATATGATAACTATGATAAAGAAAAAGGATTTGGTACGGGTTTGTACATGCTAAGAAAAAAATATTATGGGAGGACATAAGCATGGGAATAGTTAGATGTGGGATACCATTAGAAGAAGCAATTTTACTGAAAAATTTGCTTAAGCTTAATTGTTTTGTAGAAACAGGAACATAAATGGGAGAGACAGCTAAAAAGATGGCTAATGTATTTTCGAAAGTTTATACAATTGAAAAATCTGAGGTTATCTTTCAGAAAACATTAAAGAGCTTGTCAAATTTTCCTAATGTAAATTTAATATGTGGTGATTCAAGAGAGGTTTTGAAAGAAATTTTTGAAAAGGAAGACGATATTTTGTTTTGGTTAGATGCGCATTGGTCTGGTGGTGAAACATACGGCAAAAACGATGAATGCCCACTTATTGATGAGCTGAACATCATATTTCAAAAAAACAAAAATTACTGTTTGTTAAAAGATGATGCTAGATTATTTCTTGCTCCACCTCCAGTACCACATAATTATAAAAAATGGCCAACAATTAAAGAAATACTCAATGTTATTCCTGATGATAAACAAGTAATTATATTTGAAGATGTAATTTTTATATATCCAGAAGAAATTGATGAAATATTTAGGAAAAGCATACAAAAAAAGACAACGAAAGAATGGCAACAATCAAATATTACATTTTTAAAAGCTATAAAGATAGCAATTAAAGCTTTATTCAAAGGTAAATTAATTAATTTTTATTAAAAGAAAAATTAAAATGTTTGCGTGGAAAATATTTAATAAACTTGAAAATAATAATAATACCGACTTTCAAAGGAATGGTGAAAAAACATTTATTGAAAATTTGTTTAGATACTGGAAAAATCGTAATAATAGACGCAGAGTTATCTTTGATGTTGGAGCGAATGTTGGAAAATACTCAGAAATGCTTATAAATTACGCACAGAAATTTAGGCTGGATTTTGAATTACATATATTTGAACCTACAAAATATTGCTATTCTACATTATTGAAGAAGTTTTCCAATCTTGATAATGTTATCATAAATAATTTTGGAGTTTCAAATATAGAACACGAAAC
>JBMFMO010000066.1:0-2533 GCA_049970635.1 Minisyncoccia bacterium | reverse complement strand
CTTGCTTATCCCATAACTGCGAAGAGGCTCTACATAGCCAAGAGGCAATGCATAAAAAACATTAATCTTGCTATATTTCCTTGCCTTCTCAACAAGTTCATTGTGCTCTTTCTCGTCGCTTGAATCTATAATTACTACTTCATCAACCGCATTTAGCATTGACTCTGCTAAGCTAAGCGCATTCTTCGTATCATTCCTTGAAAATAAAAGCAAGGAAAGCATGTCCACACACTTCTTTTACCTTAAAAATTTAAGAGCGTATCTTATTTATTACAAACGCTTAATTTAATGTTAATCTGGTTTATACAAATGAAGCACAAAAGCTCCACAAAAATCTAATTCACAGCTTGATTTTGCATGTCAAGCAGGGCGGTGCTTGCAATGGTGCCATCTGTTGAGTTGTCATATATTGTATTCAAAAGGTTGACGATACCTACTCGTGCAATCTTGCACTCAAAAATATCAAACTATAGTTTACAGGATAAGATAACGTTATTGAATGACGGATGTGGTAAGGAGCGCGGAAGCATAAAAATAAATAATAACTATCAAAATTTTGGCAGTACAGACTTAAAAGTGTTCAACTAAGGAAAAGAAATAAAGATAACGACTTTAAGTGATGTAATAAAAGATTTAAAACTCGACACCATGCTATCGTGAAGGTTGATTGTGAAGATTGTGAATATGGTGTTTGTTAAAGGCAAAAGACTATGATTTAAGAAAGTTTGAGCAGATACAAATTAAATATCAATATAGTTACCTAAATTAAAAATAAGGCTAGAAGATGTAAGATCTAAAATAAGCAAAAGTTTCCAAAATATTCTATAAATCAGGGGGCAGGAAATAGAGAGATATTTATCTAGTTGATTTAGGCGGAAAGTGTCGCATAACTAATTTAGTATTATTCCATGTGATTTTACTGTGTTGCTGTTCATTGCATACATAATTTAGTCTGTAGCATCCATCTTTATTTATGTATTATTTTTGAGTGCAAATAAACAATTATCTATGATCCCAAGGTAATGAATTAAATGTTATCACATTAAATCAGAGTCCTACTTAAAAACATCATTTTAGCCATCTTTATTACAGACGAAAATTATCTAGCTTATTGATCTTTTAGCAGTTTCTGTTTCATTGTAATTAGGGGAGCTCTTGGCTAACAGGAGATTTGTCTAATACCGGCGCACTTCCGCATAAAAAGGCCCCATGTTTCTAAATCCGTGCCCTTTTTTGATATATCTCTTGGATTCACTTGTCATACGTTTTACTGGAATTAAATTTTTTGTATAGAGTGGCTCTCCCCATTCTAAATCAGTATCTCCTGTTTTAATGTCTTTCAGTTCCCATTTAAATTTTATTCCTATTATTTTTGATTCTACCAAATCCGGCCCTACTGAAGTTCCTAACCTCTTTTCAAGAACTTTCAGAAGCCTTGCCCACCCTTTTCTGTAAAGCTAATGTGATCATATATTACTTGTTTTATACCCTCTTCATTCTGAGGTTTTAATTCCAGTACTAATTTTTCGCTTTCATGGCCACTATATAACCATTTAGCAGAAACTATCTCTCCAATAAAGGAAAAACCCTCTCTAGATTTTTGCATTATATTCACATTTATCACCATATAGTCTTATTAGTAATTATAGCGTTAACTTTTAGACTAATTATACTAACTGCTGTAAAAATTTTACTATTATAACCTCAATAGGATTTTAATTTCTTCTTTTTTCTCTTTTGTCAGCGTACCATTCGCTTTTTCTTCTTTATATAATCTTTTATATAATTCCTTTGATTCCTCTGAGATGGAATATATATTATCAATCCAGCCATCAGTTTTATAGATTTTTGATTCAAAATATCCTCCAACGAGAGCAACTTCAGCAACCTTTTCATTTTTATAATATACTTTATATTCAGCGGTATCAATAATTTTATACCAAATTCTTTCGATATTTATCTCGCTTCTTTTTAGTGCATCACTTATCTCTTGAAAATCTGTTGACGCAAAATGCACAATGGTGAGTGCATTAAAGAGTTCTTTATCCTTGTTTTTGAACATTTTTTTCACCTTTTATAATTTTGCCTTTCCTGATATTTAAATGTTTCTAGGATTAGCAAAATTCGAATAAATTTTTATTATTTTGGAAAGTGAGAATGAAAAACTTTGTATCCTATCTCATGACAATCTCATGATTACTTATTAGAAAGCGTATTAACCTTGGCAATCCATGTCGTGCGGTAAGATTAATCTTTTGAACTGCGCATTAGTTGCGGAATGTATAAAAACGCGCAATTTTTGTTTTGGGGATATTTTGATCCTATTCTATGATTTAAAATTTGATATTTGTAAGCTAAAATCCCTTTCCTTTATTTACTGCTCTATAGTACAATTCAGCATCTAATAAATCTAAGAACAAACTAGTTACATAAAAAGTTTTATCATGGTCAACTATCTAATGAACTTCGAATACTTCTTATTTATTGTAACTCCAGCAATTTTTTCCATTGGTAATAAGTTTAACTTTGTAAT
>JBMFMO010000065.1:0-2594 GCA_049970635.1 Minisyncoccia bacterium | reverse complement strand
TTCTGCCTCTTTTTATTTTACTTAAGGATCTTAAGCTGTTGCAGCCTTTTCTCCCTTTCCCATCTAACGAAAAATTCTTTACACCCCTTGCAAAAATATAGGTCCCCCTTTCGTTGGGGTTTTCCCACCTCATATCGCTCTCCCACCCACCAAAGGGCGGAAGAACAAACTGGGCATGCCACATCTGTTTGCTGGACTATCACTAAGTTCACCTCCTTTTAATGTTCTACTCTAATTTGAATAAAAAAATTTTAATTTACAAATTTTTAAAAATTTGTTATAATTTAATTAGATGGTGGGTGTAGCTCAATTGGTTAGAGCGGAGGCCTGTGGAGCCTCAGGTTGCGGGTTCAAGCCCCGTCACCCACCCAATGATTTATTTAGGCTCTGATCATAGGGGTTTTTATTTAAAAGAAAAGATAAAAGAAGAACTAAAAAAGAGGGAAATAAATTTTGAAGATTTAGGGTATTTTGAATATAATGAAGAGGATGATTATGCTGATATAGCTATAAATGTTGCAGAAAAAGTTTCAGAAAATTTTAAAAATAGAGGAATAGTTTTATGTGGGACAGGAATAGGAGTTTGTATCTCTAGTAATAAGGTTAAAGGTATAAGAGCAGGATTTGGGATAAATGAAGAGATTGTTAAAAGGGGGAGGGAAGAAGATGATATTAATGTTTTATGTTTACCAGCAGATTTTTTAGATTTAGATAAAGCAATGATTTTGATAGATATATTTTTGAATACAGATTTTAAAAATGATGAAAAATATATAAGGAGGATTAAAAAGATTAAAGAGTATGAAGATAAAAATAGATGATTTTAAAAAGATTGAGTTAAAGATTGGAAAAGTTGAATTTGCAGAAAAGATAAATGATACAAAATTGATAAAATTGATTGTAAATCTTGGAGATGAAAAAAGAACAATTGTTGCTGGTATAGGAGAAAGATATGGAGTTGAAGATTTGCTGGGTCAGTTGATTATTGTTGTTGCAAATTTAGAAGAAAAAGAGATAAGAGGGATAAAAAGCGAAGGAATGCTTTTGGCTGCTGATTCAAAAGAAGGACCAATTTTAATAGTACCATTAGAACAAGTTGAACCAGGAACAATAGTTAGATAATTTATAATTAAATAATGGAAGGTTTTTTGCAAATTTTAATAATTATCATAGGCTTTGTTGTTTTGTATTTATTATTAAAAAAAGAGTTGGAGAAAAAGTTTTTTGAGAAGGATGTAAAAGAAAGAGAGGATGGTTTAAATATTTTTCAGGTTTTAAATAATTTAAAAGAGGAGATAGCACAGAAATTAGAATCATCTTTAACATCAACAGCAAAGACAGAAGAGATTTTAAGAGTTTTTGAAAATTATGCAAATGAATTGATGGGATTAAAACAGATATTAGCAGGACCAAAATCAAGAGGAATTTTAGGAGAGAAAAGTTTAGAAGAAATATTAAAAGAATTACCAAATAAAGTTTATGAGATTCAATATAGGATAGGGTTAAATGTTGTTGATGCTGTTTTAAGATTAAATGATACAATAATTCCAATAGATTCAAAATTTCCTTATAACAATTTTATTAAATTTTTAAATGAAGATAAAGAAGATGAGAAAGAAAGATTAAGGAGAGAGCTTATAAAAAATATTAAAAATCATATTGAGGTAATATCTAAAAAATATATTGAACCACTGAGAGGCACTGTTGAATATGCTATTATGTATATTCCTGCAGAAGGGCTTTATTATGAAATTTTAGATAAAGAATATTCAGAGATTTGGGATTTTGCAAGAGAAAAATCTGTATTTTTAGCATCACCTAAAACATTTGAGATATTATCTGCAAACTTAGGTTTAGCATTAAAAAAACAGGAATTTGCAAAAAATATTAAGGAAATTTTATCTCATATCTCACAATTAGAAAAAGATATTTTTGAAATAGGTAAAAATTTAGAAAAAGCAAAAACTCAACTTTCAAATAGTTATAATAATTTAGAAGAGGTTTTCAGAGCATTCAATAGATTTTATTTTAATTTTAAAGAATTAATTAAAAAGGAAAGTGATTTTATAGAAGAAGAGAAAAAAATTAAAGAAAGGTCGTTAATTTAATAACCGCGCCCTGTACCACTTAGGGTACAGGGCGCCCTGAACCCGTGTTGTATCCTGAACCGAACTTCGTTCTGGTTCAAAGCTTTGCTCTGGTTCAGGGCGGATATACGCACCCACAGATAAACGCTGATAGATAATAAGCGCGGATGAACGCGGATAAATAAAAAGCCACGGATTAACGCTGATTATTTTTAGAACCACGGATTAACGCGGATAAAGAAAGATGCGGATTAACGCAGATAATAATCAGTGTGAATCCGCGGTTGATAATCATCAGCGTAAATCCGCGGATCAAAAAATGAGAATAGCAATAAATGGTTTTGGAAGAATAGGAAGAGTATTTTTTAGATTAGCATTTGGAAAAGAAAATTTTGATATAGTTGCTATAAATGATTTAACTGATATAGAAAATTTAGCATATTTATTAAAATACGATACTGTTTATGGAAGATATGATAAAGATGTAAAAGCAAAGGATGGTAAATT
>JBMFMO010000064.1:0-2666 GCA_049970635.1 Minisyncoccia bacterium | reverse complement strand
AGAACCCTTTTCATGACACCTTCAATAATCCCCAAGCAATATTTCTCATGTATATTCACACCTATCGGGCTAATATTTTAATCCCCTGAGAAAATTGCATATTGAAATAGCCTTTGTCATATTTAAAGAAAAAGCATTTCAAATTCCACAACTAAGTTTGATTAGGATAAATTTAATATATAATAAATAACATTCCCTTATATGGAAACATATAGGGCTCTTGTCACTGGAGGTTTGGGACTTATAGGCTCTGCCATAGTAAAAAAACTTTTAAAATATGGTCACGATATAGTTATTGTTGACGATTTATCCGCATATGATAGTATTACTTCTAAAAAATTGATTCAAGAAATAGATAAGGACATAATTTTTTATTCTTTTGATGTGGCGGATAAGAAATTCTTTGACATGTTAAATAATGAAAAATTTGATGTAATATTTAATTTTGGTTCTTACTCTAGTGATAGATATTTTGAGCGAAATACAATAGATGCCATAAATAAAACGATAAATGGTATGGTTAACGTGTTTAATTTGGCAAGGAAGGTCGGAGCATATAAAATAATATACCCATCATCTGGAACAGTATACGGAAATTCAAGACCGCCTCAAAATGAATCTCAAAAGCTTGAGCCTCAAACAATTTATGCAATAACGAAGATATACTGTGAAATGTTAAGCAGTTTGAATAAAGATGTGGAAAGTGTAGGAATGAGGATATTTACAGGATATGGAGCAAGAGAAATTTTTAAAGGAAACATAGCAAGTGTAGTATCAATTTTTACAATATCAGCAATGCTTGATAAAGAATTAGAAGTTTATGGGGATGGTTCACAAAAAAGAGATTTCATTGAAGTTAAAGATATAGCGGAAGTAGCTTTAAGATTAACTAAAACTAACAAGGATGTTAAAGTTGTAAACGTTGGTTCTGGTGAATCATACTCATTTATGGATCTTATAAACCTTATTAAAAATCACACTGGTAAAGATTTGAAAATAAAATTTGTTGAAAATAAAACAAGATTTGTAGCCGAAACAAGGGCAGATATAACATTATTAAAAGATGTAACAGGTTATCGGCCAAGGGGTCTCATAGAAATGTATCCAGATTATTATAATGAAATAAAAAAATATGTAGAAACAAATGAATTATTTAGGAGTTATAAAAAATGAAGATTGTACAATTATTTTTTGGATCATCTATATTTTGTAAAAGTAGAGCTTATAATTTTTTTGTTGTACTTAATAAAAAATATGAAAATGTTGCATTATATACCTTAAATGGAAAAGAATCAGTTTTCAGGAGAATTATATTTGAAATAAAAACAATTATTAAACTATTTAATAAAGAAGTAAAAATAATACATTTACATGATTTTTCTCTTATTTTACCTTTTTTTATTAAAATATTAAAATATAATAAAAAAATAGTTATATATGATACTGGGAATATACATTATGAAATAGCAAAAATAACAAATCAAAAAAAAGTAATAGTCAAAATTATGAAATTTTTAGAAAATATAACTATAAAACAAGCAAATTATATTATATCAAGAGGGGTATTTTTAAAACATATAATTGAAGTAAAGAGAGGAAATAATATAGACATTTACTATATCCCAGATCCTGTGAATGTAGAATTATTTAAAAAAATTAAACAGGAAGAGGCCAGAAAAAATCTTGGAATACCAAAAGAAAAGTTTTTGATAGGATATACTGCAAATTTTACATCTATAAAAGTTGGGCCTAAATTTTTACCAAGGGGATGGGAGTTAATAGAAATATTAATCAAATTCAAGAAGAAAAATATATCTAACATAAATGTTATTTTTATTGGTTCAGGAAAAGGTTTGGTTAAATTAAAAGAATTAGCATATAAAAAAGGTGTAGAATCATTTTGCGTATTTACAGATAAAGTTCCTGAGAAGAAATTTATTTATTATTTAAAGGCTATAGATGTAGGATTTATGGAAGATTATGATAATATTCTATATAAAACAAGTATAGGAGCAAAAGTACAAGAATATATGGCTGCAGGTAAAATTGTTGTAACGGGAAATAATCCAGAAAGAGATTTCCTTTTATCTTCAAGTCAAGGAACTAGATTCTTTTTTACTCCTCCAGATATAGAAAATGATCTGGATATAGAAAAATATATTGAACAAATATGGAATATTTTTTGGGATATTTATATAAATTATGATGATATAAAATATATAGGAATTAATAATGAAAAAAGAGCGACAGAAATTTTTGATTATCCTGTCGTTAATGAATCTTTAATAGAATTATATGAAAAAATTTTATCAAAGGACAAATAAATTTACTTTAATTTTACTTTTTAATTTATTCAGATAGCGGCTAAAAATTTTGTGTAAAAGGTTAAAAGATAATTCCTTGGGCAAAATTCCAATCAAGAAGGCATAAAAAATATAAAAAATCTGTGTAAAATATTTTCGGAAATAGTGAGAAAGGCTCTAAAAAACATTTTAAACAATAATGAACATAGACAGGGGGAAATATTCATAAAAAAGAACCGAGGAACCCAGAATGGAACATATACAAGAACATTAAATACAAAATATGGTTTCATAGATGATCTCAAAGTACCTAGAGATAGAGAGGGAAATTTTAGGACAATGGTAATTGAGCCCTATAGAAGA
>JBMFMO010000063.1:0-2742 GCA_049970635.1 Minisyncoccia bacterium | reverse complement strand
ACCTCAAAATGTCTTCAATAAAGGCACAGATAATTTTAATAACAGTCTTTACATTATTAGGAGGAATGGTTGTTCTTTTTATAACATTATCTCCATTAACCCACCAATTGGTTTCATTAAAAGAAACAACAGATTCTTATCAAGCAATAGGAAATTCAGAAGCAGGATTAGAATTAAGATTTTTAAAAGATTTTAAAGGTAATGAAGATATTATGGAAGGTCGATGCTCTAGTCATGAAGAACATGAAGAACATGGGGAACAGAAAAAAGAGAAAGGAAATTGTAGTATAGAGAGTGAAGAAGAAAGCTATAATTTTTTATATGAAGAAGAAAAGAATAGCAAAGGGGTTATTGAAAAAGTTTTATCAACAGGTAAAAAAGGAAGATTTGAAAGGACTCTTGTTTTTGAAGCAGCAGAACAAAAATGATTGAATTAACACCAGAAGAAGCAAAAAAAAGAATTGAAAAATTAAAAGAATTGATTAATGAATATAGGTATTCAAGGCATGTTTTGAATAAAGAATTGGTGCCTATAGAGGTTGAGGATTCTTTAAAAAAAGAGCTTTTTGATTTAGAAGAAAAATTTCCTCAATTTATAACCCCAGATTCTCCAACTCAAAGGATAGGTGGTGCTCCATTAAAAGAATTTAAAAAAGTTAGGCATGAGATTCCTATGCTATCTTTTAATGATGCTTTTTCTTTAGAAGATTTAGAAAACTGGAATGAAAGGAATTTAAAACTTTTACCAAAAGATATAAAATTTGAATATTATGCAGAATTAAAGATAGATGGTTTAGCAATTAAATTAATTTATGAAAATGGAATTTTAAACATAGGTTCTACAAGAGGAGATGGTTATTTAGGTGAAGATGTAACGCAAAATGTAAAAACAATAGAAGCTATACCTTTAAAGCTTTTGCCAATAGAAAAAATTATTGAAAATTTAAAAAATGAAGGTTTAGATGAGAAGATAATTAAAAATTTTGAAAATGGATATCCTAAAAAAATTGAGGTTAGAGGAGAAGTTTTTATGCATAAGATTGATTTTAATAAATTAAATGAGGAAAGATTAAAAAATAATGAAGTACCATTTGCTAACCCACGAAATGCTGCTGCAGGATCATTAAGACAATTGGATCCAAAAGAAACAGCAAAAAGGAAATTAGATTCATTTGCTTATGATTTAGTTACAGATTTAGGTCAAAAAACACATGAAGAAGAACATAAAATTTTAAAAGCAATAGGATTTAAAACAAACCCACATACTAAAAAGTGCAAGGATTTGAAAGAGGTAAAAGAGTTTAGAGATTATTGGGAAAAACATAGAGATGACTTAACATTTGAGATCGATGGAATAGTTGTTTTAATAAATGAAAATGATATTTTTGATAAACTTGGGGTAGTAGGGAAGGCTCCAAGGGGTGCAATAGCATTCAAATTTTCCCCAAAACAAGCAACAACAATTGTAGAAGATATAATTGTACAAGTTGGTAGGACAGGAATACTAACCCCAGTAGCAGTTTTAAAACCAGTTGAAATAGGTGGAGTTGTTGTTTCTCGTGCGAGCCTGCATAATGAAGATGAAATGAAAAGATTAGGAATAAAGATTGGTGATACAGTTGTAGTGGTAAGAGCAGGAGATGTTATACCGCAAGTAGTAGAGGTTATAAAAGATTTAAGAACAGGAAGCGAGAAAGAATTTAAGTTTCCTAAAAATTGCCCTGTTTGTAATAGTAGGGTTGTAAAAGAAGGGGCATATTATAAATGTACAAATCCAAATTGCTTTGCACTACAAAGAGAAAAAATTTATCACTTCATATCTAAGCCAGCATTTGATATTGTTGGTTTAGGTCCTAAAATTGTTGATAAACTTTTAGATAATAATTTAATACAAGATGCTGCTGATTTATTTAAATTAAAACAAGGGGATTTAAGAAAGCTTCCCGGTTTTGATATTGTTTCAGAAAGTAATATTTTGCGAAGTATAAATTCTCGAAAAAAAATTCCGCTTCATAGGTTTATTTATAGTTTAGGAATTTTACATATAGGAGAAGAAAATGCAAAAATTTTAGGAGAATTTTTTAAAAGGAAAGGAGAAATTAAAAAACCTATAGATTTATGGAATATTGCTAAAAATATAAGGAAAGAAGAGTATGATAAAATTTATGGTTTTGGCCCTCAATTAGTTGATAGTATTTATAACTGGTTTCAAAATGAAAATAATAAAGTATTTTTGCAAAAATTAACTGATTATGGTGTTGAAATTACTGAAGAAATAATTGTTAAAGAAGGACCATTAAAAGGGAAGATATTTTGCTTTACAGGAGAATTAGAAAAATATACAAGAAGTCAAGCGCAAGAAATAGTTGAAAAATTAGGAGGAGAAGCAGTTGATGCTATTAGTAAAAAAGTTGATTATCTTGTTGTAGGAAAAAATCCTGGCTCAAAACTTAACAAAGCTCAAAAATATAATATAAAAATATTAAACGAAGAAGAATTCTTAAAACTAATTGGAGAAGGGAAGAAAGAATAAAGGAAAGAAAAAGAATCATTTAAAAAACCCTCTTAAAATCTATATTTTTTATTACTCTTTATAAGGAAAAATAACAGATCTTAAAAACCAAAATCTTCCCTTCACACTTCTTTTTATAAAAAACTACTTTCACTCTTTAATAGAAAAATCTAATTATTAAAAAATCATTAATTTAAAATAATTTTTTAGTATCCTAAAAGCTCAAAAAT
>JBMFMO010000062.1:0-2763 GCA_049970635.1 Minisyncoccia bacterium | reverse complement strand
CGGAAAAAGACAAATTATACAAAATAAAGGATAATTACAAACAGATAGTTACTGAATGGGTAAAAAGCGAAAAATTATGGATAAAAGAAGAAATAGAATGAGCTCTCTGGTGACTACCGATAACAGAGTATATACCGCTCTGCATCACTTTATGGCTTTTATATTATCAAGATATAGATTCCCTTTAAGAAAAGCTTTGTATCTTTATGTTACTGCAGGGCTCGCATATTTCTCGCCCGAATAGCTATTATTCCCATATTTATTATGTTAAAAGATTTAAGGCTTATGAATTCAAGAACTAGTTTAATTCTTCTTTATATGGGAACAGAAGTACCTTTTTCTGTATTTCTTCTAAAAATCTTTTAGAAGATATTTGAGCAGAACTGGAAGACTCCCCTCAAATAGATGGATTAAGCCATTAATATAAAATTACTAATTTACCTCTTTGTTGTTAATATATCCAAATCTCTCTCCCAGCTATTTACTAAATCTGAAACTCTGCTTTTGGATATACCTCCTTTATCGCTGGAACTAAGCCAGATAATCCATCACCAACAAATAATAGTGGTTCCTCTGATCCTCTCTATTGCGCTTTCTCCATTGCGGACTATTATCCAAAATCCTAACACCTCTTTATGCCCTTCCTCTGTAGGAGAATATCTCATCTCACAATGCTGACTTAAAACTTTTCTCTCTTGTTCTTGGTATTTTTATATCTTTTATCTCTCCCTAAAGTATTTCTTTTTCTCAGGATGTTGTATAATATCTTTAAGAAGTTTGTATTTCTTCTCCATATATGCCCTCCTGATTTTAGATTTTTAGTTTTAACATGTCTATCGGGAGGACATTTTATCCCTTCTTTCTATACACAAAATTATTTTATACTACCTTCTTCAAAATTAAATCAAAAAATCTATAAAGAGCAATCTCTTAAACTAAATCTAGTTAGGCTCTTTATGTTTTTACTTGCAAATTAAAAATTTGCATATATTGCGGCTTTAAAATCCCTTTATTTATTTGAAAATTTACAGGAGAAGTAAAGGAATGTACATTTTTAAGGAAAAAAATAAAAAGGAGCAATAAAATAAGAAGAAAGCACAAGTATCTCATTTTTGCTTCCTTAATACTTTTGAAGAAGTAACTTATTAAGTAATACACTTCCAATGAGAATGAGTCCTAGCGCTCCCAACTGCCAAATCTGATGGATTCCCGCTAATTGCATTCCATTATATATTAAGGTTATAACTAAAATACTTGCTAAAACCCCTAAAACTGTTCCTTCTCCTCCAGTAATGCTCACTCCCCCGAGTACTGCTATAGTTATAGCTTGAAGTTCATAGCCGCTACCAATGTCAGGACGAGCACTAGCTATACGAGAAGTAATAATCCATCCTGCTAAAGCGCTCAAAAACCCAGAAAAGATAAAGGCAATAAATCTAATCTTTTTTATATTAATTCCTGAAAAAAGAGCTGCAGTTTCATTAGTCCCTACGCCATAAATTTTTCTCCCAAAGGAAGTTTTGGAAAGAAGAAAATGACATATAAGCAATACAGGTATAAATATAAAAATGACTTGAAAAGGTATTTGACCCCCTACTTTATATTGACCAACAAAATAAAAAGACTCAGGGAAAGTAGACACAGGCATTGGATTCGGTCCAAAACGAGGATCTACTGCAATAATTAAGGCTAAAGCCTTATAAATAAAAAGAGTAGATAAAGTAGCAAGAAAAGCTGGAATTTTAATATAACTAACGAGGAAGCCATTTATAGTTCCCATAATTATTCCTACTAATAATGTCAAGATAATTGAAAAATAGAGATTTACTTCCAATTTTCCTACTAATATTCCTAAAACCATAGAAGAAAGACTCATCATAGAACCAACAGAAAGGTCAATACTTCCACCACCAGATACTATAACAAACATTTCAGCTAAGCCTAATAAGCCTAATTCTACTGCGTATTGTGTCATATTTGTAAGATTATACAGGCTAAAGAACCCCTTTACTTTTAAAGAAAAAATAATAAAAATTATAAGCCCTATTAATGATAAAAATAAAAAACGGTCTTCTAAGATTATGCTCCAGATTTTTTTCATAAATTAACCCCCCTGAGTTTTAATAAGATCAATTATTACAGAACCTATAATTAAAAGGCCAATAATTAAACCTTCAGTAAGAGCGGGAACATTAAGTAAAACCATACCATTCTTAATTATTCCTACCAATATTGCTCCTAAGAGACTTCCCACAATAGTTCCTTTTCCCCCTCGAATACTTGTTCCTCCTAAAACTACTGCAGCTATTACATCTAATTCAAATCCCATACCTGTATTCGTTTGAACAATACCCGTTCGAGTTGCATAAAGAACCCCACTAAAACCAGCCAATATTCCTCCGATTGCATAAACTAAAAGCCGTATAACCCTTGAATTAATCCCAGAAACTCGTGCAGCCTCTTCGTTATTCCCTACCGCATAAATATATCGCCCTAAAGGACGTGATCTTAAGAAATATGAAAAGAAAATGATTAAACCAATAGCAATCCATATAGAGATGGGAATTTCTAAAAATCTCCCAATCCCAATAATTCTTAGGTTTTCAGGAATTTCTGTAATCCATCTTCCTCCTAATACTTGAAAGATTAAAGCCCTAATTATATTCATCATTCCTAAAGTGGTAATAATAGGGGGAATTTCTCCATATCCAATTATTATTCCATTTATTAAGCCAATAAAACCTCCTGTTCCTAAGGCAGATA
>JBMFMO010000061.1:0-2786 GCA_049970635.1 Minisyncoccia bacterium | reverse complement strand
CCTTTAGATAGTATAGAAATAAAATCACCTTGCTGATATAAATTTAAGTTGCTTAATAAATCCCCCATCTCTTTTTAAATTTATTGCGATTGCAGTTTTAAGACCATTTGGTTTTATATCATTTATTAATATTCTTTCTCCAACAGGCAAATCAAACAATATTTTGTTAAATCTAATTCCATAATAACTTAGTTGCTTAATTGTATATTCTTTAAATTTTTTATTACGAGAGGTTAATAGGATAATATAATCGTCACTTGGAATTTTTTTGAAAAATCTTTTTACACCTGGCAATAGCCTGTCATTTTTATTTTTTTTATAGTATTTTAAATATGCATTATGTTTAAATATAACGCCATCTATATCTATTAGCCAGGTCTTTTTAAGATTTGACAGCTTCAGCTTCATATAATTGCTACCTCTTTCAATTCTAAAAGGCCTTTAAGATATGCCCCAATTATAGAATCATAATCATCGATTACATAACCAGTAAGTGCTATCCATATAAGTGCATGCATAATTTTTATATCATTAATCTCTGATTTACTAAATCTCTCATTAAAAACCTCCAAACCTGCTTCTTCATAGTTATTTGATGCAATATTTATACTGGCTTTATTTTGATTTAAATCCAAGGTTAGTCTAAAATTCCTTAGGTTAAACTGATCATAATTTCCTATGCAGGAATAATACAATTTTGCAAAATCATAAATTGGGTTACCATAGATTGTCTTTTTCCCGTAATATCCTCTTGGGTCTATAAATTTTATTTCATTATGTCTAGTTATTATGGTATTTGAAAAAGTAGGATCTCCATGTATAACACAGAAATTATAAGATTTATGTATTTTACGAAAAGCCTTAGTAATTGTTTTGCTTAAATCTTTATATCCTATATTAATTTTTTTACCATTAACTTCCATATTGTTCTTTGGCAAAACAGGCTCTACCTTGTTTAATCTATGTGTTGTTTTATTTACAAGAACTTCTATATCCTCTTCTAAGTCATAAGCCGCTTCATCGATTTCATGAAGTTTTATCAGTGCATCAATTATTTGGTTAAGAATCTGCTTTCTATCAGCAATTGAAGCACTGTTAATCTCAAAAGGATGCTTGCCATTTATGAATTCCATTTTCAATGGGTTTAAGCTAATAATTTTAGGTATGTTTTTGTAACCTTTTTTCATTACATATCTATACCAATCAGATTCCTTTTTGATCAGTTCATCGAATTCTTTGTATCTTGCAATTTTAGTTACTATGCCATCTTTGATTTTAATTTCGTTAAAAAATCTTGTGTTTTCCTTACCTTTTTCTTTTAACAATATATTGTATTTCTCTAAGCTGCCAACCTCATATACATTATTCACCATATAGGATTTGAGGGGAATATTTGATTCCTTTAAAAATTTAACAAATTCACCAGAAGTAGGTAAGTTTTTTATTTCTTCTTTATCTCTAAAGATAAAAAATCCGAATATGCCATTTTTATTGCCACCCTCTTCAATAGGTTTCCCATTTTTTAAAGTCCACCTGCAATAGCTATTATTAGTAATGCCAATATAATTTTCTTTAATATTTGGAATTCGCAATTTTTTAGTAAATAAGATATCTGACCAGACTATTCCAAAAGGCTTATTTGATGGTATATAGTTCAATGCCTTTTTGATTCCAGCAATAGAGCCGTTTCCTTTAGAATAAACTGTAATAAAATTTATTTTGTCTTCAAAGAGCCTGAGATAATTCTTAAGCACCTGGTATTTATATTTACCAATAATAATAAATTTAGGTTTATTAAAGATTGAATTTAGATGCAAAATTAACGGGCTTCCAAAAACAGAGATAAGGCATTTTGGTTTGTTTGCTGTCAGATACTGCATTCTTGATCCCAAACCACCGCATTGAACTATTAGGTATTCAAGCTTCAATTAATGCACCTCAGTTTCTCCAATTTTACCCCCTGGGTGCCTATATAAGAAATCTTTTAGGGTGAATCCTCTTGAAGATGCTATTTCTACAGCTAGCGATTGCAAAACTGCTTCGAAAGTTATAGTAGAGGCTAATGGGACAATATCATTTAGAAAATCACCCTCACTCTTAATCGGTATAATCAACTGCAGGTCTGCATTTTCCGAAATATATGAATTTCTATTGGCAGTCACAGCTATTATTTTTATTCCCCTATTCTTAAGTTCATCAAACAACTTAAATAATTCTTTTGTTTCACCACTTTTTGATATAAAAATTGCTGCATCCTCTTTGCTAAATATTCCCATATCACCATGTAGTGTATCTACAGGGTCTATAAAAAAACTCCTAATCCCAAGCGAATTATAAGTACTTGCTACTTTTTTTGCTACAAACCCACTTTTACCCACACCAGTAAAATAGATTACCCCACTCAAGCTTTTAATAAAAGCTATAAAGTTCTCGAACTGATCTTCAAATTCATTTCGGTTCTTATACAAATCAAATAGTGTAGATATTTGCTTTTCAAGGCTTTCATACCATTCCATAAAATCACATCTTATTTTTCAATGAATATTTAAAAGCATATGTTGCTGCAAACAAAGCTACAATCCTTAATTTATTTAATCATTTTTAAACCTTGACGCTATAATAAGCTCATGCGTAGATGGCTTACTAGAGATGTTTTGCTCATATTGCTTTCTGCATTCTTCGCTGATGCAGGCTACCAAGCGCTTATTGCCGGATTCCCAATATTCCTTGTAATTTATCTTCATGCCCCTGCCTATATGCTCGGCCTTGCAATGGCGCTTGCCTAT
>JBMFMO010000060.1:0-2798 GCA_049970635.1 Minisyncoccia bacterium | reverse complement strand
CTACCAAAGATTTTGGTTTATCTTTGGTTAAATTTCCAAGTCTTGTTCCTTTGCCACCAGCTAATATAATCGCTTCCATATTATTCAACCTTTTTTATTTCATAATCTCCGTTTTTAACAATTCTTTTCAGCATTCGTTCAATATTATGATCAACGTTTCCACCTTTATAAAATAAAGCAAACGGTTCGTAAAAATCAAGCGAAGGCTTGAATAAAAACTCAACTACGTTGTCATCTTTATCTATTTTCACTATGTCTCTTTCTAATTGCTTATTTTTCACAAAAATTATGTTTTTATTATAATCTTTTATTGTGTTTGGCAAATTTATTAAGAAATCATAAGGTTTGAATATTTTGAAAAGAAGAAAAAATGGTTCGTTTATTTGGTTTGCTTCTTCAAAAATTTCCCACGTTTTATCATCGCTTGGAATTATGGGTTTTAATGAATTTAATATAAGTTTCTTCATAATTTAATATTTATGGTAGTCGTTTTAAATTATTTAAACTTATTTAAAATGACATCACTTAAATATAATTGGTGTAAAAATGACAACATCGGATGATTACTTAGATGAAATTTATAGCAGATTAGAAAAAATAAGAAGTTTGATTAAAAGAATGGAAGGTTTTGTTAGCGAAGATAATTTGAAAAAACTTAACGAAGAATCTGAAAATTTAGAGTGGAATGTGGATGAACTATTAAGAACAATAAACGAATATAACGAATATGTTAATGGACCGGCTGATCGTAGCGAAGATTGATTTTTGGTAATTATTTTTTTTTAAACATCATTTATACATGATATTTGTGTATTCTATGGTTGATTATATAAAAATCGGTTTAGAGAAAGGATATATAAGAATAGATGAAAAGGAAGACAAAATCTATTATTTAAATACAGCGCCAAAAGATAAAGTAAAACGATTTTTTAAAACAGAAGATAAATGGAGCGACCCAGAAGAAAAAGTTTTATCAAAAGCTACCCTTGGGCAGAGGGGAAGTTACGCTCAGGGGGAGAGTGTAAGACCTCAATATGAGGCGGTTCTCGAGGAATTGAGAACCGATAAAACACATCCTTTGCACGAAGTGGTGAGCATGAATGCAAAGGAAGCCCACACCATTTATGGTGGGTGGATGTCACTATGGAAAAGAACTCTCCCAAATTAAGGGCAAACATGATAAGATATGGCTATGCAGCGGCACTATTCTCATCGGTAGCATATTCCTTGTGGGATATTGCTTTATATACTAGCGTTGGGATAAGCGGAGCTGCATACCTTTTGTCATTGCCTTTTATCTATGTATTTGCAATACTCTTTAGCGGATTATTTGTTTTAGTGTCGACTTCAGCATACAAAGGCAAAGTGTTGTTCAGCAGAAAGATGCTTTGGTATGCTTTTGTAGAAGGAGCATTATATGCGCTGTTTACAATATTCTCGCTTTATGCATTTACATACAGTGACCTTTTTCCACTTACCATTTCTAGCACATATGTAAGCACATTCATATTCGCATTTATGGTAAAAAGGTTCAACAGAAGCAAAGTTGGCATAAGCTACTTTGTTGCTACAGCAATTGTTGTGCTGGCGCTTATGCTCGAATCGAATTTTTTAACGCCTATTCGTAGCATAAGCATTGTATATCTTGGAGTGATGTGTTTGATCGTTGCTATTTACGCATTGGCAATCTATTATTCGTTTTATCCTATGTATCTCGGCTACACAGCAGGCAGCTTCATGCTTGCTGAGTTTGTTATGGAATTTATATTCACCTTACCAATAATACTGATTTTTGAAGCACATAATGTTGGGTTGCTTTTAAACCCAAACCTTTTGAAGTATATAATATTTGCTGGCTTGCTCCTCTTTCTGGGCTGGCTTAGCGATCTTTACTCTTTCCATTTTGTCAGGAAAGCAAAGGCGAATGTAATAGACACGGCAAACATCCTTGCAAATCTGGAGCTATTTGGGGTTGCTATTTATTCGATTATATTTATGCATGTATCTCCGGTGCCTATGCTTATCTCAACGTTCCTGATAATTTCTGGCATTGCGATACTGCATAAGGTAAAGGCATAAATGCTTTATGGCAAACACAAATCTTCAAGAATTGTTAACACCACAGCTTTTAACTCATTAAAAAATATAAGCCTTTTATAGAAAATAGAATAGAAGAGCATGCTGAAACAGAATTTTTTATTATTTATTCTCAAACCTAAATTTGAAAAAGTTCGCAAAACAGACCACTCAAGCAAACAGCTGATATAATAAAAAACTCTACATGCCATTACCCCCTCTTCCAGAACAGCAACAAATCGCTTCAATCCTCTCAACAATAGATGATTATATCACAAAACTAAATTATCTGAAAGATCAGCTTGAAAGATTAAAAAAGAGGCGTGCTGAATGAAATATTCAAATTTAATTAAAATTATTTTTAAATATAAATTTACAAATATTGTTGTGAATTGGATGGATGAGTGTCACATTATTATAGATGCACAAGGATTTAGTGATCATGGAGTTGACCCAATACCAAAAGAACTTTTAGAAGAGAAATATATTAAAGATAAAGTTAATAAGAAAAATGGTGTTTACTTATTATTTAATGATGATGAACTTGTTTATATAGGTCATAGTAAGAACTTATATGACCGAATACGAAACGGTCATAATAGATCGACAAGACTCAATGACAAATGGAATAAATTTGCTTATATAATAACACACGACAATAAACAAGCAAAAGACATAGAATCGATTCTAATTCATATATGTAAACCTAAATACAATAAAGG
>JBMFMO010000059.1:0-3063 GCA_049970635.1 Minisyncoccia bacterium | reverse complement strand
TTTCATCGATATACTTGGATGAGCTCATTATTCCCGAGCAAAAACAAAGAAAAATCAAGTCTAATAGCTGAAATAACTGTCCCGAAAGGAGAGATCATAGATATTAATAAAATAACTTCTACAGTTATAAAAAATCTTGCAGATATTGGTATTATAAGAGATGAAAAAAAAGTTATTTTTGCTAAAACATGGATTAACAAGTATGGATATCCTATCTATACATTAAATCACAATAAAGTACGTGAAAGGGTCATGAAAATATTAAATGCATATGGTATAAAATCCGTTGGAAGATGGGGTTCATGGCATTACTGGAATACAGATATGGTATATAAAGCAGTTGATGGAATATTAAAGGAAAGGGGGGATAAATAAAATGAGTAAAAAAATCATATTAATTGATCCTTTAGGTTGGGTAAGGGAATTTAATACTGGTTTAGGCTACATATCTGCAACCTTAAAAAAAGCAGGACACGAGGTTAAAGTAATAGATTTGAACAATAATTCAAAACGGATAGATGAGCGTTTGTTATCCGCTAAAAATGCTGATATTATCGGTATATCTATTAAATCTTTCACTTTAAAAGAAAGTATTTCCATAGCTAAAAAAGTTAAAGAAATTAATAGTAAGGCGCTTTTAATAGCAGGAGATCCACATATAAAAATAGACGGTATAAATTTTATGAAAAATAATGACATATTTGATATTGCTGTTGTTGGAGAAGGAGAATTAATAATGGTTGAAATAGCGAATGGATCGGATCTATCAAGTATTAATGGAATTATTTACAGAAAACAAATAGAAGGAAAAATACAGTTAATGATAAATCCAGGTGAAGGATATGTCAAAAATTTGGATTCTCTTCCTTTTCCTGATTACACTAGTTTCGATAGTATAGATAATCTTACAAGTTATCCGCTTATAACCAGTAGAGGGTGTCCTTATGCTTGTAATTATTGTTCCGTACCTTTTATTTCTGGTCGTAAATTTAGAGCAAGAGAACCATCTTTAGTTGTAGAGGAAATTGAATATGCAATTAATACTTATAAGGTGAAAAATTTTGATGTAATAGATGATGATTTTTCTGTAAATATAAAAAGGGCAAAAGAAATTCTTAAGGAAATTATAAGAAAAAAACTGAATATAAATCTTTCATTTGGAAACGGTATAAGGGCCGATAGAATAGATGAAGAATTATTGTTTTTAATGAAGGAGGCCGGATGCCAACATATAATGTTTGGTGTTGAATCTGGAGATGAAAAAGTTTTTAATAATATAAATAAAGGAGAGAAATTAGAAACTATAATAAATGCAATACAAATGGCTAAAAGGATAGGAATAAAAAGTGTGGGAGGATTTTTTATAATAAACCTACCTGGAAGTACTTTTGAATCAGATTTAAAATCTATTGCATTAGCGAAAAACTTAGGGTTGAAAACTGCAAATTTTTCTATATTTGTTCCGTATCCAGGTACAAAATTTTGGGAAATTCTAAATAATGATAAAAATATCATATTTTTGAGACCGTGGCAAGAAGGGTTTAGTTATGGTAAAAATATATGTTCTGTTTTTGAAACAACAAATTATAGAGAGAAAGATATAATAAAAATGTTTTACATATCAAATATTCGTTTATATAATTATTTGGCGATTACTGAAGGTGAAAAGGGAACGATAAAAAAAGGTTTTAAATTGGTATATATCATTTTAAAATATGATTTAAAAAATTTTCCAAAACATATTAATAGATTATTTTTTGAACGAATAAACTTATTAGAAAGAGATTTAAGGAGGAATTAATCAATGAAAATTTTGTATGTAGGAACAGTTCTAGATAGTAATTGGAGTGGTGGTGAACCAGTTGTTGCAACTACAACAATATCAATGCTGAAAAATAAAGGATACGAAGTTATTGGTGCTTATTATAAATCTAAATTAGGAAGATTTCTCAACAAAATAATTGGAACCATTAGGGCTTATTTTTGGATTTCTGACACTTTTATATTTCCTTATCTATATTATAGAAAAATTATAGATGAATATAGCCCTGACTTAATAATAGCACAATACGATTTTGACAGTTCTATCATAAAAGCATCGATAAAACAAGGAAAGAAAATAATAGTCTATATTCATATTTGGTGGCCTATATGTCCTAAGCTAACTTTATTTAGATGGGATGATATGAGATGTACAGGGTATAGTAATAATAATTGTAGGGAGTGTATATTAAATTCATTAAAATCTGGTTCTTTTTTAATAAAAACTTATAGCATGATTGGAAAATTAATAATCAATGATACCAAACTCCACAAAAAAATGGATAACCGGATAAAATTCCTAAACTCGCCTAGCGTATCCATAGTTGTGCCAAGTAAAAAGATGAAAGATTATTTAGTAAGAGAAGGTATTTATCAGGATAAAATTTATATAATACCAAATAGTATTAATTGTAATGAATTCTTGCCTAGTGAATTGAAAGAGAAAATTGTAGGATACTATGGTGGTGAATCACATATAAAAGGTTATAAGATATTTTTCAAATTAGCACAAATTATTAAATCTATATACCCAGAAGTTAGATTTGTGGCAACAGGCAACTTCAAAGATAAATCAGAATATGTCGAATTTGTTGGACTTTTAAAAAGAGATGAATTAAAACGATTAATTTCTAAATCTAGATGTACAGTTGTTCCTGGAGTTTGGGAGGATCCTTTTCCTTTGATTACGTTGGAATCTATGGCAAGTGGAGTACCAGTTGTTGCATTTGACGTTGGTTCTTTTAAAAATATAATATTAAATGGCGAGACAGGTTTCATTGTTCCTAATGGAGCAATTGATGAAATGGCCAAAAAAATTATTGAAATATTGAGAGATGATACATTGTTTTCCAAATTAAGTAACAATTCTAGAAGGAGAGCTTGCGAAGAATTTAGTGAATCTAAAAGAATATCTTCATTTTGTGAAGTTATTGAAAATAAATAAAAACCGTAACTCCTTAAACTAGAGTTTTGCGTTAATTTTATCTAACGGATTAAATGTAAATAAACCTAAATTTTACA
>JBMFMO010000058.1:0-3210 GCA_049970635.1 Minisyncoccia bacterium | reverse complement strand
GAATACCCTTGGCTTGCTGTATCTTTTCATCAAATCTTTTAAATCCTCATTTTCTATTATTCAATATTTGAATCATTTATATTTTTTGCATTTTGGTTTCTTATTTCGAGATCATAATTAATAATGTAATTTAATTCTTCTGAAGTTAAATTATAAATATTTTGTAAAATTTTATCGCAATTATCAATTTTTTCTTTACATTTATTCGTTATAAATCTATTTCTTTCTTTATCAAAATTATTTTTTAAGCATTCCATCAATTCATTTTTTGCTTGAGAGAGATCTTCTTTATAATTTTCAATTACACTATTAACTGGGATAGGAAATTGTTTTAATATATCAGAATTCAAATGTCTCCCATCACCATAAACTCTCATGAATAAGTAAAATAAGTTAGAGTTAATAACTACAATAAAAAAATTTTCCATATCTCTTTTTATTGTAATTGGTTGTATTTGACTACTATTATATGGTTTCCAATCCCAGGCATTATACCAATAATTTCCACTTATCCTAATCCAGACTTTATTTCCCTCATCTTTGTTATCTAAAATTATATCTTTTAATTTGAGATTATAATTTTTCAACTTACTTAATATTTTTAAGATTATCTCATCTCCTATTTTAGGTAGCCTATGTTTTTCTTCAAATTTTGAAGAAAATCCATTTTCTGTAAGTAACCAATTATTACTGAATTGAACGTTTATTTTTTTAAGATCTTCAGGTAATGACCTTAAAAATCGGGATGTAAAAATATTTCCATTATTATTTTCATTTTTATTTATTGCTACTATTATTGATACACTTTGCGACATATCATTAAAAATGTAGCATTTATCTCTATCAAATGTATAAATTTCAGTTTTTTCATATTTATTTTTTAAATTTAACCTTGTTTTAGAAAAATCCTTACTAAATGTGATAGCAAATGTCATAATGAATGATAAATATCCTCCGTTTTTATTTAATTTGATACATCTATTAAGAAATACATCAGCAATCTCATTTTTATTATCTGAATAATCAATAATTTTTTTCTCTGTTGGGGTTAATAGATTACCATAAGGAGGATTACTAATTATAATATCAAAACCATTATCATTAGATTTTAAAAAAATTTCATAAAATTCAATTGGCCAATGAAACATAATTTCAGTATTGGCATCTAAACAGTCGATATTATATTTCGTTTTAAATGACTCATTAATTTTATTTTTAATTTCATTTAATTCTTTTTCAATCTCTTTTTTTAATCTTTCATTTTCATTAATATTAGAATTTGTTTTATAATTTTTTATTTTTTGTTTTAAATTTTCTAATTTGTTATTAATTTCCTCATAATCAGAAGTAAATATTGTTTTAATAGTGTTTATATCAATGTAACCAATTAGGGAATTACCTTGAACAATATTGTATTCAATGTTAGGCAAAATATCAATATCTTCTTTTTTTTCTACTTCCTCAATTAATGAAAGCCATAATCTAAGTTTAGCCAATTCTATAGCAGTTCCATCTATATCTACTCCATATAAGTTATTTATTATTATCTCCCTTTTAATTTTAAATAAATTTATTTCTAGATCAAGATATTTATAAATTCTTAATTTTATATTTGAAAGGTATTTGAGAGCTGAAATTAAGAAATGACCACTACCTACTGCTGGATCCAATATTTTCAGTGAATTTATCTCATCAAGCAAATTTTCTAAAGCATCTTTGGGAATTATAAATTTATTTATATCATCAATTTTTTTTAATTCTTCGTTTAATCCGTAATTTTTTAATATTGTATTGAATTTTTTCAAGATATATTGTTCCAATGTTTTTTCTACAATATACATTGTAATATAGTCAGGTGTGTAATATGCGCCAAGCTCTTTTTTACCACCTGATGTCAATTTGTTTACTGTATTTTCATATATATATCCTAAAATATCAGGATTAATTTCCTTTTTATTGTTATTTTCTTTTTCTGAAACTGTAAAATCATATTCTTCTAAAAAATTAATTATCTCTTCTAAAATTTCATTATTTTCAATATTATATTCTATTTCTCTATTAACATTCTCCCTAAATAATCCCCCATTTAAATATGGAATCTTTTTATATATATCTGGTAAATTTTCATTTTTTATTTTTTTATTAAAAACATCATAAAATAACTTTTTAAAATAAGCGTTGTATAATGTATCGGGAATTTGACTATTTTTAAAATCTCTTAAAATATTTTTTAAAAACCCTTTTTTAATTATATTTTTATCTTCAAGAAATTTTATAAAAATTAATCTATTCATTAAAATTATTACAAATTTCTTTTTATCAAGTTCTGTGGTATTTTCTGGGGCCACTATATTATTAATTAAAGAAGATTGAGTTGATTCATTTTGAGTATTTTTTTCTCCAAAAATTTTCTCTATAAATATATCATAAAATTCCTTAGTAATAGTTTCTTTCTTTTTTAATTTAAATTGTATATGTTCTTTTATAGCATTTAATATTGTAGCACTTGAAAAATACCAATAAAATTTATTTATTAATATAGGAATATTTTTTTCTGTTTCACTATCAATTGAAGTTTTATAAAAAAACAAGTTAAAAATAGGTCTAAGATCTATAGATTGAACTGTTTTTACTTTTTTATCAATTTCATCAAAATATAATAATACCCATTCTAATCCATTAGTAGCCACTCCTATATTACTATTTATTGATTTATAATTAAGCCAATCTTGGACTTGATTAATTCCACTTTTTGGTTTATTTAAATCACTTCCTATAGTTTCAGCTTCAAATAATATTTTTTCATCATTTATAATAAATTCATAATCTGGTGCTTTAAACCTTTGCCCTTCAGCGTTTTGAATTTCTTCTATATTTTCTCTTGTTAATTCATCCTGATTATATTCTAAAATACTGTATAATATTTTTTCGATCAGAAATTGTTGTGTAAATACCTCGGGCTTCTGTTTATTAGTGTCATTATTTGTTAGATGTATTTTTTCTTTATTTAAAATTTTTTTAAACTTTTTTTTATTTATTTTTTTAGAAAGTTCTCTATATATTTCATTAAATTTCTTATTAATCTCTTCTATTTGTGAATCGCTCATTTTTATAATTTTTTCGTTATCCAATTTATTTGTCAATTTATTATCCCACCTTTCTTTCATTATTTATTATCCTCAGCACAGGTGTTATGGAGCAGTCCAATAC
>JBMFMO010000057.1:0-3223 GCA_049970635.1 Minisyncoccia bacterium | reverse complement strand
GATCCGTTGTGTGATATATGCTGGCCATATCTGTATTCAATTATTTTTTCCAGTCTTCTTGCTCCTACTTTCTGCTCACTGCTCATTATAAGCTGTAATTATTAATTTTTCTTCATCAGGATTGATATCTTTCATTTTCCTGCCTCCTTTCTTCAATGGTAATATTTCATTAGTGAACCAATAAATCCATACTCTCTTTATTGTGGAAATGCTCAATTTAAGATCCGTAGAGATCTGTTTGTAACTTTGACCGTTTTTCTTTGCTCTAATGATGTATCTGATTTTGCGTTCAGTGAGTTTTAGAGAGCCCATATAAAGGGATCCCCTTTTTATAGTCAAATGTTTTGGGACTATACAACTGAGCTCAGTAGAAGAAAAATTTAAATATTGTAGTTATTTTACATTTATTTATGGTAATGTTTAAAATACCTTATGAAGAATACAAATTTAGAATTAATAATATTTATAATTTGATGGAAAAATATCAGTTAGATGGGATTTATATTAGCAATCCTGTAAATATTAAATATTTTTTAGGTGTTCATTATTTACAAACAGAAAGACCTTTGGCAATAATTTTTCATAAAAATGGTAATGTTTATTTTTTTGGTCCCATAATTGAAAAAGAACATTTTAAATCTCAATGTAATTTTATTAGTGAATTTTTCACTTACTTAGACTATCCAGGAGAGGTACATCCATTTAAGAAATTTGTAGAATGGTTTAATGAATTAAATTTTTTAGATAAGAATATTGGTGTAGATAATATTAATTTTTATTCTAATTATTGGGGATTTAAAGGTATAAATATTTCTGAACTTTTTAAATTTAATAAAATTTATAATATTTTTGATGAATTATATGATTTAAGAAAAATAAAATCATCAAATGAAATAGAATTAATAAAAGAGTCAATAAAATGGGGAAATTTAGCACATAGACTGTTACAAGACTACACTGAGGAAGGATTGTTTGATTGGGTTATTTCAGCTAAAGCATCTTTAGAAGCCTCAATAGTTATGAAAAAAACATTGGGAAGGGATTATATTCCTACTACAACTGGTATTTTTCCTGTAAGTGCTGGATTTAGAGGACAAGTTGGAGAACATTCAGCTTTTCCACATTCAGTTAGTATTGAAAGACCTTTAAAAATTGGTGATATATTAGGAACAGGGGCTAATGCGGATATTGATGGATATCATAGTGAATTAGAAAGGAATTTATTTTTAGGTAAACCTAATGAAAAATTTGAAAAATATCATAAAATAGCAATAAAAATGCAAAAAGCTGCGATGGAAAAATTAAAACCTTTAAATAAATTTAGTGATGCAGATAAAGCTGCCTTAAAAATAGCTAAAGATGAAGGAGTATTAGATTTTGTTCTTCATCATTCTGGCCATAACATTGGACTAGAAGCTCATGAAGCTCCATTTTTAGATATAGGAGATCAAACAGAAATTAAACCGGGTATGGTTTTAACAGTAGAACCTGGTATATATATACCAGGCGTTGGAGGTTTTAGACATTCCGATACTGTTTTAATTACAGAAGAAGGTGCCAAGATGCTGACTTATTATCCCTCGGAAATAGAATATTTAACAATAATTTAAATGTATAAAATTAACGCAAAACTCTAGTAACCTGATTTTTGTGATTTAAAAATGTTCAATTGTAAAATTGGGGAAGTATGATAAAATTTAATAATGTTTTTAGATATTATCTTCTTGTGATTTTATGGACGAAAAGGATAATTCTGAAGGAGATGAAATAGAGTTTGAAGAAAAACAAACAGAGGATTTAGAACCTATATCTACAAACAGACAAATTTTTACAGAAAAAGCAGATCCTGAAATTGAATCACTGTATAATAAATATAAAAAAGGTAAATTGATATTACAACCAGATTTTCAAAGATATTTTGTTTGGGATAATAAAAAATCTTCACGTTTAATAGAATCAGCCTTACTCAATATTCCAATTCCAATAATATTTTTGTCTGAGGGAAATGATGGAAAAGAATATGTTATTGACGGACAACAAAGATTAACTGCTTTTTTTTCTTTCATAGATGGTAAATTTCCCGATGGAAAAGAATTTAAGTTAACTGGAGTAAAAGTATTTTTAGAGTTAAATGGAAAAAAATACAATGAAATTGATGAAAAATTGCAAGATCATATTAGATCTTATCCGATTCATACAATTACCTTTAAAAAAGAATCTGATCCAGACTTAAAATTTGAAATATTTGAAAGATTGAATATAGGTGCAGTTTCATTAAATGATCAAGAGTTAAGAAATTGTGTTTACAGAGGACCGTTTAATGATTTATTAAAAGAATTAGCTTTGGATAAAGATTTTATGAATTTATTAAATTTAAAAGCACCTGAACGAAGGATGAGGGATGTTGAACTTGTGCTTAGATTTGCTAGCTTCTATCATCAAAGTTATCTTAATTATAAACCACCTATGAAAAATTTTCTTAATAAAGAAATGGAAAAATATCAAAACATAGATGAAAAAAATAGTGAAGAACTTAGAA
The DNA here is from genome assembly GCA_049970635.1 of Minisyncoccia bacterium. Classification (GTDB taxonomy): domain Bacteria; phylum Patescibacteriota; class Minisyncoccia; order UBA6257; family HR35; genus JBMFMO01. Next base: position 684 of record JBMFMO010000057.1, on the reverse strand, counting down.
AAGCATTTAAGAATGCAGTTTCAATTATTAAATCATTGCTTGGAGATCATGCTTTTAAAAGATTTATTATGGGTGATGGTGAAAATCCAAATGGTCATTGGGAAACTAAAAAATTTAATGCTTCGTTATATGATATTTTAATGTGGAGTTTTTCTAAGGAAGATAAAAATATAGTCTATCAAAATCTAGACTCTATTCGAGAGGCATTGATTAATTTAATGACCACTAACAAAAATTTCATAGATTCAATTGTACTTTCTACAAGTAGCAAAGAGACGGTAACGAAAAGATTTGACATTTGGAGACTTACACTTCAAGAAATAATTGGAATAGCTAAAAAAGAACCTCGATGTTTTACTCGAAAATTGAAAGAGGAACTTTATGAAAAAGATCCTACATGTGCAATATGTGGTCAAAAAATCGAAAATATAGATGATGCAGCAATTGATCATATTAAGCAATATTGGATGGGTGGAAAAACAATTCCAGAAAATGCTAGATTAACTCATAGATATTGCAATATGAGTAGATCAAAGAAAGAATAATTTTTATTTTTTAAAAAATTTACAATATTAAACAAATGGGTAAAAAACTTTATAAGAGAGTTTTTAGATTAATTTATGATGTACAATAATCTAAATGATCTTGAAAACTGGTTATGGGAAGCAGCATGTGTAATAAGAG
>JBMFMO010000056.1:0-3421 GCA_049970635.1 Minisyncoccia bacterium | reverse complement strand
TTATATTCAAGCATAGAAAAGGCTAAGGAACTAGGCCTTGCTGAATCAAGGATCGATAGTTCCAAGTATCCTGCAAGAAATCTGATTTATTTAACTGATAAAGGGAAAGACGTCGCAAAAAAAATAAAAGAGATTATCTTTTTAATGGGTAATTAATTTGAACAAAACATTTTGTAATTTTTAAAGTTATAAAATTATGAGTGTGTAAAATTAAATTTTTTTATTAATCATTTTTATATATTCGTAGGAAGGAATATATAATATTCTTAAAAAATCTTTTAAATTTCCATTTATATTTCTAATATTAATAAAATCACCTGGATTTTTTCCCTTAACTGAAGCTTTTACTGTTTGAAATTTTAAAGCTGTTCTTTCTAAAATTTTCAATAAACCATCTTGTATACCAAAAATTTCTTTTATCAATTTGATATCGTTAGGAATAGGAACCGAGCCCCCAAAATCTTTTCTAAACCAATGACCAACTGTATGGTAATATCTTTTAGGAAGTTTATTTATTATGTCTTGAATATTCATATTTTTTGATTTTCTTAGCAAAGTTAAATATTGTGCAACAATTGGTTGATCTATTCTGTAAAGGCGCATTTTTGTGAAATATTCTCCAAGCATTATTTTTCTGGCTCCAGGAGATGACCCCCAATTTATCTTTTCTAATGATGAAAATTTACTTTTGGATGGCATTTTCTTTTTCTTTAAATCATTTATATCTATAACTTCACCAAGAAAGTATTCGCTTTTTTCCAGTTCTCTGACGTATTCTAAAATATCTTCCGGCTCTTGTATTATAGGTATAGTATCAATACTTTTCCATAAACCTGTTCCACATATTTGACAAACATTATCCCCAATAGGATCATAAGGATCTGTCAATTCTGCTTTACATTTAGGGCAAAAAAATTTTAGCCCCTCCATCACAAATTCATCCTTATCCGGATGAACCACGAATTCTATGGATGCATCTCCATTCCATTGAACTACAACAATCCTTGGAAAGCCATCATCATATTTATCTAATATTTTTATTATCCGACCATTTATAGCATCTTTTCCGGAGATATCAATAACTTTCATTCCAATAAATTTACTTTCTGTCCAGATTCTTTTTTCTTTTATTTTAGGTTTAACCCGTATTCGATCAAGATAAAATTTGTATGCAACTCTGGTACTGTCACGGGCAAACATAAAAATTGGGAACCATCCATTTTCATCAGAAACAACTATCATATTTCTTAAAACATATCCATAATTAAATATAGTATGAATGTAATATAATGCATTCAAATCCCAGTTTTTAACACAAAAAAAATATAACGCGTCTTCTCTGTGAAAATCTTTAAATTCCATTGTAGTTATTCCTTTCAATGCGGATAAAAATTCTTCTGTTTTTTCTGCAATATAAACTTCTCCATACTTATCTTCCATTATAATGACTTCTTCTCGAGTTGGTAAATTATCTTCTTCCTTTACTGCTGAAAAATGATATGAAATATCATCTAATTGAATAATATTTTTTATATTGGTTCTTTGTTTAATTATTTCTATGAATTCCTCTCCTTTTTCTATCAATATAGAGTTAATTCTCTTTGATTTCATATTGCTTCTAATATTATTAACAACCACTGCGGTAGTTCCTGTTCCAGCAAAAGGATCCAATATTAAATCATCATCTTTTAAATTTACACGATTTAGCAATTCTTTTACTAAATTCTCCGGATATACTGCCGTATGTTTCCATGGAGTAGGCTGTAAAGGTATTTTCAAAACGTTACTTGTCTTTTTAAGATAAATGTTTTCTTTGTTTTTCGTAAATACCAATACAGGTTCATATGTATTTGTAAACCTATCTTCTACTGAAGATGGCATGTGATTTGGCTTATACCAAATTATAATATCTTCCAGCAACCAGCCATCTTTAACCATATGATATGCTAATCTATATGGGATTTGGAGGAGATGAGATTTACCATACTGATTCAGATATTTGTCTCCAATATTGAGGAAAAAAACACCATCTTCTCTGAGTTTTTGACGGAGTCTGTTAAATATTACAACTAATCGTCCAATATATTCTTCAGGTGTCTTTTCCTGTCCTATTTGTCCCTTGAATTTATAATCTCTTTGTTTCCAATATGGAGGTGAAGTTATTGCTACAGCGATTGAATTATTTTCAAGATGCCCGAGGGCTGCGTAAACATCACCATATAGAATTATATCTTTCATAATTCTTTAACCTTATAATTCAAAACATAAATATGTTTAAAATATTTTTTTAATTCGGTTTTATAATTTTCATTTATATCTATAAATATAACTCTTGGAAACTCTTCCTTTGTTTTTTCTTTCAATATTTCAAATATACCGTCTTCATAATAATATCTTGCAGATCTCGCATAATCTTTTCCACTTACGAATTTATCAATATATTTGTCCTTAAGTAATCCATTTGGTAAAGAAATTGCAATGATAGCGATGGGTTTAATATTCTTATCTCTCAATTTATTTATAAATTCTTTAAGTTTGGATTCAAATTTTTCAATTTTCTTCTTATCATCTTCAGATATCTTTAAACTTTCAAATATATTCTCCTTTTCAAGTTTATGAACGAATGCACCACGTATCAAACTTTCCGCAATTAAATCTTCTCTAGAGTATCTGGCCATTTCAGGTCTTTCTTCAAGTAATTTTTTTATTTCTTCACGAGAAATTTTATACTTCTCAGATAAAATTGAAACCAAAACATCTTCTACTTTCCCCTTAAACAAACCAAGTAGGTCAATATAATCATCCCTAATTTCATTAATTAAATCCTGATAAGATGGATAAATGAACATTAAGCCATAAGTTAATATTAGTTTTTTCTTACTATCTTTTTCATAGAAGGGAGGAATATTTGGGTAAACATAAAATGGTGGGTTTAATTCATACCCATTCAATGATAATTTGGCTACATGAGACATTTGGTTAATTCCTACATTAATTGTATTTTTAAAATCTGATAGATTTTCAATATTTGCAGTTTTTACGTCTATGTTTAATACATGTTCCTCATTTTCAAGAGTTAAATCTGAAGAATATCCTAACGGTAAAAGATTATACCCTATTTTTTCAAATTTATCAATCAATATATGAATCACATATTTTTCGATAATTTCAGAAAAAGGATTATAAGATTTCTCTTGTTTACTTGCCATTATAATGGGGAGAACTATTTTATCTAAATAATTTAAACTTCTATCTACCGATGTGTTGAAGTCCTTCAAAGAATTTTTAAAAATAAAGTGTAAGTTAATTAAAGTATTTTTTTCAATTTCTTCTATTATTTCAATTTCTTTTATTATTTCTTCCTTATCATTTAAGTTCATTTTTTCACCTCTTCTTTTACTATCCTCAGCACAGGTGTTAT
>JBMFMO010000055.1:0-3471 GCA_049970635.1 Minisyncoccia bacterium | reverse complement strand
TTTTCTAAGTTTATATCAAGACTTTTTAAAAATTCATATTTAATATCAAAAATAGAATCATTATAATTAAAATCAATATTTTCATAAATATTTAAGAACTTATGAAAATTAACATTATTATCAAAATTTATTGAAATAATATTTTTAAAATACTTACTCAAGGATTCTAACATTTCAAAAGAATTTTTTATTAAAATATTTTTTATTTCATAAGGAATTTCATAATAAATTGAGTCCTTGTAAAATTTAACTAACCGTAACTCCGCATTTTAACCCATAAATTCTATTACTTCTTTATTCGTAAATTCTTTTAATCACTATATCTCATTATTCTTTTTACTTTCTTGTTAAAGTAATTTCATTCTTATCTTTAATTTTTGATTCATATATATTTGATGTAGGTATTTTAACAGAAAATATTATATATTATTATACCATATACTTTAACCCATATGAGAAATATTCCTAAAAAGATCCTTAAAACACTTGATGAAATCAGAAAAAATGAAAATAAATATGTGGAAATTAAGGTCATCGATAACAGATTTTTTGTCTATAGATCTACTTCTGAATGGGACAAAGCAAGCAAAAAAGTGAGAAAGATTTCTGAATATATTGGTACTATTACTTCTGATGGATTGTTTATTCCAAAAAATACAAACAATTATCAAGAATCTAAAAGTGAGGTTTTGGAATATGGAAACTGTGTCCTGGCCCATGAAATGTTAAAGGATCTTGAGCCAATCTTGAAAGATGAATTCCCTTATTACAGGGAATTGATGGCGTTAGCGATCATAAAGGCCATAGGTGATCCAAAACCTATAAGATTGATGGAATCAAGATATGAGAAGCTATACATATCAAAGGAAAGAATAGATTTGTCGCCAAAACATGTTTCTATGATTTTGGAAGACGTGGGGAAACAGGTAGAGTCATGGTACCGCGTATTTTCAAAGCTAACATCAAAAGAGGGAATATTGCTATATGATATGACCACACTATTTTCATATTCAAAGCAGATCAAACTGGCGGAGAAAGGGTATAATGCAGAGCATATGTACACAGATCAGATAAATGTAGTACTGGCATTTTCGACAGTTACAGGATTGCCAGTAGGCATTGAAGTATTTTATGGATCCATCAGGGACATTAATACGATTCGAGATTTTTTGAACAGGTTCAGGGGCATGGAGATTACCATAGTACTTTTGATGGATCGTGGATTTTATTCATCAAGGTTATTGAGGGAATTAAAAAAGTTGAATATCCATTATATTATACCATTTCGGAAGAATTCAACACTATATATAAAAAATATCAAGTTTAATGGCCTGTTCAAATATAGAAAAAGGATGATGAGATCATCAAAAATAAGAAAGAGTAGTAACAATATTTACTATTTTTACGATCCTTTACTAAGGGGGGAAGAGGAATCATCATTGCTCAGGAGGGTAGAAGAAAAAGAGATTACGATAGATAAATATGAGCAAATGAGCAAGGTATGTGGAATAATAGGTATAATAACAGACCTGGAACTGGGAGATAAGGAATTATTTGATGCATATAAAGGGAGGGAAGATATAGAACAAGCATTTGATGCAATGAAGAATTATTTAGATTCGGATAAAACATATCTACAGACGCCAGAATCTATAAGAGGCTTTTTCTTTGTAACATTTCTATCATTAATAATTTATTTCAAGACCCTGAAAAGATTAAAGGAGAGAAAGGTATCAGATAAGATCTCTGTAGAAGAGGTATATTATGAACTATCAAAGGTAGAGAAAATAATAGAGAGAACTGGGCGAGAATATTTTGCAGCCATACCAAAGAGAGCAAAAAAGATGATTTTAAATTTTTCAGATATGATACCTATGGGTTAAAATATCGGAGTTACGGTTATAAGAAAAATAATCCTAACGGCAGAGGATGAGAAAGAATTAAAGAATCAGATTAAATAATTTTGTCCCACTTCCTGGTAATTTAAAGAAAAATATTAAATAATTCTTAGTTAATTGATAATAGAGGTTGATCTGGTATGGAAGAATATAAATTTCAATTGAATATAAAAAATATCTTACCATCAATTATTTGGAAATATAGTGATCAAGAAATCGTTGACCAGGGAGTAAGAAGATATACTTATAAACAATTTTTTGATAGAGTAAGTAGAATTGCATCCGGATTAACAAAAATAGGGGTCAAGCCAGGAGACAAAGTTGCTGTTCTTGATTGGGATACAATACATTTTATGGAAAGTTATTTTTCTGTACCTATGCTGGGTGCAGTGTTACATATGGTAAATATTAGATATCCTCCAGAACTTATATATTATACAATGCAACATGCAGAGGATAGATTTGTGATAATTAGAGATGAGTTTTTACCTTTAATTGAAAGATCTGCAAATTTATTTAATTTTGTAAAAGGGTGGGTTATTTATTCAGATACAAATCCGGATGTAAAAACAATATTAAATCCATCATATAAATATGAAGATCTTTTAGAATCTTCCGAACCTTATGATTTTCCAGACCTTGATGAAAACACCACTGCTACATTATTTTACACTTCGGGAACAACAGGTTTTCCTAAAGGTGTAAGTTTTACTCATCGACAAATAATGTTGCATTCTTTTGCTAATAATATGGTAGGATCTGGAGATCCATTGAATATAACCAACCATGATGTATGTATGAGTCTGGTTCCAATGTTTCATGTTCATTCATGGGGCTATCCCTATCATACATTATTAACAGGAAATAAATATGTGCTCCCTGGAAGATATGAACCAAAGAAATTACTAGAGCTTATTAAAAATGAACATGTAACATATTCTCCAATGGTTCCATCTATTTTATATATGATTTTAACACATCCAGAAGTGCAGAATTATGCACCTTATTTGAAGGGCTGGAAAGCGATAACAGGAGGTGCAGCACTACCTAAAGGTCTTGCCTCATTGGCTAAATCTTTCGGTGTTATTACGACAGGAGGATATGGTCTATCAGAAACATGTCCAGTACTCACTGTTTCTACATTTACTAAAAAAGTATTAGAACTAGATGAAAATAAAAAATTTGAGCAAGCAATTAAGACTGGTGTTCCATTGCCATTGGTCAATTTAAGAGTAGTTGATTCAAATGGAAAAGATGTACCTTGGGATAATCAAACCATTGGTGAAATTATTGTAAGATCACCTTGGTTAACAAAAGGTTATTATAAAGACGAGGAAAAAACAAAAGAATTATGGAAGGATGGCTGGCTACATACAGGAGATCTTGCTGTAATAGATGAATATGGATATGTAACTATTGTAGATCGTGAGAAGGATGCAGTAAAAAGTGGTGGAGAATTTATACCATCCCTATTATTAGAAAGTATGATTTCTGAAATACCGGGTGTTGGTGAAGTGGCAATAATAGGTAAACCGGATCCAAAGTGGGGTGAAAGACCTATTGCATTTATTAC
>JBMFMO010000054.1:0-3505 GCA_049970635.1 Minisyncoccia bacterium | reverse complement strand
TATTTGGTTAACCAATATGAAAACACTTTATAAAAAAGAGGAAGATAATAAAATAAATAATAATAAGCCTGGATATTATGATTTCCGAATATGGGATGGAAGAGACACAAGTGACATAAAACCTCGTGAGAAAATGGATTGGGGAGAAAATACATCAGAAGTTATCAAAAAAGGGAGAGGCCCCATAACTTTAAAAGGAAGTTATAAAGTAAAATGGGAGATTTATTATGAGTCTTCGGAAAAAAATGGCAAATTTAAATATTCTTTGTTGGAGGTTTCTCGTTAGGAGGAAGGAAAATGTGGAATAAAATAAGGTTATATGAATTATATATTTGTTCACAGAAAATATTATTTGAGGTGGGTTAAATGAAAGATATAACGTTTGAAACTTTAAATTTACCTAAATTATTAGTAGGTAATTTTTTGCGTATAAATATGCCACCATATGATATCCTTACTTATGGTCCATATCAAAAAGGTAGGATAAATGATATTCAAATTATACCGTTTATAAAAAATTCTTTTGATTTGAATGATTTAAAAAAATCAATAGATAGACTATTTGACCTATCTTATTTAAATGAATTTCCATTTAATAAAAAAATAAATAAATTCAAGGATCTAATTGAAAAATATAAGGGATACAATATTCAAACAAAAAGTCTTCCAAATTTAAATTTTTATAATTTTTATAAAGATACATTATACATCATAATTTATGATGATCTCTTAACTCAAGGTATCCGTTTTAGGGTTAAGTTGTCTGCAATAAAACAAAATGCAAAAATTCAATTTATTCATATAAATCATTTAAGAAATTTTAATCTCTATATAATATTTAATATCTGGATGCAATTGCTGGCAAAAAGCGGGGGAAAACCGTGGATAGTTGACAATACAAGCAATTTTTTTAAAAATAATACTCTTTTAATTGGTATAAGTTTTTCTAAAATAAATGATAAAATTTTGTATGGGGTATCACATTTTGTAGATTTGCACAACCTTGATCAAGTAATAGAAGTTAGTCAAATAACAAGAACTGATGAATTTAGAGGAATAATGCTCAGAAAAAATGAAATGTTAGATGTACTTAAAAAAGGTGTTGATTGGTTCCATAATAAGAACCCTCACGCGAAGGATGTTAATATTTACATTTATAAAACATCGCCATTACATTTTCAGGAGGCAGATGCGATAAATGCATTTATTTCAGAAAAAGAAAATTACGGGTTTTCTGATATCTCACTCAGTCATATTCATGTAAAATCAAAGAATTTTGGAATCCCTAGAATGTTTGATATCGGAAACTCAGATACTTCATATCGGTATATGAATAGGATGGGGCAATGTATAAAAATAAAATATGATGCATCCATAAATAATACAGTTTTTCGGGATCAGACAGAATTTGCCATTGCAACAACAGGATATATATCTTTTAACAATAAAAATAAGAGAGGAACGCTTGGGACTCCAAAACCATTATTTTTGCATGTAAGTTCTACAAACAATGATATGGGGGAATACGTAAAAAAACACGTAATGGCAATGAAAGCTATGGACTGGGAAAGCCCAAACATTCAAAATTCTGGACTATTTATCCTAAAATATTCTGGAAGAATGGCTAAAATGTTATCTTATTTAAAAGCTAATTCAGGAATAGCATTACCTGAATTTTTTGATGTGACTTATTTAATGTAATTTTATTGCTTTATTCTCCTAAAAGACAGCGGATTGTTATCAGGTATTTTAATGTTTATTATATCAATATTACTGTTATTGAATAATTCCCGCAAATTTTTTTGAATAATTGTATACCTATCGTATGGATTCAACATGCTATATTTTTTAAATTCCGAATGATCATAATTATTTGGATGAATATGGACTACATCAAATAAAAGTAAAAGAGATTTATCAATTATTTGGTAAGAAAAACTGGCCGAGATAAATCTCTCGAATTTTTGATCTTTATCCTCATCTACTTTTATTAGTATCCTATTTTTCTCTCTTTTTATGAATTTTCCATGCGAATTTATGTTACGAATTAATGTTTCTCTTATTAATCTTCTGCTTATCAAAGGATGTTTGAGAAAATCCATATTAAGATGTTTAGGTTGAGTAATATTAAACTCTTTAAATAATTCCATGCTATTCCCCAAATCCTTCTCTTCAGAAAGAAAATAAATTGTATTTTCGCTTATATAATATGATGGGGCTTGGTTTGAAGAATTAATCTTTCTATAAATTTCAGATTGGCTTCTTTCTTTGCTCGATATATCAACCGCGTATACTTTTAATTCAGAAATTTCATTAGAAATATAAATAAATGTTTCAATCATATTTCTTTTCCTTTTTTATTTTATTATCAACTATAGCATATAGAGTAAATAATAATCCTGCGATCATACCACAAATATAAGATATAAAAGTATCGAATTTAATTGTAATTACAGCAATAGTAGCAGTGAAAACGGTTAATAAAATAAGAATGAAACCTAATTTTGAAATTATTAGATATCCTTTTTTTTCAATGATTAAAAAATATTCAAATTTTTTTTCTTTTTCTTTACTTAAATAGATAACATTATTCCACCTCAAAATTTTTGATATGAGAAGATATTTTACCACATTTTCAACATAAAGATCTGAAATGATATTAAAATTATCTTCTGAATATGCAATTATGCCAAAAGCGAGCTCATAAAATTTAGGGTTCACAAATTCTGAAACCATTTTGTCAAAATATTTATTAGGATCATTGCAAAAGATCAATGCGGGCAACCTGATATTAAAATCAAGGCTATTTTCAGTAATAATATTTTCAGCCAATTCTCGTATTTTTTCATCTACCTGCATATTGTCATCAGATATTTTTCTGCCAAAATAATAATAGAGAATAAATACCTTTTTTTCTGTATCTGAATTTTCATTGAATAGTACTTTATTCAAATATTCTTTAGAAAACCCTTTTGAAATCAAACCCAACGAAAATCCTACTAATCTAGGGTATTTACCTACTTCTATCATTGTATCTAAAATACGATTTTCCTCAATGGTTTCGCTTATTTTATCTATTAATTTACCCTCTTGGGTATTTTTATAGTACAAATATGCATAAATAGAACATGTACACATATTCTGCCAGTCTCTTGAGTTCTGCCAGCTCTCGTAACATTGATTAAATTTTTCTTCGTACTAATTCTTAAGATCTCCTCTATTTTTTAGATTGCAGTTCAATTTACATAAATCCAATAGAGCATTATCTAAAGGATGATAAATTGCAAAATTTGATTCCTCAACTATTTTTTTAAATATGGTATAAAGTTGAGGAGGACCTTTAAAATGATCTAAAGAAGTTTTTTTTGTTAAAACTTCAGATTTCATACCCTTATAATTCAATATTGATCTCTCCTATTTAATTTTATTCCTCTTCACTCTCTATTTCCTTTAACCTCTTCATCAATGAATTCCCATGCAGTGCCTCAATACCTTCCTTTATTTC
>JBMFMO010000053.1:0-3583 GCA_049970635.1 Minisyncoccia bacterium | reverse complement strand
CTCTAAAAAGAAATGGACTATCCCTTCTTCAATTGTCTCCGATAGTAGACTTGATATTCCTTTAATCCTTTTCTCAGGAAAGTTTGCTGGTCTTATAGCCTTATAGTTCCAGACGGATTTATCCATCTTCAAAGAGAAATCAAAATCCTCTGGCAATCCTTCTTTATCATCGGTAAATCCTCCTCTGTATAAAAGGGCTTTTTCTATAATTTGCCTTTCCTTTAATTTCTTTATTTCAGCATAAGGAGTAATGAGGGCAAGTTCTAAAAAATTCACCTTATTACTTGGATATCCAAGAGAGAGCATAATTTCTCTGTAAAGTGCTTCCTCGGGCAGGGCAATTTTCAAAAGGTTCTGCATCCTCTGTTTTTTTAGTTCAAGCCAGCGGTTGCCGAGTTGTGAAAGGTTTGTGATCATTTATTAACCCTTTATTCTGTTATTACCAGATAATTGCCAAAATCGCCAAGTGATTGCCAAAAAATCGCCAATTTTTTATTTAAGAACATAGTGAGCATTTCGTCCTTTCCCTCTTAATATCAAAATTCCCCTATCGACTAACTGATTTAAATCAATCCTTGCTCCTTCATCGGAGACTTTGTTGATTTCCCTATATTCCTTATTCGTAATCCTTCCTTTTTGTTTTATATACATAACTGCCTTTATCTGTCTTTCATTTAGTCCCATCTTTCTTAAATTCTCTTCGGTGTAAATATCTTTATAGAAAATTACAGAAAAAGCACCTATGCCTTGCTCATAATTGATAAAATCTGGTTCAGGCAATCCGCTTTCTTTACATAGTTCTATCATCTTTATAGTTCCTGAACCCCATGATTCTATCAAACCAGCGTAATAAAAAATAGAATCTCTCACATCATCAACAATTTTTCCGTTATCGTCTATTCCAATATAAATCTTTCTACCTGATGAATTGGCAAAAGCACAAACTATTTTCTAATTTTCATCAGACCATCTGGATTTCAGTTCTACATTTTGATTTTCTTTCTCAATCATTTTTCACACGCTCTTTGCTTTTTCTAATCTGGTTTTTACCGTATATTGTTTCATCAGGCAGGGCAATTTTCAAAAGGTTCTGCATTCGCTGTTTTTTCCGTTCAAGCCATTTTATGCCGAGCTGATTTAGATTATACTCAACGCTTTTATTCATTTTTGATTTGAAACTATTTTATAAATCATTAAATGATGCCTTCCTCATCCTGCTCAAAAAATTTTTTAAATATTTCCAACTTTAAATCGTTTTCAAAAAATGTCTTAGCGTCTTTATTATTTATAATTTGAATCCTATCATTATTTATTATTGAATCATTATTTATTATTGAACGAATTTTTTCAGGGTATTCTCTATATGCTAAAGCAAATATCTTAGTGGTGTTATTAATTAATAAAGATTGTTTGAGAATAGAGTTAATATGTTCATCAGAAAAACTGTAACCTAAACATACGATTAGTTTAGCTTTTAAACAGTAATGTCGAAATTCTGAAATCATAAATAGGTATGGGTCAATATATTGCATTTTATATTGTGTGCCAAATATTAAATCTGGCTCTTCTGGGACTAAATCTACTTCTATAACGATCTGTGTCTGCTCATCTCTTAGCCAATCAATTGACCCATGCAGTTTATAGAGATATATATCAGGTTCTTCATAGGACTCTATAAATCTCTTATAATTCCATTTTCTATCCTCATCAAATCCTCTTTCAATTTTTAAATCACTTTTTAAATTATTTTCAACTAGCAAATCATAATTCAAAGTAAAAATTCTTATAGGAAAGTTAAACTCATCTTTAAAATTTTTTAACTTTTTTAAATATGATGAACTTCGTAAGTTTCTAGGTTGCATCCATGATTTTAATTTACCAATAATCTTTTTTCTAAAATCTTTTATTAAATGAAAATTATTACCAATTACTTCATTAAATTTGACACTCCAAGAACCTATAAACGGATATAGAGGATGCATTTCTTTTTTTTCTAACTCATTAAGTGTATTTACAAGTACTTCAATATTGAAAATCGAGTCTTTACCTTGAATACCATAAGAAAAATTTATTCCACTTTTTATCAAAAAGTATATGTCCTTAAATTTAGACCAGTCATTATCGTGGTTAATCAATTTCTCTAATTCATTTATCATCTGAGAGGAGGTTGGAATTCCAGCATCTGCACTAACTCCTGCCCCAAATAGAAAAATTATTTCATCTTTTTTAATCATATTTCTAACTCCTTATAGAAACCACATCTTATCTTTTTTTTCAATTGGAGCCGGAAGTTCGTATTTCTTAAAATATTTATAGAAATTTGAAATCAGTTTTGGATAAAACATAGATACTGGCAAAGCTTTCGCATTGAAACCTCTATAATTTACCCCAGATAAATTTAGAATATCTTGTAGAAATGATTTGTAATCCACATTCTCTTGATTAGAATAATAAAAATCAATGTAAATTGGATTAGCATACCTTTTGCGGGGTGTGGGATTGTGAAAATTTAATCCCTCTGTCCACAATAAAAATTCTTTAGGGCTTAATTGGATATATGCGCTTTCATAAGGAATTAGAGAATTATTGTTGATATCATACCCAAAGAATTTTGAATCATCGTTAACTCTTATTATGTATAATTCTATACTTTTATCAAGGTTTTCCAAGGTATATTCTATTTTTTCAATCGCTTCACGTTTGATTTTCTCAGGGATATGAAAAACTATTTTTCTATAATATGGATATTGTTTTATTATTTGAGGAATTCTTTCACCAATTCTTTGAAAGTATTCGTTCTTATCGGTAGCTTCAGCCAATGGTTCTATTGTTAAGAATTTTCCTGATGAATCAAGTAAAATAGAGTAAGCAAAAAATCTAATCGGTTTGTTTGCTTCATTTCTTTCAATAGACTGACCAATTCCAATTATTAAACAATCTCTATTCTCTGCTTCTATAATCCACGGGATACCTCCTAATTTAGCAAGCATTTGTAAAGCAATACCAGCCAAAGACCACTTAAGTTTATTTTCGTCAATTATTGTTTCAATATGAATTGCCTGTAATGGTATATCTTTTTTAAAACAAATGCTCTTTAACTTGTAATAAAATTTTTCTTCCTTTGCTGGAAAAACTGCAATTATTATAGAATTTTGAGATAATTCATTAATATGAGTTTCTATATCTTCATCAAATGAATTAATTTTTATCCCCTTTGTATTTTCTTTTGTTTGTTCAGGAAGACCAAATTTGCTTAATCCTCCAAATGTTGCAAAACTTTTGCCATTTAAAGCCTTTATTAGATAATTAACATAATCAATGTGATCTTGCTGGAAAATATAGATATAAGTGATTTCCCCGTTTTCTATTTTTTCAAAAGGTCCGAATTGGTTTAACCCTTCAAACTGCGATTTATGTTCTTTGTTTCCATCGAAAATGTATTTTCTAAGGTTTAGAAATTTACAATCTATAGTTTCAAACTTACCTAATATTTCTAAGTCATCTCTTAATTTTGAAAACTTTTTTAAATTTTGGTTAAGAAAGTTTGTAATATATCCGTATTTATCTATGTGATAACCAGTAT
>JBMFMO010000052.1:0-3610 GCA_049970635.1 Minisyncoccia bacterium | reverse complement strand
CATTAAAATGAAAAGGTTAATTTTATTAGGATTAACATTTTTGATAGCAAGTTTTTGCTTTGCACAATTTAAAAGCCCATTTAGATATGGAGAAGGAGAAGAAGTAGTGATAAAACCAACACAACAAATGAGAGAGGAAGTTCACCCTATTTATAATAGCGATGAAATGAAAAGCCTTCCAGAACCAGAAAGAACAAAACAATCATGGCAAAAATGGTTAGAAAAACAAACATATTATCCCCAATACCAAAATTATATTGTTACAAATGTTGTTGTCGAAAATGGTATAACAAAAGAAGTTCATATAGCTCCTCCTCCATTGCCACTTATAGCTCCTTGTGATAAGGGAATTGGTATTTGTCTATTATTTTTATTTGATAAATTTTTAAGATTTTTATATACAGCTTCATTAGCAATAGGAGTTATAGTTTTGATATGGGCTGGAATTTCTTATATGGTTCCTTCTGGCGAAAAAGAAGGAGTAGGAAAAGCTCACACAAGATTAAAATTTGGAATAATAGGAGTTGTTGTTGCAATAATGGCTTTTACAATTGTTACAGCTATTGAAAGAGGATTTACAGAAGAATTATCAGCTGTTCCTCCAACAGGCCCAGGGGGACAACCAGGCCCAGGAGAGCAACCAATTGAAATAGCAACAATAAATATATATACACCAACAATAACAAAAGAAGGTAAATTTACTTTTATGTATGGAACTGATAAAGATGTTTATTGTGATTTTATTTATGCTATTTATGATTTAGACACAGGAAAGATGATAGAGGGGGGTACCCCAATGGCAGAAAGAACAATGAATATAGAAGGGAAAGATTTAGATTTAGATAAAATTGGTGGGCATAGATTAAGGGTAACATTTAATGCTTCAGATCCAAAAGAATGTATGGTTTCTCAAAAATTTGTAGATTTAACAGCACCAACAAAACCTGTAGCAATAGAAAAACCAAAAATTGATATAGATAAAGTAAAGATTGATGGTACAAAATATATATATGTTAAACTTCCTGAAAATATAACATTAAGTGATATTTCGCAAACAGCTTTGCAAGCAGGAGCCCAATATTATCTTTATAATCCTCCATTTTATATGAGGATATATTTTAACACTGATATTTCGCCACAAGCTAATGGAAGTTGTAGGATAGCAACTATTATAAGAGGAGTTAGTGCTCCTTATGTTGATGTCTATAATCTTAAAGCTGTAACAATTAAAGAATTTAGAAAATATTTTGAATTTACACTTGATTATAGTAAGGGTAGAACTGAATTTGTAACAACAATTCCATTAAGTTTAGAAAATAATATTGTTAGAGGTGTTTATGTTTATATCTATGGTTATAAGGGTGATTGTAAGATGGATATGCCAAAAGATATGCCAATAGATTTAGGATTTATAGAGATAAATAAATAAAATGAATTATTTTTTAGAGAAAACAAAAGATCTTTTAAATATATTTTATCTTTTAGGAATGGTTGGAGGAATTTTGTTTTTAATGTATGCTGGGTTTAAATATATAACATCAGGAGGAAAAGGAGGAAAGGGAGGTGAAGGAAGTGAAATTCATAAAGAGATATTGTTTGCTATTATTGGATTAATTTTAATAATTCTATCTTTCACAATCCCTATTCTGTTCTATTCATTCTTGAAATGAATATCCCCCTCTTCGGTTCTATATTAAATTTTTTAAAAAATTTAACTAATTTTTTGATAAAAATCGCGCTCTTAGCTTCTTCATTTTTTATAATCTATTTAGGAATAAGGTATTTTTCAGAGAAAAAATCAGAAGAAGGTTTTAAAAAGCTTCGCACAGCATCAATTTTTCTTATCTTAGGATTAATAATTATTATAATTATTTCAATAAACCCTGATATAATTAAAGATGCAATTAAATTTTTCTCACCAATAAAATAATGGAAATCAAAGATACATTATTAAAAATAATAGGTTTTATCCAAAAGATTTTAATTTTAGGTTCGTCCTTTATCTTCATCTATTTTGGTTTTTTATTCTTCACAAAAAAATATGACAAAGTAAAAGAAGGGATTTTATGGGTAATATTAGGAATTATCCTTTTATTTATGGCATATGTTATACCAGTTATTATCCTATCTTTTTTAGGAAAATCTATCCCAAAACCATAATTTTTCAAAATTTATTCGAAATAAAAAACTTGATTTTTAAAAAAATTTTTTTTAAAATTATAGTAGAACCATATCAATCACCTTCTTGCTTTTGGGTCTCCTCTCTATGTTCTGGAGAGGGGGCCCTTGTCTTTTTATAGATTTAATAATGGATTTATATCTAAATCTTTATAATCTATTGCTTTATCTATAAAAAAATATCCTGTAAATGCAATCTTTATTCCATTATCAGTTGCTAATGATTTTTCTGGATAAATTATCTTTTTGCTTCCAAATACTTTTTTAAAAATCTTTATTAAAGTTTGATTTGCTGAAACACCTCCAGCCAAAATTATATTTTTAACCTTAAACCTATCATATGCTTTTTTTGTTTTTATTAATAATGATTCAAATGCTGCTTTTTGATATGATGCTGCTAAATCCTTTTTTGTCTCTTCATTAAACTTATTATATTTTTTTATCTCTGTAACTAATTCCAATAATGCTGTTTTTAATCCTGAAAAACTAAAATTATAATTCCCATATCCTGACATTGGTCTTGGTAAATTAAATATTGGTTTTCCTTCTTTTGCTAATTTTTCTATCTTTGGTCCTCCTGGATATTCTAATCCCAATAATCTTCCTGCCTTATCTAAGCTTTCTCCAATAGCATCATCCAATGTTTCACCTAATTTTTTAATCTTTTTAAAGTTTTCAATATATGCTAAAATTGTATGCCCTCCTGATATTAAAAGTCCCAATGATGGAAAATCTACTTTTTTTATCTTTTGTTTTACGCCCTTTTTATTTTTAGGGATAAGAACAGAATAAAAATGTGCGATTAAATGATTTACAGGAATAATTTTTTTATTTAAATCTTTTGAAATTTTTATTACAAATTCTTTTCCCTCTACTAATGCTGGTGGTAATCCTGGTCCAATAGAAAAAGCAATATAATCTATATCTTTTGGTTTAATCTTTGTTTTCTTAAATATGTTTTCATATAGGATTGGTAAATTTTTTTTATGCTCTCTTGCTGCTAAAATAGGAACAATACCACCATACTTTTTATGAATATTAAATTGAGATCTTAATTCATCAGCCAAAATCTTAAAATAATCTTTATCAAATTCTAAAATTGCAATTCCTGTCTCATCACAAGTTGTCTCAATCCCTAAAATTTTTAACATTATAGAAAGCTATTCTCTTATACCAGCTTGACAATATTTATCATAACTTGAATCCCTTTTGCATTGTGGGTTTGGTGGATTAACACCTTGCGGACACAGATACCCAAATCCCATATAACATTTTTGAACCCAAGCAATTATATTTACAGTAATTGGGTTTGAAACCACTGGGTTTTGGACCTGGCCTTGCTCTGAATATAAAGCTGAATATAAAGCATAAGAACCACTTTCTGGTACACTTATATTTTCCCTGGTAGTCCAACCATTTATAAAATCATTAG
>JBMFMO010000051.1:0-3657 GCA_049970635.1 Minisyncoccia bacterium | reverse complement strand
CAAACAAGAACCTGGGTTGACCAATCGGGGAACAAGCATTTTGCAATGGAGGTTTTGGCTGACAATATAGAGTTTGCAGATGGAAAAAAGGATAGTAATCCTAAGAATAATTTAAATAATAATAATTTAAATATGTTTTTTTATGATTAATGAAGGGGATATAATTAAAGGTTCATTGTTTAAAGAGCCTGTTAAGATTGAAAAAATTCAAAATTTAGACTTTGGTATTCATATTATAGGTTATACTATTAATTCTAAACAATATATAGATAAAATCTTAGATGATCAAGATTTAAAAAAAATACAAGTTATTAAAGATATTATTGATTTTAGTTTTAACCCTGAATTAGCATTTTTAGTTATTGAAGCTAATAGATTTAGATATGCTGCATTATTTGATCCATTACTTGCTGTTAATGTTTCAAAAATAGATCCTTTACCTTTTCAGATAGACGCTGTTTATGGATATATACTAAATCAACCTAAGGTAAGATTTATGATAGCTGATGATCCTGGTGCAGGTAAAACAATAATGGCTGGACTTATTATTAAAGAATTAAAACTAAGAAGATTAGTAAATAGAGTTTTAGTTGTTGTACCTGGACATCTAAAAGACCAATGGAGAAGAGAGTTGAAAGAAAAATTCCAGGAAAATTTTTACGTAATTGATAGAGATACTCTTAATGCTCATTATGGGACTAATCCTTGGGAAGAGTATAATAATATAATTACTTCAATTGATTTTGCTAAGCAAGATGATATATTAAATACTTTAAAGTATGTACATTGGGATTTAGTTGTAGTTGATGAAGCTCATAAAATGTCTGCTTACAATTACTTAGGTAAAATTACTAAAACTCAACGCTATAAATTAGGAGAAATTTTATCTAATACATCTACTCATTTAGTTTTTTTAACAGCTACTCCTCATAGAGGAGATCCTGAAAGTTTTAGATTATTTCTTGACCTTTTAATACCTGGATTTTTTGCTAATAATAAATTACTTGAAGAATCTATTAAAAACAAAGAAAATACTTTGTTTATTAGAAGATTAAAAGAAGATTTAAGAGATTTTGAAGGAAAACCTATTTTCACTAGAAGATTCCCTAAAACAAATAAATACCATCTTTTAGATGAAGAAAAGGAACTTTATAATGAAGTATCTCGTTATATAATGAATCAATATAATAGTGCTATAGAATTAAAAAATAAAATGGAGAATATAGCTTTTGCTTTGGGGATTCTTCAAAGAAGAATGGCTTCAAGTACTTACGCACTCCTTAAATCCTTACAAAGAAGAAAAGAAAAATTAGAAAAAATACTAAATAACCCTGAAAATAATGCAAACTTGGAAATACCTATTGATAAACAAAATCTTAGTTTCATTAATTATGAATATATACAGGAATTAGAGGATTATGAAGAACAAAAAAGATGGGAAAAAGAAGAACTATTAGAATCAATTACCTTAGCTAAAAATCCACAAGAATTAAAACAAGAAATTGAAATTTTAAGTAATCTTATTCAAAAAGCTAAAAAAATTATAGAAAATACTAAAGAAAAAAAATTACAAGAACTTAAAATAGCTATTGATGAAGGATTCCAGAAAATAAAAGAAATAAATGGAAATCCTAAAATCTTAATATTTACTGAATTTAAAGATACTCTTGATTATCTTGTGGAAAAAATATCAAGTTGGGGGTATAAAGTTAATTTTATTCATGGTGGGATGAATATAGAAGAAAGGATAAAACAAGAAAAGATCTTTAGGGATGAAACTGATATTATGGTTGCTACTGAAGCTGCTGGTGAAGGTATTAATCTTCAATTTTGTCATATTATGATAAATTATGATATCCCTTGGAATCCTAATAGGCTTGAGCAAAGGATGGGTAGGATCCATAGATATGGACAACAAAAAGATGTTTATATCTTTAATTTAGTTGCTGAAGATACTATTGAAGGTAAGGTATTTTCTAAGCTCTTTGAAAAATTAGAAGAAATAAAGAATCAATTAGGTAGCGATAAAGTTTTTGATATTATTGGAGAGATTTTTGAAGGAAGAAATCTTTATCAATTAATAATTGATGCTGTAACTAATGCTAAAACTATGGATCAAATTTTACAAGAATTAGATATAAAACCTGATTATAATTATATTTCTAAGATAAGAGATATGTTAGCTGAAAGCCTTGCTACTAGATCTATAGACTATACCAGAATTAAAGAAATATCTCAGAAAGCTAAAGAATATCGATTAATACCTGAATATCTTGAAGAATTTTTTAAAAAAGCTTTTGAAAAAGCGGGGGGTAAATTTAGAAAACTTAAAAATCAATTAATTTCTATAGATTCTATACCTTATGAATTAAGGAAGATTTCTGAAAATATGGATTTTAAGAATAGGTATGGAAATATTTTAAAGAGTTATCCTAAGGCTACTTTTGATAAGGATATAGCTTTTAAGAATCCTGATATTGAGTTTATATCATTTGGGCATCCACTTTTTGAAGCTCTTTTAGAATGGATTTTTAATAATTTCTCACAAGAAATAAGAAAAGGGACCGTATTTATTGATCCTACTGGAAATTTAGATGGTTATATTCTTTTTTTTATTGCTGAAATTAAAGATGGAAATAATGAGATAGCTGGGAAAAAAATTCTTTGCTTTTATTATAATAACAATGAATTAAAAGAAATTAGTCCTAATATTTTGTGGGATTTAGTACCATATAATGAATCTAATAATATTAATAATATTAATAATTTTGATTTTGATAGTTTTAAGGAGAATAAAAAAATAATGGGATACGTTTTTAATAGACTAAATGCATATAGAGATGAAATTTTACAAGAAAGGCAAAGACAAGCTAAAATTAAAGAAAAATATGGATTAAGATCTATTGAATATCTTATTAATGAATTAGATCAAAAGCTTGCTGAACTTTATGATAGACAAGCTATGGGCGAAAAAGTAGAGTTAGCAATAAAAAATAGAGAAGAGGAAAAAAGAAAATATGAAAAATCTAAGGAAGAACTAAAAAGAGAAATAGAAGCTGAACAAAGTTTATCTATATCTATGCCAGAGTTATTAACGGTTATTAAAGTTATCCCTGAAAAATTTGATATGATTGATAATGAAGAAATAGAAAGGATTGGTATGGAAATTGCTATGGAGTATGAAAGATTAAATGGTAGGGTCCCTGAGGATGTTTCAAAAGAAAATCTTGGATTTGATATACGTTCAAAAGGAGAAAATGAAATTAGATATATAGAAGTTAAAGCAAGAGCTATTGAAGGGGATATTGCTTTAACTCCTAATGAATGGATTAAAGCTCATAGATTTGGAGATCAATATTATCTTTATATTGTTGCTAATGCTAAAACTAATCCTGTTCTTTATATTATACAAAATCCTTCTAAGAATTTAAAAGCTAAAGAAATGATAGAAATTGTTAGATTTATTATCCCAGTTAATGAATGGAAAGATAAAAAAATAGAAACCTGGAAAAAATAATATTAAAAAAAGAATTTCTTTTATTTTCTGGAGGATTATTTTTGGTGTTTGGAATTTCAAAAGATTGGAAATATTTTTTTTGGTCTCAAAAAAGTTATATATATGGAGGGGTAAAATTTGGATCTGGAAAAGTTTTTGGT
>JBMFMO010000050.1:0-3660 GCA_049970635.1 Minisyncoccia bacterium | reverse complement strand
ATCTTTTTAAGAACCAATGGAAAATCTACAGAATCGATCCTGAAATTTAGATCGATCTTATAAGATATGATCATTTAGTACCAAGTGCCACAGTTATTGTTGCTTTTATGTATTTTCCTTCTCATTCCAAATTCTCTTACCCTTTTATCGTAATAATGTGAATGGTATTCAGTTGAATATCCTGTTGCATCTATACCCAGCATATCATTTTCAAACCTTTCCCTGATAATCAATAATGCCTTCCTGAATACTTTTTCTAAACCTCTAACCTTCATCCTCTCCATAAATTTCTGAACAGTTGTATAATGAGGTATATATTCCAGGGATAATTGCTGTATAATTGTTGGATTATATTCCATTTCAGCTATTAATTCTCTTAAAATAAAATAAATCTTAATTGCAAGCAAAACAAATATTTGCCATTGTGTACAAATTTTCTTAGAAAATTTGTTTGAGTATTCAGGCATGAATCTTTTAGCAATCATAAAAGTAAGATCAATAAATTTATAAACATCGTTATTCATGCCAACCTTGAGGGTTTTAGTCATATTTGGATATGACATAAATACGACAAAAACCCCCTTCTTTAAATATTTTTCTGAGGAGTTCTACTGAGCTTTCCACCAAAAATATTTAAATATTGGAAACTCATAAGATTCTTATATGAAAATTCCAATCAGTGATGTTCCAGAAAATTTAAAGAAACTATTATTAATTATCAATAACTTTAAGGAACCTTTTTTTCATAAGAAATTATTCTATCAAAAAATAGTATTCCTTCTTTCGAGGATGTTTCCTGAATATTTTGACGATATTGTAGATACATTTGAACCACATCATTATGGTCCATATAGCGATTCTTTAATGGAAATGGCTGATGAAATGAAAACATATGGAATCATTGATGATGATGGAAAGTTAAAAGATGAATACAAGAAGTCTTTAAATTTACTATTAAAGGAAGACTCTGAATTAGCAAAATTAAATGAAAAGATAGCAGAAATGAAAGAGGCATTGAATGATCTTAGCGAAGGTGATTTAATTTATCTTGTTTATAACCTCTATCCAGAATTCACAGAAAAATCTAAAATCAAAGAGAATGTAGATTCAGATAAGTTAGAAACTTATGTAATAAATTTAAAAGACCTTTCAACAAAACCTAAAGATGACATTAAGGAGACTATATTTAAATCTTTAAATAATATACCAGCGCAGGATTTTGGAAAAAATTCCAAGAAGGAATTAATCGTGAAATCTGATAAGGGAAATCAAATTAGTGTAACTATTGAAGGGGATAAAGTAATCATTAATCATAAGGAGGAAACAAAATGAAAATTCTTGACCTTAGGTTTATAGGAATAGATATAAATATTCCCGATCCTCCAGAACCTATTGAATTAGAACATTGCAAAGTAGTAATGGATAGAAAATTTTTTAGAAAAGTGAAATTTTACCATTACGATGAAAATAAAAAATGCATTATAGTTTTGAATACAATGGAGTCGGATCATGAAAGTAGAGATCAAACTTGAACATGAATATACAGAGAATAATAATTTCATACGTATAGTTGATATGAAAGTAGGAAGTGGTAAATATCTTAGAGTATATCCATCTGCCAGCAACACCCATTATCCCGGTGAGATTTCGAGTGAGATATCTTCATCTTTAACGTTAATGGAAGGATATATAATATTGACGAGAGATGAACTGAGAGAGATGGATGGGGATAGGGAAAAACAAATGAAATTTATAAAAAGAAAAATACTAAGGAAATATACAACAAACCTTATCATAATACCAAAAATCCTTCTCAAAGAAGGAGAATTACTAGATGAAAAGGATATAAGATATCTCATTGATCTTCTCTCTTTTAATGATAATATTTTGATAGTACCACCCCTTCTATACCTTTATGAAATTTCAAACAAGGGTAGGATTACTCTAAAAAAACCTATAGATCAAGAGGAATATATAAAATTTATCTCCGAATTTCTCAAAATCTGTAATGAATACGGGATAAAACAAGTTGCATTTACTTTACCCTTTAACATACCATACAGTCTCATTCCACAATTTCTAAACATTTATAAAGATATTTCTACCCCAATAATTATCATCGACGCAAATGGGAATACTCTCATGGATAATTATATTCAATTGAGGCCATTACTCGGCTATACCAAGGAAAAGATGTACTCTATAAGAGAAAAAGAGGATGAAAAATTCTTTTTGTATCTTTTTGATGGGAAACCTTATACAAGAACTGCGGACTTTGCCAGTGCTATAAATGTACTTGAGTATGATCTTGGCTTTAGCTCCTTTGGTAGAAGGCATACTATTAAAATCAAACCAAATTTAGGAATAAATACTACTACTAGACTTTATTATATGAAGGAAATATCCTATGGGAAATCCAATATACCAGAAGTAACAGATTATCTAAAAAATTGGTTAATAGAGAGGAATATATCATTTAGCCAAGAACCAGAAAACAATATTAGAAAATATAAAGAAGCTTTTGAAGCTATAGAATTAAAAAATACTATTGAGGAAGTGGTCTATAATGGGGCAAAGGAAAACAGTCTGGATAATTATTTAAACGAAAAGAAATATATACAAAATGATATAAAAAGGATCAGGAAAAATGTAAATAAATTGCTAAATAATCCTTGATGAATATTTTCTAATATCGGCAATTTTATTTGCTGTAGCCAATTCAAGTATTTAGGATAAGCACTTTAAAGGACTATATTCTAGGTCAGTTACTCCTCGCTTAAACTTCTATACTGAAATCATGGGCATGGATACGAGCCAGTTCATGAACCAAATACAATGAAAGATGACGATAAAAAATATTTTTATATTGACATTTCATAAACCAATTAATATGGGCTCGAATAAAAAAGTGATTCATTTTCAATTGAAGGAAAATCCTGAAATTACGGTTGAAGAAGTGTACAATATGATGGTGTCCATCCAAAAGAAATACCCTAACAGAGAGATTTTTATGATGGAGAGTATCAAATAATATATAGTATACCAAAAAAACCCCAAAGAAAGATTAGAATGCAATCCAAAAATAATGAAAATAATAATCTTTAAAAATGATGGAAAAGAGTTTCAAGGGGGAAATTGAAAAACGGAAAATTTATAGATGAGAAAATAGTATTAGAATTGAAGGAAAAAGGCCTGAGCGCAAGGGCAATTGCAAAGATATTGGACTGCTCTATAACTCCTGTGCTGAGGATAATAAAAAATGAGCATCCAAAATGATTACTCAGAAGATCTCTGTAGGGGGTTAAAAATAAATGATTGATGAAAGGACACTGGTAGCCGATATTAAAAGCTATATAGATAAATTGCCCAATTTTGAAGCAAAAGTTGAAGAACATACAAAGCAAAAGAAAAGATTTGATTTAATAGTATATTACAATAAAAATATTTTATTTACTGGTGAGTTTAAAAAGCCAACATCTAATGAAGGAAAAACACCTCGAAACGCAGATTTGGTAGAGGATGCATTTACAAAAGCAAATAGTAATAGCCCTACTATACCCAAATATTTCATCACATCCAATTTTAATGAAACCATTATTTGGGATAATACTGCAATAAATCGACCTCTTATGGAAAGAGATATTTACACTTTTGTTCTTC
>JBMFMO010000049.1:0-3790 GCA_049970635.1 Minisyncoccia bacterium | reverse complement strand
GGGATCACTCAAAGAATCCTTGGTGAAGAATGCAAAAGGGCAATTTGTTATCAATAAAGAAAGGGTAGAGGATTATATTTCAAAGGGCTTTGAATTTGTTGCAGACCTGGGAAATGGTAAAATCATAATGAAAATGCCATAAACTTTCTTATTCAGCATTTTTAAGAATTTTAAAATTTTGACTTGATTTTTTATTTTTCTGTGGTTTGTTGCATAATTACAGTAATCAATTTATTACAGAAGCTTAAAAATACAATAAAATTTAACTAATTTTGATGAAAGAAATGATCTTTTCTAAAATACGTGTAATAAATGATTAAAAAAAATTACTCAACACAGCAATTTTTCTGAAAAAGTTTATTATCTGAATAAAAATTTTGTATTTTGTGAAAAGAACATTGAAAAAAGATGAGTTATTTCATTTTTCTTTAAAAGTTTATAATCAAATAAACAATTAAAATTCAAATTTTTTTATTGCATTCCAAATTAATTTACCTCTTTCTTTTATAAATTTATCATAGTTTTCTGATTTCCATAAATCTTGATCTAATGGTATTAAATGTGAAGAAAGAACTTTTGAATCATATTGTTTTAAGTATTCACTGGGCTGGGTGTTCCCTATTTTTGAATTGATATCTTTCTGTATAAAAGTTAAATTAGATAAAGAATTTATTTTATCGCTGTCATCAATTCCTTTTTCTATTAGATAATCTTTTGGAAATATATGATGAACTGTAACATTCTCAAAATTTATAATTTCTCCAGCCCAATTTGTGGCATTATTCTTATACAATATAGCAAATAAAAGCATAATATAATTATTTTTTCTAAATGAATCTTCTTTAATTCCTTCATCTAAATCTTTTTTTCTAATTTTATCTACGTTTATAGCATTTTTTATGTTTTCTTTCAATAATTTATATGGAAACGAACTTTTTGATTCTTTTATTTTTTTTAGATCATCCATTAATTTATTTGTAGGAGATCCAGAATATAATCCATGAAAGGAGCCCAACAGAAACCAATTTTCCATTTGTTTTCGTTCAAATTGAGTTAAATTCTTTCTATTATTTCTGTAAACATAATCAAACAATGGAACAAGCATGTTTTGAGATGGTAAATATTTAGTTGAACTAAAGCCCAAATCTTCTTTTAAAAAATTCATTACATTTTTTACTGAAATAAAACATTTATTTAATTCTTTATCTAGTTCTGATAAATTCTTTGCATACTGCTCTTTCAATGTATTTATAGCGCTTTTAAAATTTTTTACTCTAGTTATTTGATATTGTGATAAACCTAGCTCAGCAAAAATAAATCTAATAATAGGTTCTAAATCGAGGATATAATTTTTGCTCATTTCATCATGGAATTCTATAATTTTATTTTTTTGTTTATTTGGAAATGAAGCAGCAAAAAAAGATAAAAAAATTTCCAAATTTCCAATTTTAGTTCCTGCAGAATTAACTTTGGTAAAAATATTTGCTATACTTTCATATACACTTTCATTTTTATCTGAATATGTTTCTATATAATAGAATGGAATTTCATAATTCAAAATTTTAGCTCCTATGTTTTTTACAACATTTTTATAGTCTTTTGAAAATTTTGATTTTATATTTTCCAAAGCATCTGGATCCCCTAATGTAGCATTAACAATTAATGAAAGATCTATTCCTTTTTCTCTACCAATTGCAAAACTATTATTTTCTGGAATATAATATAACTTTTCGAGTGAAATATCTCTTCCTTCTCTCTTTATATAAAAATTATTTTTTATGAGAACTAAAGAAGTAAGCCTCTGTTGACCATCAATAATATAATTCCTTTCTTTTAAATTATTTTCTCTATTATTAATATTATCAAATAGTTTAGAAGATGGAATTTTCTCATTGGTCTTCCATAAAATTATAGAACCAATAGGATAATTATTGATAATTGATTCAACGAGGTCTTTTATTTGTTCAATATCCCAAACAAAATCCCTTTGAATTGAAGGTAATAATAAAGAATCCATTTCTTCATCATATAATTTTCTAATTGAAATGGTTTTTATAATTGCAGAATCAATTTTCATAAAAAATATATTTAAAATCTTGTAAATAAATTTTACTTATATTTCTGGTGTGTTGCATAATTCTTGGAAATTATCTAAAATACATACCTTTGAAATGGGCATCTATAATGAATGAAAATATTAAAATTCTAACACATTTTACGAGTTCTTGAATGATTTAATTGTTGGAATTATGCAACAAACCATTATATTTCAGTAATCCAGTCTTTATATTGATCTTATAAATGAAATTAAAAATATAATGAAGGTAAATGATGGTAACAAAATGACAGATGTTTATATCCCAAATTTAAGGGGCAAAATCAGGCTCAAGTGTGCATTGTGCGATTCCGAGGACTGCGTTCATGTGAACTTTGCTTATTCACTGCCGAGGGTAAGGGAACTGATGGAAAGTATGAAATAAAAATTAAGTAAAAATTTTAATTAAATAATTTTTAAATTCAATAATTTTATCTATGTTATTTGGCTGAAGATCATCAATTACTCTTATCCCTTCTTTTTCTAATTTATTTTTATAAACGGAAGGAATTAAAAAGAGGCTTATAAGCAAAATGTTATTTGTTTTAGGTAGAAGATTCTTATAAATTTTTAAAGTATTTAATAAATTCTCAAAATCTTTATTATTTGAAAGCCATTTTTCAGGGGGTAGGTGTTTGCATTCAATTACTAGATTTGCCCTAGAAAACTCATTGCCTTTTACCTTTAAATAATCTGTCTCCTTGTTTTCCGATTTTATGACCAATATATCTCTTCTTCTCCACATAGTTGAATCGCCAAAAAATGAAGAAATATAATTTTCATAATTTGATGGAGCTGGACCTATATATTGATATTCATGCCATAAATAGTAGAGATCGCTATCATTTTTAAAAATTAAAGATGGATGATCTTCTTTTCTAGTTCCCTGTTGAAAATAAGAGTGAATTATCTTTTTTGAATCTAGCAATTTGGCGATTAAAATTGAGATCCATATTTGATGAATAAATTTTACTGAATTTTCAAAACTTTTTTTCCTCATATTATTATTTGGAAAAAATAGAGAGGAAATTAAACCCTCTTCAAAATTTGAAAAATATTCATTGGTCCTTGTCATACTGGTAACAATATTCTCACCAATAAATTCATTATAAAATTTTTTAACATCATTTATCATTAAATTAATTATATCTTCCAATTGCTCAATTTCTTTTTTTAATTCATTATTTATATCAAAGTCAGTAAATTTAATAGTTAATTTTTCATCAATATATCTAATATAACCATTATCTAAGATACATTTTCTATATCCAAGAAAACCTGCTTTATTTGTGGTAGAAAATTCTAGTAAAAATTTTATTGAATTTTCAGGTATTTCATAAGTAACTGTATGTAATTTTTCATCATTTATTTCATCTATTTTTTTAACATCAGGGATTTTGGAAATGTGAATCAATTTATTTCCATCATAAAAATAATAAAAAGTTCTTCTTCTTGTTTTTGTTTTCCATTCTTCAGTAATTAATGCCATTTTTTCTACCGCTATTGATATTCTGGTCTCCATTCTATTTTTAGTTCTTTTTTCTCTTCTTCAGGTTCTTTTTGTAAAACTTCTAAAATAAAATCACTAACAAATTTTGGGTTTTTTCTAAACATAGTTATCATAGTTTGCTGTAATTCTTTATTGTCCCTTGGTAAGAGGTCAGTAATCATTTTCTCCAATCCAATTTCTATTAT
>JBMFMO010000048.1:0-3931 GCA_049970635.1 Minisyncoccia bacterium | reverse complement strand
AGATATTACTACGAACAGTATGATACAAACTTTATATCCGCAATGCCTACAAACCTATACGGTCCTGGAGATAACTTTAATCTTGAAACTTCTCACGTTTTACCTGCATTAATCAGAAAGTTTCATTTAGCTAAGTTGTTAGAAGAAGGAGATATAGGAGGAGTTAAGAAAGATGTACAGAAAACTCCTATAGGTTTTGGATTAGACAAAAAGATAGATTACAATAAAGAAGATACGATATTAAGAGTATTGAAAAGTATAGGTATAACAAAGGATTATGTAATGGTAGAGGTTGCAGTAGGAAGATGGATATCCTTTTTGGGGTCGGGTGATATGTATCTTGAAAATGCAATTTTTGATTATATTCATGAAATAAAAGGTGATTATCACTTAGATTTTATATCATCGAAAATAATTTTAACAAAAAATAACCTTATATTAAGGTATATTGGAGAAGGCTGGATTTTGTCTAAATTTAGAAAATATATGAATAACGCTCATGTAGGATCATTACATAACTTGAAATTATTTAAAGAAATAGGATTATTTGATACTGAATTTAAGATAGCAGGTGATTATGAATTTTTACTCAGAAAGAAAGATAGATTAAATGCTGCTTTTGTAAATAAGGTTACTGCTATAATGAAAGTTGATGGTGTAAGTAATAAAAAACTTGATGTATTTGTAGAAACTTTTTATGCTAAGTTCCGACATACTGATAGAAATAGATTCATATTAATTTATGAAACAGTTTTAGGTGTGATAAAATGGTATTTAAGAAAACTTATTTTTCGATATTAAATTTACTACCATTAATAGTCTATACATTAATGTTTATTGGCATTTTTTTGTTTAAAATAGGAATGTTTACTTCATATTTTAGTGTAACTTTTTTAATAATGTTATTTTTGACTTTATTATTTTTTATTAGTTTGAAAAATTTTTCTATCAATTTAAGATACTTACTAAGTATACTAATTTTTTTTTCTTTAATATTTTTACAATTAGATGTATATATTTATACCGCCAAATTAGATTCAAATCTAATTTTAAGAAATTTTTTCACGTCAGTAGCATTGCTATTCTTATTGGGTTTTATTGTACCATTTTTATATCACAATTTTGCTAAAATTAGGGAAACTATTTTTAATTTGTATATTAAAGCAATTACATATTTTCTCATATTTATAGGATATGTAAGTTGGATCTTTCAAAAAATTGGTTTACTAAGTGGTAAAAGTTTGTTAATATTCCCTGAGCCTTCACACTATGGAATAGTAATTATACCACTCATACTATATTTAACAAGATTATATAACAGTTACTGGTTTGTTGCTAATCTATATTTATTATCAATTTTATTACTTAATGTAACTATGCTTGTAGGATCAATTATAATAAGTTTCTTACACATAAAAATTAAAAACTTTTTCCCTTTATTTATATTATTAACTTTAATAATATTCAACCTACCTGAAGATTATCTACTTTACTTTTATGACAGACTAAAATTAAATACTGAATCTAATATAGCTAATTTATCAACTCTGGTATACCTATCTGGATGGGAAAGGGCTTATTTAACGTTGACAGAATATTCTATTCTTGGTGTAGGATTTAATCTAATTGGTTTCATCGGACCACAAGGATATTATCAATGGATCTTAGAAAACTTAGGATATGGAGCATTAAATTTACACGATGGTGGTACTTTGGGAGCAAAATTAATATCGGAATTAGGATACATAGGATTATTACTAATAATTTTATATATTTACTTCCTTATAAAGATTATCTCAAATTTCAAGAATATTAAATCTACTCGTAATTTGTTCTTTATGAGCTATTATATTAGTTTGTCAGTAGAGATGTTTATTAGAGGTGTTGGTTATTTTTCACCTAATATAATTTTTTATGCTTTATCCATTTATTCACTGTTTTTCATGAAAAAATATAATTATGGGGAAAGAAAATGAAAAAAGTTTTAATTATTAGTCATTCTCTTAACCGATCTGGAGCTCCTTTGGCTTTGCTACAATTGATTAAAACAAAACCACGAAAACCTTTAGAGATATTTCTTCTAGGACTTAGACATGACGATTTAAAGATAGATTTTCAAAAGTATGTTAATGAATGTTATGTTATTGAACCACATCCATCAAAAAATATTTTGATAGATGCTTTTCAGAGATTAAAAGCAATTCCTAAAATAATCAAACATATCATTAGAATCAGACCAGACATTATTTTAATAAACAGTGCTGCAAACAGTAGAGCTATTATTGTGAGTAAAATTTTACAAAGAAGATTTAATTATAAAATAATAGTATATGTTCACGAATTTAACGATGCGTTCAGAGCTCTTGGAAGCATAAGAATAAAAACCGTTGCACTAGCAGATAAAATAATAGTAGTAAATCCTCAACAATTAAACTGGTTAAAGAATGAAATTGGAATAAAAAAAGACATAAAAGTAGTTCCAAATACTATCGACAAAGATGATATTTATAAAAATTTAATATATTCTGAGCCAGATGAAGAATTTCTCAAATTTAGAAAAAAGTTCAGATTCTTAGTAGCGAATATAGGACTAATGAGTTTAATAAAAGGTTATGATATTTATGCAAATATAATAGATAAAATGTATAAGCATGAAGATGTAGGTTTTGTAATTGTTGGTGATTTTATAAGATTTAAAGATAAAGAAATGTTTTTGAAGAAGATAATTGAGAAAAACCTATTAAACAGAATATATATAACAGGTTTTACAGATAATATATTCAAATATTTAAAATACGTAGATGTAATTGCTATAACTTCAAGATCAGAAACCTTTTCAAGAGTAGCTCTAGAGTCTATGATTTTGGGAAAGCCAATAGTAGCTTTCGACATTATAGGTTTGAGATATGTTTTTCCTAAAAATTACCTTTATTTAGCAAAACCCTTTGATGTAAACGATTTTATAGGTAAAATTTTAGAAATAAAAAATCTTGATGTTTTAAAATTAGAAGATTTAAGGAAAGAACTTATATTACAGGCTGATAAATTTACCACTGAGAATATATCCAATTCTTTTTGGGAGGAAATAGATGAACAATCTTAATATATCCATAGTTCTGTATCGGAATAATATAGAACAAATTAAAAGAAACATTTATAGTATCTTAAAAACAAAACTAAAATTTAAAATATACCTTATCGACAACTCTCCTACTACAGAACTTGAAATTTTAAGAACCATCGATAACAGAATAGAGTATATTTTTAATAACTCTAACTTAGGATTTGGAAAAGCTCACAACATAGCAATGAGAAAATCAATTGAAGAATGCATACCTTATCATCTTGTATTAAACCCGGATGTATATTTTGAAAAAGGCGTATTAGAAGAACTTTATAAATATATGGAAGGAAATAAAGATGTTGGTCTTGTTATGCCCAAAGTGCTATATCCTGATGGAAGAATCCAATACCTTTGCAAACTTCTACCAACTCCTTTTGACTTATTCGGAAGGAGATTTTTAAACTTTTATCCATTTAAAAAATACATAGAAAAAAGGAATGAAATTTATGAACTTAGATTTACCGGATATGACAAAATAATGGAAGTACCTTACCTTTCTGGCTGTTTCATGTTTATAAGAACAAAAGTCTTAGAAAAAGTCGGTTTATTTGATGAAAGATTTTTTATGTATCTGGAAGATACAGATTTATCAAGAAGAATACATAAAATGGCTAAAACAATATACTACCCACATGTGCATATATATCATGAATACGGTAAAGGCTCTTACAAAAATAAAAAGCTTCTCAAGTATCATATAGAAAGTGCTATAAAATACTTTAACAAATGGGGTTGGTTTTTTGATAAAGAAAGAGGTAAAATAAATCAGGAAGTTCTATCAAAGTTAGGTTTTATAGAAAAACCGCT
>JBMFMO010000047.1:0-3974 GCA_049970635.1 Minisyncoccia bacterium | reverse complement strand
ATGAGAGAGAAATAGTAAAAGTTGTTCTATATCCCCCTGATAAAAATATTTACAATGCCTGTATATTCAAGAATTACGATGTGGCAAAAAAGCTCATTAAATTTATACAATTTATTGATGAGTTGCTGTTATAACATTAACACCTGAATAGATTTGTAAAAATTTTGATATATGAAATTAATATTTAACCTTTTTCCAAATAAATATATGGATTAATATTAAAATGGTCTCTGGATGATATAATTATTATAATCTTTGAGGTTTGATAAAATATTTCCGGATAATATTGATGAAATGTTTATGATGTTATAAAAAATAAGAATTTATGTGATAAATTATCAGATCAATTAAATGTCAAAATAACATATTATTTTTGATTCTTTAACTATATATTTCTTTTAATAATTGTAAATGGATAATCTATTAATTTAAAAATTATCGAATAATATTTATATAAAAAATAAAGAGATTTGGTTATGTTATAAGTAATTCTCCTAGTAAACAGGAGATAAAATATGTGATATTTTAATGCATGAAAATTTCCCATTTTTCTATATGTCCTCTATAATTTTATTTTTTTATTTCCATGGACATATAATGATTATAAAATTTTTCTGAAATTATTTTTAAGTTATTCTGAACTCATTATTTTAAATTTTTATCCAGATAAATAAATCTGAAGACTGTCAATTATAATAAATATTGGGATTTTCAATATCTTATTCAAACATGATCATATAGCCATATCATATTATGAGAGACAACATATCCCAATAATATTTTTTCATTTATATGATATAATAACAAAGATAATTTTCATCTTAACAATTCTTATTCTTTTTAATCAACATTGAATAATTCCACATTTTTATGTAATATCCCGCTTTTATTTTGTGTCCCGTGTTTATTTGATTTTGCATATTATTTTTGCATTCCATTATCTTTTATTTTCATGATCATGTCTGCCTCAAATATAGCTGTGAAACTTATAAATGATAAATTTTTATGAGGTTTTAATATTGCATACATAAAACAAGTATAAAATTTGAAAAGAGAAATTCCATATTCATTTTTATTATTAAAATAAAGTTTCAGCTTATTATATTTTTAATATTCTCTAAATACGGTCTTTTTAATCCATCTATAAATCCCTTCATGATATCGATTCCATCAGTCAATATCGAATTATCATTTTTAAATTTTGAATAATAAAGGCCATAAAGTATTTTCTCAGTAGAATATAAGTATTTTAAATCCCTTAAATTTTCAACAATTTTAATAAATTCATCAGAATTGTTTTCATTTTTTATTTTGGTTATGAGGTAAAGAATCTTTGCTCTTACATAATATATAGGTTGATTTTCTATTTCCTTTAATTTCATGATAATATCAATTTTGTTCTCAATTTCATTACTCATATCCCCATTTTTTATGAAATTATAAAATATGACAAATTCTAGATATTGAACCATATAATCTATATTCTCATTATTGTATTTTTCTATAGAAAAAAT
Source organism: Minisyncoccia bacterium (assembly GCA_049970635.1). Classification (GTDB taxonomy): domain Bacteria; phylum Patescibacteriota; class Minisyncoccia; order UBA6257; family HR35; genus JBMFMO01. Next base: position 2,460 of record JBMFMO010000047.1, on the reverse strand, counting down.
ATTATATTTTTCTATGAACTTTTCGAACAATTCATATGCTTCATCAAATTTCATGTCATAAAACTTGTATGTTATTATTCCCATTTCTCCAAACATTCTATAATATACATCTTCAGATTTTTGAAGAATTTCCGAATATGATAGTATATTTTCATCATCATTGTTGAAAACAATTTTGTTTATCAAAGATCTCAAAATCATTATCTGATATTTTTCCTCTTCGACTTCTATTAAATCAATGTAATTTTGAATTTCATTTATATATTCAAGAGCATTTTCATGCATTCCTTTCTTAATATATATATCAAAAAGAAAGATTAATGGAAGAACGCTTTTATCATAAGCCTTCAGGAATATGGAAAATCTGTATCCTTTCTCCAAAAAATCTATTGCATAATCCACCATTATTTCTGATAAATATTGAATTCCAAGGTTAATATATAACGTAGTTATGTTGAGGGGTAGCCAGTATTTTTCAGCAATTTCCAGGGCATTCAAATACAGTTCTTTAGACTTTTTGAAATCTGCTTTTTGGGAATAAACTATTGCCATGTTATTCATGTTCGATATTTGACCCTGAATATCATTCGTTAATTTGTCCAATTTTAGGGATTCTTCGTAAAATTCTAATGCCTTTTCCAGATTATTTTTATAAAAATTTATGTTTCCTATGAGTCTGTATATTCTAGAAAGTATATAGTAATTATTTTTTGCAAGAACTTTTATTTCTAGTAATATTTTTTCCGATTCGTCATATTTCGTTAAGGAATATAGATTTCTTGCAAGTATAAACTTTAAGTATAGACGATCTTCATCGTTCAAATTATCAATATCAATATTCTTTATCATATCTAGCGACTCTTTGTAATTTCCCATCTCATGTAAAATATTTGCATATCTTTCTATTACATGAATATCATTATTATTTTTTTCATAAACATTTTTTATTATTTCATAAGCCTCACTAATAAGTTGAAAATTCACCATTATATCTACCATTTTCAAAATATCGTTTATATTTTCAACTCCCATATTTAGGAGAATTCTGCCGACCATTATTATGTCTTCAAATTTCATATTATCAATAGAAGCATCAAAATATTTTTTGAGAATTTCTTTTGCCTTTGGGTTTCCTGAATGATAAAGATAAATTCCAGCCTTTTTCATATCTCCTTTAATTAGATAATATTCCCCCAATTTTTGGTAATATAATTTGACTTTTAATTTTGATGAATTCTCAATAATGAAATTCGCCAACATTTTATCTTTTATTTCAAAAGCAGAATTTCTTTCCTCAAGGATATTTGATACTATAAAATGATCTAAAATATTCATCAATATATTTTCATCCATTTTTAGAATATTTTTTAAATCATCAAATTTTATTGGTTCAATGGAAATTGAAAAAATCAAAAGTAAGTTTAATGATTGTTCATCAATTTTGTTTAAATCTAAAGGTCCGGCATATTTTTCTGAAATTTTATTCTCTATATTCTTTATTTCATAATCGGATAATGATCCAGAATAAATGTGATTTTTTATAATACCTTCCTTTTCTAATATATTTAACATCCTTTCAAATTTATTAATATCTCCAGAAGACTTTTTAATTAAAAACTCTATAAGTTTATCAGGGATGAAAAATCCTTTTCTTTCAAGAAATCCTTTTATGTATTCCATCTCATTCATTTCGATATTTAAAATATTATAATCATCAATTTTCCTTAATTTTAAATAATTTACAATTTTTTCCTGAACCTTTTTGTCATAATAAATTATTATCAATTTTCCATTTCCGTCGGTATTTGTAACATTTTCCAATATCATGTAAATAAGATTATATTCATTTTCATTTAGGGATCTGTTTATTTCTAATATAATGCATTTTCCATTATATATCTCATATCCAATTTTTTCAGAAATAACTGAATTTTCAATATTTTCAATTGAAAAATTTTGGGTTAAGAATGCGAGTTTGTATGAAGAATATTTGGATATAACATTTTTCAAATTGAAATATTCAATCAAATATTCCTTTAAATCATTGTTGATGCTTAATTTGATATTTTTTTCACTAGAATCTAGAAAATCTATAATACTATAAGAAAAATTTTTATTTAATAATAAAACCTTTTCCCTTTTAAATTTCAATTGTTCAATATTGATTCCCCTCACCATCTATTTGTTAATCTAAAAAATAATATAAAACATTTTTTGGATTAAATATTTTGTAATATCTATAAATTACGATAATCAAAAATTAAAAAATTATTCACCATATTGAATTTAATGTAAAAATATATTTTAAAGATAAGTTAAGGAATGTTTATTACAAGATCTAATAGGTTGCAATTGGGTGAAGATATATACGTTGAATAAATTGTTATTATTGAGTGTAATCCAATTCTTCTGAAATGATTATAAATATCGCGCTGCAGAAATACTTGGTATGAAATGAAA
>JBMFMO010000046.1:0-4088 GCA_049970635.1 Minisyncoccia bacterium | reverse complement strand
TCTCTATATGGATATTGCAGAATAGAAAACATGCTTAGAGAGAAATCCCTGCTTAATAAGAAATCGCCAATGGATGTTATAAAGGAATATTCAACTGTATATATGATAGAGGGAGACCAGAAAGAAATAATGACAGAAGTGCCAAAAAAAGTAAGAGAACTGGATGAAAAATTAGGAACAAATATATTCCCTAAAAATCGGAGTTAAGGATATAAATAACATTTTACACATCGATTATCTATTTTTCTTAGTTCCGGTTTTTTATTTATACAAACATCTTTTTTAAATGGACATCTTGATTGAAATACGCACCCTTCTGGCAAATTAAAAGGTGAAGGTATTTCTCCTTGCATAGGCACCGGAATACGATCTTCATCGGATGTTAATATTGAATCTATTAATCCTTTTGTATATGGATGATATGGATTATATATAATTTCTTTTGTAGATCCACATTCCATAATTTCACCTAAATAGATTACATAAAGGTAATCTGTAACGTATAATGCTTGAAAAATATCGTGTGTTATGAATAAAATACTAATACCAAGATCATCTCTTAATTTTTTTAAAAGATTTAATATCCCTACCCTTATAGACGCATCTAACATAGATGCCGGTTCATCTGCAATTATTATTTTAGGTTTTGATATTATCGCTCTAGCGAAAGCCGCTCTTTGCAATTCTCCTCCACTTAATTCATATGGATATTTTTCTAGATAATAAGAAGGTGGTAGTAAATTCACTTCTGTCAATGTTTCAACTAGTAATTTTTCTTTATCTATATTTTTAAATAATTTTTTATTTAAATAAATAGGCTCTAATAAAGATTTTTTAATTGTGAATGTTGGATTGAAACTTGAAAAAGGATCTTGAAATATAATTTGAAAAATATTAAAGGAATCTTTATAATTTATATTTATTTTTCCTGAATCGTATTTCTCTAATCCTACTAATATTTTAGCTAATGTAGATTTCCCGCTACCACTTTCTCCTATTAAGCCTACTATTGTCCTATCTGGAATCACCATATTTATATCATTTAATGCTAAAATTTTAAATTTCTTTTTATGAGAAATAAATATTTTTGATAAATTTTTAATTTCTACCAATATATTTTCCATATAATTCACCTCACCTATTCGATTGGATAAAAGCATTTAACTTTATGTAGATTTTCATATTCAATAACAGGAGGTTTTAATAATCGACAATTTTCTTTAGCAAATGGACATCGATCTAAAAATACACAAGAGTTAGGGGCATTGAAAAATCTTTTTGGATATCCAGGTATAGGTTCTTTTTTTTCTGTGTTTTTAAAAGAGATTAAAGTATTTTTTAAAGCTTTTGAATAGGGATGTTTCGGAGAATCCAAAATTTCCTTTGTTCTACCCTCTTCCAGTATCTCTCCACCATACATAACTATCATCCGGTCAGATATATATCTTGCAACTCCTAAGTCGTGAGTAATTAAAATTATACTTAATTTTTCTTCATTTTTTATTTTTTTTAATAAATCTAATATTTGTAATTGTATTGAAACATCCAATCCTGTTGTAGGCTCATCTGCTATTAAAATTTTAGGATGAAAAATTAAAGCAAGAGCTATCATCAATCTTTGTTTTGTACCTCCACTTAATTCATGTGGATAATTCCATAATCTTTCTTTGGTTAAACCAACCTTATTCAAATATTCAGAAATAATTTCTATTCCTTCTTTTTCTTTTATATTTTTATGAGATTTTAATACTTCTAGAAATATATCTACAATTTTTTCTAAAGGATCAAAAATATTTTGAGAATTTTGAAAAATTATAGATATATCTTTCCATCTTATATAATTTAATTCTTTATTTGATATTTTTAATATATTAAAATTATTATAAAATATTTCTCCATTTTCATATTTTGCATTATTTGGTAATATTTTTAAAATGGAATAAGCAAGAGTAGATTTACCACTACCAGATTCTCCTATTATTCCCAATATTTCATTTTCATTTAATTCAAGATTTACATTATTTAATGCCCAAACTTTTCCCCATGGAGTATCATATGTTACTGTTAGATTACTTATTTTTAATAGCATCTATTATTTCACCTCTCCAAAACTTCTTTTCATAAAGACTTTTTCAATTCCTTTAGATAAAATCACCAAAGATAGAACAAAGAATATTAAAAATATCCCAGGAAATATAATTACCCACCAGGCACCTACAATTATAGCTCCATTTAATTCAGCCTCATATAAAATTAATCCCCAATTTGGGAGACTTAAACTTCCAAAACCTAAGAAATTTAATCCTGCATACGTTAAAATGGCTCCTGAAGTTGATAACAAAAAGTTTGGTAAAATTAAAGGAATTTCCAGAGGGATTAAATGTTTTAAGATTATATATGAATTACTGGCACCTCCTATTTTAGCAAAAAGAATAAAATCTTTTGTTTTATTAACTAAAATATCTGATCGTATTATTCTAGCTATCGAAGGCCAAGAAGTCCCCCCTATTATTATAATATAATTAACTGTTGATGGACCTAAAATAGAAATAAATATTATAGCTAATATGATAGTTGGAATTATAATAAAGAAATCAGTTGCTCTCATTAAAATTTCATCAAAATATTTACCATAAATTCCAGAGATTGTTCCTATAATAAAACCCAAAAAAAGCGCAAATAATCCAGATAAAAAACCCACTTCAATAGTAGATTGAGTTCCTATAATTAGTAAATATAATAGATTGTTTCCTTGATAATCAGTACCTAATAAATAGGTAAGACTAGGGGGATTATATGGTGGACCTATTAAATTTTTTATAAATAAAGATGATATATTATTTCCGAATAATCCTAATAATATAAATATAAATACACCAATAAGACCAATTAAAATAAGTTTATTTCTTATAAAATTTCTAATAAAAATCCTCATTCTAACCCAACCTCACTCTAGGGTCGATATATCCATATAATAGGTCAGCGATAAAATTTGAAATAATAACCAATAAACTCATAAAAATAAACACCCCCTGTAATACTGGATAATCGGAATTGGTTACAGCTATATAGATTAAAGTCCCCATCCCATTTAATGAAAATACTGTTTCAGTAAAAATAGCCCCAGCAATTAAAAAGCTCATTTGAACAGCTATTTGAGATAGTTCTGGTAATATTGAATTTTTTAAAACATGATGAAAAATTATTCTATTTTCCTTAACACCCATTATTCTTAAAGATTTTATAAAATCTTCTTGAAAAATTCTTTGTGCAGAACTTTTAATTATTAAATAATTCGAAGATAGGAAAAAAATAGTAATTGTGATTAATGGTCCCACCAAATGATAAATATAATCAACAACATATCCATAAAGAGAGGTTATTCTAAGATTAGGAGAAATAGTTCCTCCCATTGGTAACCATCCAAAATAAAATGAAAATATTAATAATATAATCATAGCCAACCAATAGGAAGGTATGCTAATTAATATCCCTGTAAGCCCTGACATAAATTTGTCCAATTTCCCACCGGGACTTTTGGCTGCATATAATCCTAATAATAGAGAAATTATTATAGAAAAAAATAATCCACTTCCCATTAAAATTAAAGTATTTAAAAATCTAGTAGGGAATATAACATTTATTACATTTGTCCCAGTATATACAAATGAAATCCCCATATTTCCATGAAATAAATTAATCCAAAATAAAAAATACTGTTCCCATAAAGGTTTGTCTAAACCAAATTCTTTAGTTAAAAGTTCTGCAGTTCCTGGTGGGGCTCCTGGGCCAATCATCATTGTAATTGGATTTCCTAATAACCTAAATATTAGAAATGATACTGTAACTATAATCCAAAAAGCAAAAATATTAACAATTAATCTTTTAAAGATATATTTTTTCCACATCATCTATATTATTTATGAGTCTCCAATATTTAAAAATTTCGGAGGAATAATATGACAAATGTCAGATTTATATATCATATTTTATTTTAATATTTTATGAATAAGGAGATTAAAAAAATTTTAAAGGATCCAATAAAAATGTTGTCTGAAGCAACTGAAATTGATGTATATCCAAAGAAG
>JBMFMO010000045.1:0-4260 GCA_049970635.1 Minisyncoccia bacterium | reverse complement strand
TTTTAAACTTCTATAGAAGTATATATACTTACAACTATTTAAATATTTCCTTTTATCTCATTCTACATATGGTTAAAGCTAAACCAAAAATTACCCTACAAATTCCTGAGGGACTCCTGAAAGAAATAAATGAAATAATGAAAATAGATGATAAATGGATTACAATTCAAGATTTTGTAAGAGAAGCAATTAAAGAGAAGATTGAGCGCTGGAAGAAGGAGCATCCCGGTCATCCGTGAGGTGAGAAAATATGGGTCAACAACCTAAAAATGTGAAAACAGGAAAAAGAAAAGAAAAAGATGTAGTCCGGTGGTTGGAAAATCATGGGTGGGAAATCAAATATGAAGGTGGTAGAGGCCCTGCAGATATAATTGCAATAAAAGATGGTAAAAAGTGGCTTATCCAAGTAAAATATACCCGCAAAAATGAGATGGACATTTCTAGGTTCAGAAGAGAGTTAGATCCATTGATAAATATGGCAGAAAAACAGCACGGTACTGCAGTACTTTGTTTTGTAATTAGAAATAGTATATGGTTTGATTCCGCAAAAACATGGAAAAATCTTGCCAGGGGGTTCTTACGAAAATAACTTTGTTGCCAGGAATATGAGCTAAAATATAAATATTTGAATTAACATGTATATTTATTGGTAGCATATAAAAATGAAATAAAAATAAATAAAAATAGAAGATATGGAAAAAGTCTAACTCATTTAAGAGGTGGAAGGTACGGAAAAAAATAGATTTTCATTACTTGATAATTTCGGAAAAATCATAGGAAATGTTTTAAGAACTGAAGAATTTGGATTTTCTTCATTTGGAGATTCACCAGTGCTAGAGGAAAATTTACCAGATGCAGATATGATAGATGATGAAAATCAAATGAGAAAATTATTTAAAGGTGAAATTGCTCAAGCCTCCCCTCTAGAAGAAACTTTTAAAGAAGACTTTAAGGATATTTCTAAAAATGAAAATTATAACCCTAAATATGAAATAACTCATTTTATTGATGGGTCCTTAAGAACTAAATATATTGGTGAAATAATGGGAAATGATGGTTCTGGTGGCCCATTAGTGGTTGGAAATATTGGTGCTGTATCTTCTATAGTTGATTATAGCATTTACAAAGTGAAATTAAATAATTTAAAGACTAAACTTATTTTTTATATTCCTGATATTTTGCCTTCAACAACTTTTTCAAGGATTAATAATATGTTAGAAAATTCTGAAAATATAAAAAAATTTTTGCAAATAAATGTTGAAACTTTATCTTTAAGTGAATCTAAAGGTGATCTTAAATATAATGCCCAAACAAAAACAAGAAGTAAAATGCATGATTTAGAAATTGAGTTAGCTAAAGAAATAGATAATAAAAATAAAAAATGGGTTGTAGTCGATGGAGCACTAAGAAAAAGTGAATTTTGGAATCTGAAAAATACTATAGGTGTTGCAAAAAGTTTTGGAACAAAAATTCAATTTTTAGGAATGGGCTCTCCAAGAAATATTTCTTTTCTTGCAAAAATGAGAAGAGGTCAAAGAAGTAAAGTATTTAGATATAAATTAATAAAAAATCAAAAAGAAGAATCAGAAGAACAAATAAATTTTGAAAATATTGCATTTTGGTATTTAAAAATTAGACAAGCACCTCCTGAAATGGAGCCATTAGGAGGAATAGTTAAAATAGATATTAAATATAGTGAAAAAGATGCTGATAAAATAACTGAAATAGCCGACCATTTATCTTACGCTATATTGAAAGTTTCAGATCCTTCAATTTTCCCTAGGCCAAGATGGCCTTCTTTTATTTATCCAATAAGAATATGTGAAGAATATCTGAGCTCAGTTCTTTTATCCCAGGAAGAATTTTTAAGATTGGGTGTAGCTATTAAAAAGGTGATGCAAAATGGTTGAATATAATAAGCCTATAGGCAAAACAACATCTACGCAACAAATCCCATCTACGGTGGACAAATTTTACTTTTGGATTGCAGAGGGTATTGAAGTTCAACCGTATGATTTTGTTACAGCTAAAGAGGAGAATTTTGTCAGTGTTGGTATAATAAAAGGAATATCAAATTACACTGATGCTCAGAACCATCTTTCTAATAGATTAATTTCAGATATTAAGGAAAACATTTTACAAAGATTCTCTATAACAATAGCTGAAGTTGAAGTAATTTATAGTTATATCATTAAAAACAAAAAAGAACATATAGAAAAAATATATCCTATTTCTTCAGGTATTCCTGTTTATATTTCAACTAAAGAAGAAATTTTAGAAAGTTTAACTGCTATTTCAGAATCAAAAGAAACAGTTCCAGGGGGGATTATTTCTAGAACAAGTGGGGAATCAGTTATTGTTCCATTAAATATTAATTATTTATTAGGACCAGAGAGTGGACATTTAAATGTTTCTGGGATTTCTGGATTAGCTACTAAAACATCATATATGATGTTTTTGCTCTACAACATCAATAAAACTTATCCTAAAAATTATATAAACATTATATTCAACGTAAAGGGCTATGATTTATTAAACATAGACAAACCTGCAAAAGATCTTTCAGATGATGATAAAGAAATGTATAAAATAATTTTTGGAACATCAAATCCCTCTCCATTTTTAAAGGTAGAATATTATTTTCCAAGAGGTTTAAATGGTAATCCAAATACATATTCCACTAGAAAAGATTACAAAATTTATGCATTTACTTTTAAAGATATCTACTGTGATTTAGATCTTTTATTTTCAGATGTGATAGATGAATATCATACAGTAGAATCATTTGCAAGATATATTAAAAAGGATTGGAATTCAAAAAATGAAAGATGGGAACTTCAATCTCATTTAAAAAATAGAGAACTTAATATTTTTGCATCAAATTGGACAGAATTTAAAGATCATCTAGATAAGAGATCTAAAGATATTAGTGAAGCATATGGGCTCTATCCATCTACTATGGGTAGAATAAAAAGAAATTTGGATAGATTGACTTCTTTCCCGACATTCGTTGATAAAAGAGCGCGTAATGAAGTATTTATTAGAGATATTATTAGAAATGCAACTCCAGGGGAGACTATAGTCATAGACATTGCAAAATTAAATAAATCAGAACAAACTTTTGTTGTAGGAGAGGTATTTAGAGAATTAGAAGATATAATCAGGACAGAAAATGAAAAAACTAAGAAAAAGGCAATAATAGTTGTTGATGAACTAAATTCTATAGCTCCGAAAAGTGAGAATACTCCATTAAAAGAACAAGTTATAGAAGTAGTGAGAAAAGGTAGAGATGCAGGATTTATCATATTTGGAGCAGAACAATTTGCAAGTGAAGTGGATGATCAAATTGTTGGCAACTCTGCGCTGAGAGTTATTGGACGAACCAGTTCAATGGAAATTTCATCTGCAGCATATAAAAATTTATCTCCGGAAGATAAAAGTACGGTAATGATGCTCAGAAAGGGTGAAATGCTAATGTCTTTTCCAATATTCAGAAGCAATTTAAAAATAAGATTTCCTAAACCTCCTTATTTACGACCTGAGAGTTCTAAAAAATGATAAGGATCCAAAATTTTTTATAGGATCCTTCAATTATTTAATCGATGAATATTTTATTGGTCGAGCCAGATTATTATTCCAAATACCCTCCATTAGGTCTGATGAAATTAGCATCTTATCTCAGGTTTTATGGCAACGAAATTTATTATGTAAGAGGTCTTGATAATAAATTGAATTCTAAAATAAGGCAGATTTACATAACATCGCTATTTACATACGCATGGAAACCAGTTCACGAAGCTATAGAGTTTTACCATAAAATGTTCCCGGAGGCAATTATAACGGTTGGAGGGATATATGCAACGTTGATGCCTTGGCATATAAAGGAGAATTTTCCTTATGTGAATGTATTTACTGGATTGCATCCTAAAGCTGAGGAATACTTACCTTCTTATGATATCCTTAAATGGGTGGACAGATGGAAGGACTGGAATAAGTCGATTGTTTTCACATCCAGGGGATGCATAAGAAACTGTCCTTTTTGTGTAGTGCCTAAGATTGAGGGGAAATTTAGAGCTGACAAGGATTCCATAATTCAATTAATACATCCTGATCACAAAGAAGTGGTAATATGGGACAACAATTTCCTTGCCTCACCATATGCAAAGAAAATGCTGAAAGAATTAATAGATCATGGCATAAAGCCAGATTTCAACCAGGGCCTTGATGCAAGGCTTATGGATGAGGAGACCGCTGGGCTCC
>JBMFMO010000044.1:250-4326 GCA_049970635.1 Minisyncoccia bacterium | reverse complement strand
GTTCGGACCACACGGACAAAAATAATATGTCCGAGCCGGTCCGTGTTTTGTCCGTGTCTAGTCCGCGTCCGGTTCGCATTAGTCCGTGTTCTACTTAATTAATCCTATAAACCATCCTATTCCTAATAAAAATATCAAAAATTTTACTACATATTTTGGAATCTTAAAATATTTTACCTCTTTAAGTTTTAGATAAGATACAAAAATAATTATTAAATTTAAGCCTATAAATATACTACCAATAAAACTTGCTAAATTTGCTAAGCTTTCTGAATGGAAAAATGAAAAAGTTATTATAGGAAGAGAAACCAAAAACCAAGATAGATATGGATTTAAATTAAAATCATCAATCAATCCCCTTTTTAAATAAAATGCTAATGATACAAATGTTGTTATTATGCTTAACGATGTTAATACTAAGATTATTAAAAATATATATGGGTTTAAAATTTTTGATAGGCTTGTTAATGTTTCCTCACTTATATTTTTCCCTAAAACACCAGCCACTGAAAATGTAAAAAGTAGATATGTTATTCCTATGATTAAAATTGAGATTAAATTAATCTTTAAAAATTTATCTTTATCTTTCCCAATCAAATCATAAACCATTTGTAAAGAAGAATAACCTGCTAAAGAAAAAAGTATAATACCATAACTTAAAACAGGATTACCAAAATTAAAATTTAAATTTTTAAGATCAATTTTTGGCAAAAGATAAAAGCTTAAAAATATTGGAAACAAAATTTCAAAAAATGCTAATGATGATTCTATCTTTATAAAGGGGTCCAATGAAAGAAAGATTATAATAATAACAAAGATTGAATAGAAAGGTTTTATAAAAAATGGATTGAATTGAAAGATAATATTTGTAAATTTTGATAACGCCATTAAATATGCTAAAAATACAAACTCCATCCCCCAAAAATCAAATACCCAAACAGGGATTTTTAATCTTTTATCAATAATAGATGAAGCTAAACCAGGTAAATTATGCTTTTTCTCAATTTGAAAAATTATTTCAGAATAGATTAGATGCAAGATAAAAATTCCTGTTATTAGAATAAAAAACCAGATTAAAAAATAAATTCCTGATTTTAAAAAAGCATATGGCAGAATAAGCATCCCCAAACCAACAATTGTACTTACAATTAGAAATATTGATTCTAAGATTTTACTCATAAGATTTTTTTATCTTCTCTTCTAAATAAGGTAGAAAGGCTAAGATTATTATTGTTAATATTGTTGTAAAAAATGCTTCTAAATAATATCCTAAACCAATTGCTAAACCTATTCCTGCTGTTACCCATAATCCTGCTGCTGTTGTTGCTCCTACTAATTTTTCTTTATAAAAAAATATTATTCCACCTCCTAAAAATCCTATTCCCAAAACAATATTTGCTAAAATCCTTGTTCCTGAATCAACTGGAAAATATGTAGATATAAGAGAGAATAATGTTGCTCCTAAACAAACCAAAGAGAATGTTCTTAATCCAGGTCTTTGTTTAAAAAAACTTCTTTCAACTCCTATTAAACTTCCTAAGGCTGCACCTAAAAACAATTTATATAAAACTTCAATTATATGCTGATTCATCCTTTATTAATTTTATCAATTTTTCAACTAAAATTTTAGGCTCTTTTTCCCAAATAATTTTCCCATGCTCTTTATGTGATTCTTTAATAATCTCATCCATATTTTTTTCCTCACCACCAGAGCCAACTAATATTCCCATAGGTTTTTTCTCTTCAAATGCAATAATAAATTCATTTAATGTTCCTGTTCTTCCACATACAAATAATGCTCCATCTCCTGCTCTAATTAATAATAAGTTTCTTAAAGAGTGCCCTGCTCCTGTATAAAAAATAATATGATGATAATCTAATGGTAATTCATAAACTTCAATATGCTCCTTTTCATCTTTTGCAGGAGAAAAGCCTATAACCTCTGCACCATTTTCATATGCTGATTTAGCAATTAAATGAGGAACACCAGTTGTAGCACCAGTAACAACAATAACATCATTTTTTGCAAGCTCTTTACCAATCTCATAGCAAAATTTTTCAATATCTTTTGCGCAATTTCCAATCTCTGCTGCTCCTGAAATTGAAATTTTTATCTTTTTCATCAATAATTTAAATATTTTAATAAATCTTTATCAACGTCTTCAAAGCTCTTTTTTCTTCTTTTAATATCTTTTTCTTTTTTTGATAAATTATGAGAAATCCCAGATTTCTTTCTTAAAATTTTTTTCTTTTTAATCTTAAATCTTTTTAATAATGATTTTCTAATTTTTCCTGGCATTATTTTCATTTCGCTCTTTTAATAATCAAAATCAGATTATTTCCAGTTTTTTTAATATCATCGACCCTTTGTAATGGATAACTAATTAATGATAAAAAATTTTCTAATTTTTCTTTTGCTAAATCAATATGCAAATTTTGTCTTCCCCTTAATATCATTCTAATTCTAACTTGATTTCCTTCTTCCAAAAATTCAGAAACCTGTTTTGCCTTTCTTTCCAAATCATTTTTTGCTTCTTGAAAACTTATTCTTATCTCTTTAATCTCAGAAACCTTCTTTTTCTTCTCCTTCTTTTCTTTTTGATAAATATATTTTTTATAATCACCAATCTTTACAACAGGAGGCTCAGCTTTTTCAGAAACCAAAATTAAATCTAAATTTTTCTCATCAGCAATCTTCATAGCAGATTCAATATCAAATATCCCTAATTGTTTTCCATTCTCATCAATCAGCCTAACTTCTCTTATCCTTAATTTTTCAATCCTTTTGTCAATCAGTTTATTAAATTATAAATTATTTTTAATTATATTTTTAATTATAAAGGAAAACTTGAATTACAATAAAATAGATTATAATAAGATAATGAAAGAAGAATTTAAATTTTTAAAATATAGAGGCGATGATTTTTATAAATATGCTCTGTTGGCTATAAAAGATAAAAAATATCATATCTCTGCACTTCATTTTGAACAATCTGCACAATTATATTTAAAATATACTTTGGCTTTGTTATTAGGAGATTTTCCTAAAACCCATTCTTTAAATAAATTATTGAATTTGGTTATAAAATCAATAAAAGATAAAAAAATTTCTAAAAATTTAGAAAAATTTGAAGAAAAATGGAAAGAAATAATTTTTGATTTAGAAGAAGCATATTTCACCTCAAGATATTTTCCTGTTGAATTTTCTAAAGATAAAGTTTTAAAGATGAAGAATTTTTTGCGCGAATTAAAAGAAAATTTAAAAATATTATGGAGTTAGGAGAATTGCTTTTAGAGATTAAAAAGAATTATGAGAAGTATTTTAAGAATCCAATTTATTATGCAAGAAAGATAAAAAACAAGGCTAAAAAATTATTAGGAAAGGATACAAAAATTTATCTATTTGGATCTATAGTTAGAAAAAATTTTACTTATAGTAGTGATATAGATATTTTGATTGTTTCAAAAAGATTAAAAAACCTTAAAAATAGAAGCAGATTAAGATTAAAATTATTAGAAGATATAGGAGAAGATTCACCATTTGAAATACATCTATCCACCCCTGAAATATATGAAAATTTCTACAAAAAATTTATTAAAAATGATTATATAGAGATTTAAGTTATCCACAAAAAACTTGACAAGCAAATTTTAATTATGATATAATTAAAAAATATGAAAGAGAGAAAAATCGGAATAATAAGCATCATATCATTATTCATCTTGGCAACAATCTTTTCATATTTAAATTTCAAACCAGGATATATAAAAGCAGCAAGAACCACACAAGCTCAAACAACACAAACCAATTCTTGGACTATCTTTAACACAGATAATTTAGGCTTTTCATTTTGGAAAAAATCTGGAGGTTATGCTCCATTATTTGCAGAAACACCAACAGACCAATCTGACAAAAACCAAGTAGCAACAAAAGAGTATGTTGATTTAAAAGCAACTGGAGGTGGTCCTAGTGACCAAATTACCGATATACTTATGGAACAAAAGAAAGAATATATTTCAGGCCCCTGGAGTGGCACAAGTTGTTGGGGTGAGTGTCCCTATATCTACGTTCCTGT
>JBMFMO010000044.1:0-240 GCA_049970635.1 Minisyncoccia bacterium | reverse complement strand
TGTGAGTATACCGAAAGATATATTTAAAGTTAATGGTGATTACCACCTTAATTGGTGGACATTTACAGGGCAAAATATGAAATGGGATGATTATACTCTTAGTGTTCAAAAATGGAGCGGGGGCATCGGTGGCACAACTAAGATAACATTTAGTGGTAAATATTTCCTTGATAAACTTATGCCTGAATTAAGAGGAAAAAAGATTAAAGCTATCACTATTTATGCCGCAACCAATGATGC
>JBMFMO010000043.1:0-4471 GCA_049970635.1 Minisyncoccia bacterium | reverse complement strand
ACTTGATAAATTATTATCCTTTAATTTTCCATTTATTATTATTGATCGCACTCCATTTCATTACAAGGGTTATGACAGAATTACTATTCAAAGAGTTCCACAAAGAATTTATAATGCAAGTTATCCATGCTGGATATTTGATTATGAAAAGTTCTTGAATTTTTTTCGGAAATAAATTATAATAAATTAATAGAAGAATTTGATGCAATAGATGGCAAGGCGAAGGATATTATTTTCAAAGGTTTTATTTGGAGTAGGAAATGATAAGTAATAAGCTTAAAAATAAGCTTAAAGATATATATTTTAAAGAACAATTTAATCCAAGATACATAGGTGTATTCATAAACCCATTTTATTTCGCTCGAAAAAACTTGTATAAAAATAGAGCTAAACTATCTGGAAATTTGAAAGGGAAATTACTTGACATTGGATGCGGTAATAAACCATACGAACATCTGTTTAAAGTTGATAGTTATTTAGGTATTGAAATATATACTGCTAAAAATAGAAAAAATAAAGCTGATTTATTTTATGATGGTAGAAATTTTCCTTTCCCTGACGAAACTTTTGACAGTATATTAGCTACTGAAGTTTTTGAACATGTATTTAATCCCGATGAATTTTTGAAAGAAGTAAATCGTATTATGAAAAAAGGAGGAAAGCTGTTAATTACAGTGCTATTCGTTTGGGAAGAACATGAACAGCCGTATGATTATGCAAGGTATACATATTTCGGTCTACAGTATATTTTAGAGAAAAACGGATTTAAGATTATTGACCATATTAGAAGTTGTGATGGATTTGAGGTAATCTTTCAGTTAATTAATGTATACATTTTTAAAAAAACTATCACTTCTAGTAAATTTCTGAATTTATGGTTTATTGTTATGTTTACGGCTCCTATTAATATAGTTGGTTTAGGGCTTTCCAAGATTCTTCCTCGGAATAAAGACTTATATTTAGATAACATAATTTTAGCAGAGAAAACAAGAGATGTTGAGTAGATATAACTTTTGTACTCTTTTTGATAGCAACTATCTTACTCGTGGAGTTGCAATGTATGAATCATTAAAAAAATATATGTCTGAACCTTTTCATTTATATATTTTTTCATTTGATAATAGAAGTTACGAGATTCTAAATAAGATGAATCTATCAAATGTTAGTGTTATATCTCTTGAAGAATTAGAACAAAGTTTTCCTAACCTTTTGGACGTAAAACCCAAGAGATCTAAGGTGGAATATTGTTGGACATCTACTCCTTTTATCATTAAATATTGTCTTGAAAAATATAATTTAGACCACTGTACCTATTTAGATGCAGATATTTATTTTTTCAATGATCCTTCTATATTAATAGAGGAACTTGGAAATAAAGATGTATTAATAACAGAACACAGATATACTCCGATATACGATCAGTCTAAAACCAGTGGAATTTATTGTGTACAATTTATGACTTTTAAAAATACCGAAAATGGAAAAAAAGTTTTAAACTGGTGGGCAAACGCATGCTATGATTGGTGCTATGCAAGGGTAGAAAACAATAAATTCGGAGATCAAAAATACCTTGATGACTGGCCACAACGTTTTGAAGGGATACATGTTTTAAAGCACCTTGGTGGTGGAGTTGCTCCCTGGAATGTTCAACAATATACTATATTTTTAAAGGACAATAAATTAAAAGCACTACAAAAAAATACTGGAAATGAGTTTGAAATTATTTTTTATCATTTCCACGGTTTAAAATTTTATAATAATGATACAGTTGACCTATGCGGTGGGTATAGGATAGATAAGGAGGTAGTAGAAAATATTTATAGACCATACCTAAAACATATAAAAGTCATTAATATGGCATTAAAAAAAATAGACCCTTTTTATGATTATAATGGGAAATTAGAACCTAAACTGACTGTTAAAGGTTTTCTTGGGCAAATTAAGAGAAAATTACAAGGGGTATATAATACTTATCATTTAGAATATTTTTGGAGAGATTAAAAAGTGGCATATATAATTAACTTACCAACCT
Source organism: Minisyncoccia bacterium (assembly GCA_049970635.1). Taxonomy (GTDB): domain Bacteria; phylum Patescibacteriota; class Minisyncoccia; order UBA6257; family HR35; genus JBMFMO01. The sequence continues at coordinate 2,439 of JBMFMO010000043.1, read as the reverse complement.
ATTCAGATGATAGAGGTTCACTTACTGTAATTGAAAAAATATTACCATTTGATATTAAAAGAGTTTTTTTTATCTATAATCCGAAGGGTATAAGAGGAGGGCATAGACATAAAAAAACAGTTCAATGTTTAGTATGCTGTAAAGGTGAATGTAAGGTTTATGTAAATAATGGTAAAAAGAAAGAAATATATCATCTTAATTCTCCAAATTTGGCATTAATTTTAGAACCAGAGGACTGGCATACAATGTTTGATTTTTCTGAAGATGCAGTTTTATTAGTTTTAGCTTCAGATTACTACGATAAAAATGATTATATTTATGAGGAGTATAAAAAAGATGATTGAATACGAAAATTTAGCAAAGGCTAATAAAATTTTTTTTGATGAATTTAAATCTTTTTTTGCTGAGTTTTTAGAGAAAGGCTGGTTTATATTAGGGGAAAATGTAAAAAAATTTGAAGAAGAATTTGCCAAATATTGTGGAGCAAAATTTTGCGTTGGTGTTGCCTCGGGATTAGATGCTCTAATCTTAGCATTAGAGGCCCTGGATTTACCTAAAGGATGTGAAATAATAGTACCATCAAACACTTATATAGCAACTATATTGGCAGTTATAAGAGCAGGATTTAAACCTGTATTAGTAGAACCAGATATGAGAACATACAATATTGATCCTTTAAAAATAAGAGAAAGTATTACAAAAAATACAAAAGCAATCATAGTAGTTCATTTATATGGAAAACCTTGTGATATGGATCCTATTTTGGACATAGTAAAAGAATATGGTTTAATATTATTGGAAGACTGTGCACAAGCACATGGTGCTATGTATAAAAATAAAAAGGTTGGGACCTTTGGCATAGGATGTTTTAGTTTTTATCCTACGAAAAACTTAGGAGCCTTAGGGGATGCTGGAGCAATTGTAACAGATAATGAGGAATTGGCTGAAAAAATAAAGTATTTAAGGAATTATGGTTCACTTAAAAAATATCAATTTGATTATATTGGTTATAATTCACGATTAGATGAGATTCAAGCAGGTTTTTTAAGAATTAAATTAAAATATTTAGATCAGATTATTGAGCATAAAAGGAAATTGGCAAATATATATTTAAAAGAATTAAGCGATGAGTTTATAAAACCAGTAGTATCGAATGATACTTACGATGTCTATCATATATTTAACATAAGATACAAGAGTAGGGACCACTTACGGGAGTATTTATTACAAAATGGGATTAAAACCGAAATTCATTATCCTATCCCACCACATAAACAAAAAGCATTGAAATCAATAGTAAGAGGTGATTATCCAATATCTGAGGAAATTCATAATACTACTTTGAGCTTACCGATATCTTTTTTTCATACGGAAGAAGATATATACAGGGTCGTTGAGGTATTAAATAACTATCTGAAACATCATAGATGATTATAAGAGGAGAGTCAAAAATATAATTTTGGATATTTTATGGAGATAAGTTAATGTATTTAGAGAGCTACCAGAAAAATTATTTGACCTATAAATTAGCAGATAACTTAGACCGAAACACAAAACACAGCATAACAATTCCAGAGCTTAAAATATTCAATTCAGAGTTAGAAGGAAATCTAGATGATAAGTTTAAAACAAGGTTATTTTTGCCAGAAAATCCTTCAAGAATAGCAGAAGGTGGTCTAAGAACAAAGGGACTCTTCAAGTTTAACTACAAAAAATCAGATGATATTTGGTATATTTGTGACACCGATGGTAATATTCTTTTAGAAGCTTCTGCGGAAATTCAAGAAAAGATAAATGAATACTTATTATCTATAGAAAACGGGCAAGAAATAACAGAACTTCCACTTATTACCGTCATCACAGTTGTTTTCAACGGAGCAAAAACTCTTGAAGAGACTATAAAAAGTGTGATAAACCAAACATATCCGAACGTAGAATACATAATAATAGACGGAGGAAGCACAGATGGAACGCTTGACATAATAAAAAAATACGAAGACCAGATAGACTACTGGGTGAGTGAGCCGGACAAAGGTATTTACGATGCAATGAACAAGGGAGTAACTTTAGCATTGGGATACTATATTTATTTTTTAGGTTCTGATGATGTTGTTTTTTCTTCAGAGGTTTTTAGTAAGATATTGTCTCTTATAAAGTTAGATACGAAGCTTATTTACGGAAATGTTTATTTTAAAGAAAGTGGGGAAATATACGACGGGGAATTCTCTAAATTTAAATTATGTACTAGAAACATTTGCCATCAAGCTATTCTTTATTCTATTTATCTTTTTAAGAAATATGGTTTATATAATTTAAAATATAAAATTTTGGCAGATTATGAATTCAATTTAAGAGTATGGAAAAAATCAAAACCAAAATATGTTGATATTATATTAGCTATATATAGTAGAGAAGGAATATCTTCTAAAAGCATAGATG
>JBMFMO010000042.1:0-4664 GCA_049970635.1 Minisyncoccia bacterium | reverse complement strand
ACATAGGAGATGTTATTCTCTATTTTAACAGTAAAATTTTTCCCCAGTATATTATCAAAACCTTCCCAAGGACCTATAACTGAAATATTTCCTACATTTTGAATAACAAAATTTCCATTATAAATTTTTAAAGCTTTTAAATCAGGACTGGGTTTATAAATATTTGTGATATTTCTTGTCACTAGTTTATATTCCTTCACAGGGAATATGGTGAAATTGGTTAAGGAAGTATTATTCAAATTATTCCTATGAACTGTGGGGAAAATCTTTGCACTGGAGAAATTATCAGATGTAGTAAAGTACCAGTTTATTTGTTCGTTTTTAATGTTTCCTGAGACAGCAGGAGATCCAATTGTACTAACAACCTGACCTGTTCCATTTTCACCACTGTAAAATCTAATAAATATATTGCTATTGTTCATATTAATGCCTGATATATTGTAAGTTAAAATATATGAGCTCTTGGGCATGAGGTATACTGGTGCATATATATTTCCGTAACTTGCCTCAGGGTTTGTTGCAGAAACATAGGAGATGTTATTCTCTATTTTAACAGTAAAATTTTTCCCCAGTATATTATCAAAACCTTCCCAAGGACCTATAACTGAAATATTTCCTACATTTTGAATAACAAAATTTCCATTATAAATTTTTAAAGCTTTTAAATCAGGACTGGGTTTATAAATATTTGTGATATTTCTTGTCACTAGTTTATATTCCTTCACAGGGAATATGGTGAAATTGGTTAAGGAAGTATTATTCAAATTATTCCTATGAACTGTGGGGAAAATCTTTGCACTGGAGAAATTATCAGGTGTAGTAAAGTACCAGTTTATTTGTTCGTTTTTAATGTTTCCTGAGACAGCAGGAGATCCAATTGTACTAACAACCTGACCTGTTCCATTTTCACCACTGTAAAATCTAATAAATATATTGCTATTGTTCATATTAATGCCTGATATATTGTAAGTTAAAATATATGAGCTCTTGGGCATGAGGTATACTGGTGCATATATATTTCCGTAACTTGCCTCAGGGTTTGTTGCAGAAACATAGGAGATGTTATTCTCTATTTTAACAGTAAAATTTTTCCCCAGTATATTATCAAAACCTTCCCAAGGACCTATCACCGGATTTTCGGACACAATATTTTTAATGTAAATTTTTATATTCTGTTTAATTTCCTTATTAAAATTTATAGCATAAACTATTCCAGAATAAAGATCATTTTTGAATACTGCAAAACCAGTATTGTTTATCAGAATAGAAAATGAGCTGGAATTTTTAAATATGTCATACCATGAATTCCAGTTTCCCACAGGAAGATATGATAGTTGCCAAGGAAAACCTGCAGGGAGAAGTCTAGGTGATCCTGTATAACTTGAATTTGGATCTCTCGAACAATAAGGTCCTTTGTATATAAAGATGTATTCCACTCCCAGTATCCTTAGATATTTTGCAAGATAAGTTGTATTATGAGTACTCATAAAGTTGTAGAAAAATTCATTATAAATTGTGTTATTTATATTGAGTATGGTATTTTGCGGAAATAGACTTTTAAATGCTCCTAGAGTATTTAAAGCCAGAGGTAGGAATAAATATCTGTAACCAGAATCAATATCAGTGTTTTTCAATGCCCATTGTGTCATATTTATAAGATTATCTGGTACTTTATTTAAATTATTTATTTCATATGAAACCAAAGGCATTTCTATCATGCTTGGAGTTTGGTTTTGCCTCCAATATGGCAAAGGTGAGAGTAAAAGTATTAAAATAATTATAATTGTAATACAAATTTTAAATAAATTTTTATTTGAGCTAATAAATTTTGGAAACTTAATTGAAATAATCTTTTTTAATTTCACATCAGCCCTACTCATTTTTAGCTTGCCCAAAAGGATACCCGTAGATAAGATTAACAATGAAAATGATATTGTTACAGCAAAAAATGGCTCGTAAGCCCCTACAACTGGAAAATAATGAGCAATCAGGATCTGTAAAAAAGTCAAATTGGATCTAAAAATAAACCAGAAAATAAGAATAAAATATATTTCGAATTGTGTAATGTTCAAAATTGTTTTCTCTTTGAATTCAAGTAAATTTCTTGAATGAAATGCAAGAATAGATACCAAAATCACCCATATCAAAATTAAATAAGCATAAACCAGAGAAAATTGACCATAATAATTAGCTTTTAAATTTATCCAGATGTTATAAACATCATTTGTGCCACCTGCTGCGATTTGAAACGCCTCATTTCCACGACCAATAAGTATTTTTAATAAAGGGTCTATGCCATTTATTATTAATAATACCGTTATAAAAACTAAGAGTGTAATTAAAATTAATTTTAAAAATTTTTTAGAAGTAAAATTTTTCAAACTTTCAAAAATAAGTACTAATATTACAGGAAAAATCCACATGATTATCTGGGGGCACCAAAAATAAACATAAGTAAAAACAGATATGAAGCCAAAAATAGGAAAAAGATCGAAATTTAAATCATAGATTCTAATGAGTAAATATATTAAAATAGGAAAAAATACATACATTGTTAATGTATCATTTATGCTGGCAGTATATAAAAGGCCCGCCACTGCAGGATTAAAAATATATAAAGCGGAAAAGGTTATTTTCACCCAATTATCCATTTTTGATAAAGAAAGAAATATATAGGCAGAAAAAAATCCTATGAAAAATAATGAAAGCAACCAAATATGTTCTGCAAATACGTTGTTATTAAAAATTTGGACGCTCAGCCAAATAAAAAATTGATATGGTAATGCAGAACCATAAAAACCAAAATTTTGCGGATTCCAACTATATAGATAATAGTTCAGACCATATTTGCTGAAAGGAAAAGTCCCGAGATCAGGGAATGTTAATAGATCAGTGCTAAAAAGTATACCCCAAAAGAAAATTAATACCATAAATGTGAATATCAAAGATCCAAAGAAGATGAATTTCCTTTTTAATAAATGTTCTTTAATATTATTTAAGAAATCCATATATTCATCACCTTCCCTCACCCTTATAATTTCGAGCAGCAAACATTTTTATTTCATAGTATATAATTTTAGTAAAATTTGGAAAAATTGATGATAAAAAATAATAAGTCAATAATTTAAAACTTAGAATTTTGTTATATTTTAATAATTTTTGTACATTTTTAAAAACATACCTCATATCCAATTTATTTTTTTTATTACACATGTAAAGTCTAACTTTATCATTGAATATTTCAAAATGTGCGAAAATCTCATAGGGCGTACCCTTGGTCAATTCCAAGTTTAAATTAGAAATCTCCATATATTTGAATAACAAATTCTCTAATTTTCTGTAATAATCTTCCATATCTTCTGAATAAGGGTGTGACTCAGATTCATGAACAGTATATGCAGTTAAAATTTTGGAGGAAAACATTAAATCATAATCACTTAGTAACGCTGAATAAAAGAAGAAATAATCTAAACTGCCCCTAAGATTTACTAGAATTTTTTCTTGCTGAAGTATTATATCTTTTTTAATGGCCATGGAAGATACATTAAAATTTATACCGTATTTTAAATATTTAACAAAATTGAAGGTGTTTTTTCTATCTTTATCTAAAATAATGTCTCTATCTATTTGCTTTTGCATAAATACTTTAATATCCATTCCTTTTTCATTGATAAATTTCAAATTGTTATGAAAATAACCTAAATTTTCATTTTCTTTAAATTCTTTTAAAATTATCTCTAACCTTTCTGGAAAAAAATAGTCATCATCTTCTAAAATGCATATTACTTTACCGTTAACCTTTTTAACAGTATCAATAACATACTTACCTATGATTTTCATTTCTTCCGTACTCAAATTTATTGATTTAAAATTGTATTTATCTATTAAATGATCTATTAGTTGATCCTCAAAATTTTTTATTACAAAAACTTCATAATAATCTTTAGAGAGTGTTTGTTTTGCAACGCTTTCAATTGCCCTTGGTAAAAAATCTCTTCTATTGAAGGCAGTGATAATAACTGAAATATATGGTTTTTCTTCCTCTTTTTTAGGAATTATATTATCCACCATTAAATATTTGCCTCCTTTCTCAAAAATACATTATAATTTTCTATAATAAAAATATTTCGAAATTAATAAGAGTGATGAAATGTTAAGAGGAGAAAATCCTTAAAACATTTTGTCATCTTTTGTTTTGAGATTATAGGAGGTAAGAGGATGAATTATGTGGGATTGGATATACATACTAAAAACATCGTGTATACAGTATTATCAGAGGATGGGAATGTTATAATGAGGGGCAAGATAGAGAACAATGAAAAAGAGATCTATGAGTTTCTTGATAGATTTGAAAGGGGAGATTCTTTTGTAATGGAATCTACAGGTTTCTATGAACCAATATACGATGCAATAGAATCAAAGGGATTTAAAGTGAAGCTAGCGAATCCATTGAAGGTAAGATTGATTGCTGAATCAAGGATTAAGAATGATAAAATAGATTCAGAGATTCTTGCAAAATTATTAAAGAACAACTGGGTGCCAGAATCATATGTACCTGTGAAAAATATCAGGGATATTAGAAAAATTGTAAGGACAAGAATAAGTTTAAAAAGGGTATCAACAAGATTTAAACTAGAGTTTTGCGTTAATTTTATCTAATGGGC
>JBMFMO010000041.1:3039-4717 GCA_049970635.1 Minisyncoccia bacterium | reverse complement strand
ATCAGGATGCATTATCAGATTTCTTTAAGCAATGTGAGAATATGACAAGGAAAAATTATAAAATAGATGTTATTGTTGGAAAAGTAGTAAGAGTAAAATATTTAAAAGATAAAAATAATAATGTTAGTATTGTAAAAAGGGAAAATTTTATGGATATTACAAAAGAATTTGATGAATGTATTAAAAATAATTATAAATATTGGTGGTAAATATGAAATATTATGTTTTTGATATTGAAACTTTTTTCTTAGAGGATAAAAAACAATTAACTCAAAAAAGGGAAAAATCCGGTAATATTGAATTCGGATTATGTGTTGTGAAAAAAATTAATGGAAAAAGGGGATATATCTTTACTAATAAAGAGGATTTTAGAAATTATCTTTTTTCTTTTATTAATTCTAAAAGTAAGGAAAAGGTTTATTTTATTGGATTTAATATATTTAATTTTGATATATTTACTATTTTTTCAAATTATGAATTGATAGAAAATTTTGATGTTATTATAAATCAGAATTATAAAATTTTGGTATTGGTTAGTAAAAATAAGAATTTTGTTTTATATGATTTATATAATATTTTCTCATCGTCTTTAAAGAAATTGGGTGATGTTGTGGGTTTATCAAAAGGTAATCTTCAGAAGGAATTAAGTATTATGTCAGAAGATGAATTTAGAAAAAGAGAAAAAGAAATTATTGAATACTGTAAAAGAGATGTAGAAATAACTGAAAAGGTATTTATTGAGTTTAAAGATTTTTTGGAAAAACAAGGAATTCATACCTTACCAATTACAGCATCTCAGATGAGTTTTAAATTATACAATAAGTTAAATAAAAATCAATTGAATGGTAAATATATTAAGGATGATTACTTATTTTTGGAAAGTTATTACGGTGGTCGCACGGAATACTTTTATATTGGGAAATTTTATAATAATGTTTATGCTTATGATTTTAATTCTCTTTATCCTTCAGTGATGCTTAATTATAATTATCCTGTTCAGTTTGTTAAAAGTGTGGTAATGCCGGATTATAATGATTTTCTGAAAATGATAAGTTTTTTTGAAGGAGTGGGTATTTTTGAGATTGAGGTACAAAATACTTTATATTATATTGATGGAAATACAAAAGTAGAAATCGGATTATTACCTTACAAATATAAAAATAAAATTATATATCCTAAAGGTCATTGGATAGGTATATATAACATTAATGAAATTCGGTATGCTATTCAAAATGGGTATAAGGTCAAACCTTTATATGTAGAGTATTGGCTACCTAATAGATTACCTAAAATTGATGAATTTATAAATTATTGGTATGAAATTAAAAAGAGTAAAAAGGGATTGTTTTCACTTATTGCTAAAATTGTATTGAATTCACTTTATGGGAAATTCATGCAGATAAATCAGGGTTATGAATTGGCTGTCTTGAAAACTGAAGATGATTATTCTAAATATGTAGAGTTAGAGGAGGGTTTGGGAATAGGTATTAATAGGGATTTACCTTTATCTCGTGGTCGTTCTACATTTCTTAGTATTGGTTCATATATAACATCATGGGCACGGATAGAATTGCTTGAGAAAATGAAAGAGGCAATAAGAAAAGATGCAAAAATTCTTTATTGTGATACTGATAGTTTATTTTTAAACAAAAAGGTTTTATCGGAGAATGATGAAATA
>JBMFMO010000041.1:0-3030 GCA_049970635.1 Minisyncoccia bacterium | reverse complement strand
AGCACAAGAGAAAAAGATTAAAGCACAAAAACAAAAGGTTAAAAGTAAAAGACAGAGGAAAAAGGTAAAGAGGGAAAGAAAACAATATTACTATAAATATTATGCATATGCTAGAGTTATGATACAGGAGGGGATGATTAGAAAACCTGCGAATTTGGGCACTATCTGGCATTTTACTTATGAAGAGGCATTAAAGGATATTTTTGAGAAATGTGAAAAGTTCGGAGAAAAGAAATATAGAGTAGATGTTTTAATTGCAAAAGTGGTTAAAGTGAAATATCAAATAGATAAGGATGGAAATGTTAAGGTGATTAAAAGAGAGAAATATATGGATATCACTCAGCAGTTAGACGCATGTCTTAAGAATGTTTATAATTCTCGTGGTTATAGATATGGTATTTTTGGGAAAAGGAAAGGTGGTTTTATATGAAATACTACGTTTTTGATGTAGAAACCTTTTTTACTGAAGAAAGGAAAAAACTGACAGAAAAGAGGGAAAAATATGGAAACATAAATTTTGGGCTGGCTGTAGTGAAAAGGGTCGGAGGTAAAAGGGAATATGTTTTTACGGATTTAATCGATTTTAGGAATTTTATCTTTTCTTTTATTAACTCAAAAAGTAAGGAAAAAACTTATTTTATTGGCTTTAATATCTTTAACTTCGATGTTTTTACGTTTTTCACAAATTATGAATTAATTGAAAATTTCAATATTGTATTAAATCAAAATTATAGAATTCTGGCTTTAGTGAGTAAGAATAAAAACTTTGTATTATATGACCTTTATAATATTTTTTCTACATCTCTTAAAAAGTTAGGTGAAATTATAGGGATTGAAAAAGGTAATATGCAAAAGGAATTATCGGTTATGGGTGAAAATGAGTTTAGACAAAGGATTAATGAAATAATTGAGTATTGTAAAAGAGACGTAGAAATTACGGAGAGGGTATTTATTGAATTTAGGGCTTTTTTAGACATGCAAGGAATAGAGGGCTTACCTTTAACGGCTTCGCAAATGTCATTTAAATTATATAATAAATTAAATAAAAATCAATTGGATGGAAGGCATATTAAAAATGATTATTTATTTTTGGAAACTTATTACGGAGGGCGCACAGAATATTTTTATATTGGGAAATATTATAATAATGTTTATGCATATGATTTTAATTCACTTTATCCTTACGTTATGGTATCGCATTATTATCCATTTCAATTTATAAAAAGTGAAATATTGCCAGATTTTGATGATTTTAAAAACATGTTAAATTATTTTGAGGGTATCGGTTTATTCGAAATTTATGCAAATGATACCATTTATTATATAAGTGATGATATAAAAGTAGAAATTGGCTTATTGCCATACAAATATAAAAATAAAATTATATATCCAAAGGGTCATTGGATTGGTTTTTATAATTTAAATGAAATAAAATTCGCATTGGAAAATGGATATTTTGTTAAACCTTTATATATTGAATATTGGGAAAAGAATAAATTACCAAATATTGAAGAATTTGTATATTATTGGTATAATATTAAAAAATCAAAGAAAGGATTGTTTTCAGTCATTGCTAAGATTGTGCTAAATTCACTTTACGGTAAATTTATGCAAATAAATCAAGGATATGATTTAGCACTCTTAAAAACTGAAGAGGATTATATGCAATACATAGAATTAGAGGAGGGCTTAGGTATTGGAATTAATAGGGATTTACCTTTAAAAAGAGGGCGCTCTACATTTCTTAATATAGGGTCATATATTACATCATGGGCAAGGATTGAATTGATGAAAAAGATGAAAGAGGCAATAAAGAAAGATGCAAAAATTCTTTATTGTGATACTGATAGTTTATTTTTAAACAAAAAGGTTTTATCGGAGAATGATGAAATAGGAAAACTCAAGATAGAAAAAGAGGCAAAAAATATTAATATTATTTCAGCAAAATCCTATATTTTAAACTTCGATGATGAAAAGGAAAAGAAAATTACAATTAAGGGAATTCCAAAAAGGGCTATAGCATTGGATGAATTCAATTATAAGTATGACAGAATAATAAGGTTAATGACATTCCTTAGAGAAAATTCTTTCTATACTCTTTATGAGAATAAAACTATTACTTACGACAATGAGAAAAGAGATTATGAAAGCATTAATAGTTTTACAAAGATAAAGGAAATTGATGATAATGTTTTATTTGTATCATATGATATAAATATTTCATTGATTGAAAACATAAGGAAAAAACTGGCTGATAAAGGATATATGCTAAATGTTATTACAAAATAGGAGGTTATTAAAATGTATAGGGTAATTGATTTATTTTGTGGTTTAGGTGGCTGGGCTAAGGGCTTCATAAAATACGGTTTCGAGGTTCATGGATATGACATTGTTGATTTTTCCCGGTATTATCCAGGGATTTTTCACCAGGTAGATTTGAGATATTTTAATGATTTTTCATATGCTGATGTTGTTTTAGCATCTCCACCATGTGAAGAGTTTAGCATAGCATCTTTACCAAAATCCTGGGTATCAGTTCAAAGGCATGGAATTCCAAAAATTGAGAATGCTTTATTATTGGTGAAAAGGGCTTATGAAATAATAGATATGGTAAAACCTTACTTCTGGGTTATCAAAAATGTTAGAGGCGCTCAGAAATACCTGGGAAAGGCAAATTTTCATATTGGTTCCAGGTATTTCTGGACAAATATACCACCATTAAGGGTTTATGCAGATGATATTTATGGAAAAACAAAAATACCGCCAATTAAAAATAGGTCTTTTATCAGAAGTATGATACCTTTAACTATTTCTGATGCATTCGCAAAATACATTAAAGAAAACCTGGATAAAATAAACAATGAATAGAAAAGTTTATATAAGTCATTTGTATTATAGTTATTAGGTGGTCAAATATGGAAAACAATAATATAGGAAATATGGAAAAAACTACATTGGCAGAATTGCTAAAAGATAAACAATTTTTGAATACGGAAATCTTTATTTCAGGGATTTACAAGGGAAAATTTG
>JBMFMO010000040.1:2965-4765 GCA_049970635.1 Minisyncoccia bacterium | reverse complement strand
AGTGAATATGTGAAAGCATTTCCACTGCCATAATTTACATCAAAGAATGTCCTGAAACCATTTAGTACATACTCAACGGTCTTGATCATATCTGCTTTTGAATCAAAACTCTTATTAATGAGTTCCTTCAATTGTGACTCCTTCTCGTCAAGTTGTGTATAGAATGATTCCATCTTCGTATTTGGGAATATGGTAAAAAGGAGAATACCATTCTATTATAGGAAAAATAAATTGAAAGGCTCAATTCTAATAGGAATAAGCCATAACATAACAAATTCCTACAGGAGTGAAAAATGGTGCAGCATATTCAATAAAATTGAAGTTTGAAGCTATAAAAAAATTAATCACCGAGTTGTTTGAATAGATGAAAATATCTTCAAAAAGTGCATTTCTGATGAAAAATTGAAAAAATCAGAGGAAAAATTAGATATTTCATATCTAAAGGTAGTTTAAATTTAAATGATAAAATATGGAAAAAAAATTAAAATTTATGACAAAAAATAAAAAGATTTAGCGAATGGTCTCTGTTAAAAAGAAAAAAATAAATATTCCTTTTATATTGCATATTCTGTGAAAATCGTATTTCTCATCGGAGAATTAAATTCACATGCTGGACAAACTTATAATATTGCTGAAATAATAAAAAATCTTTTATCAGCGCATCCAGAATGGAAAATAACAGTTCTTACTCCAAAAATTTATAATCCTTTACCCGAAGGATTAAGAGATAAAAGAGTTATCATCGAAAAGATTGATCAATATTATACAGCAATGTTATTTAGAAAAAAACTGGCATTAAAACTGAAGGAATATGATGTGATTTATATTAAAGGTAATTATGAGTATGTTTTTCCAGCAATAAAATCTGGAAGACCTACAATACTTGTTGTCCATCAATTAGATCACCCCAAGTTATTTAAAAAAATTTTTCCAAAACTTAAGATTTTGGTCGCATATTTAATGACAGGTTATGTCATTAAAAAAGTCGATGTTGTTGTTACAGTTTCCGAAGAACTAGCATCTTTTTATGAAAGTAAATATGGAATAAATCCTTATATTATACCAGACAATATCCCTGACATGTTTTTTTCAGTGAGCAAGAGAAACATACCAGATAATTCAGAAAAGATTAGATTACTTACCGTAGGCTATTGGGATGGACCCAAAGGAAGGAAAAGACAAGATATTCTTCTCAAATATTTTGCAGATTCAGTTAAAGTTTACCCTAAAATGCATCTTTCTATGGTTGGACTTACGAATGATAATATTACTCAGCTTGGTAAATTGTGCAATGAATTGGGATTGTGTAAAAATATAACACTGAAAGGATATCTTAAAGAAAAAGAATTAATGGATGAATACCTTAATGCTCATATTTATGTGACAGCTACAACTTATGAGGGTTTTTATAGACAGATAGTAGAGGCTTTTGCAACCGGTATGCCTGCGGTCGTTTACGATAGCAGAGATTTTGTCAACAATATATCAAGTTGCGCAGCTGTAAATCATGTAATTAAATCAGGTGCTGGAAAACTTTATAAAGATTCAAAATCGTTCTTAGAATCAATTTTGGCAGTTGTGAATAATTACCCGGAATATAGCATCAAGGCAAGGAGGTATTCATTAAATTTTTCAAGTAAAGTTGTCGGTCCAAAAACAGAAAAATTAATTGAAAAGTTGTCGAATGGTAGGTTAAACTTATAAAATTAGCCGACATATCTTTATTGTTAAAGGTCAGGGTAAGAACATAGGAGACATTTGGAAGCAGAGGCTGGTAACCGGAGAGCCTTATCCAAGACC
>JBMFMO010000040.1:0-2865 GCA_049970635.1 Minisyncoccia bacterium | reverse complement strand
TTGGCGAGCTGATGTTTCCGGCATAAAAAATATTTGATTTTACCATCTGTGAGATCTCCGTACTGTTTATTGTGTTTTTGAATTCGGTCCTAAAGGGAGGATAATGGTAGGTAAGATATCCCACCTCCACCGGATTGAGAGATATATTCCATAATCCCACCCAGTGGATGTGAGCATTAATATTACTATCAAGGTAAAGAATGTTGCCAGTTGGATAAAGCGGGTAAAGTAATTTATAAGTGTTTATGATCAAACCATCAAGGTAAAGGTATACTGTACCATTGTTAAAGGTCAGGGTAAGAACATAGGAGACATTTGGAAGCAGAGGCTGGTAACCGGAGAGCCTTATCCAAGACCCCAGAAGGGACCAGTTTCCTATGTTTGTGTATATGGTTCCCTGGGGGACATATGTAGAATTTGGAGCTCCTTTTGAGATGAAACTCATGGACCACATGCCGAGGCTGAATGCTGGAGAATATGTTTTTATTATTGAGTATATGGTATTAGGTTTGGTCATATTCTCTGTGTAGGTGAAGTTCACAGATACCGTGAACTGTGTGGTAATATTAGAAAGTGAGGGGATTATATAGCTTGTTGGCGAGCTGATGTTTCCGGCATAAAAAATATTTGATTTTACCATCTGTGAGATCTCCGTACTGTTTATTGTGTTTCTAATTTCAATCACTTGTATTGCTGGTTCACCATTTGCTCTATAAACAGTGTAAACTACTTCAAAATTGTATCCATTAGATTTTAAAAGTTTAGGATAGCTGGCGTTTTGACTAAGTACAATTGCAGAGTTTTTAGGTAAAGGAGGTACTGATCCTGGATATAGAAGATTTATTTTCCTGATTTTTCCGTTTGAAAATGTATATAACCAGTATAGTGGGAAGTTTTGATGGTAAAACCAGTAATTTAAATTTTCAATATTTGTAAGATTGTAATTCCCTTCCTTACCTGGCGTATAGTACAATGTTACATTTAAGAGATTTTTATCCAATAGGTAATTGGTTACTTGATCCCAACCATAGAACATATAATTCAAACTTGCATTATCATCTTCATAGTGTGCAACAGAAGAGACAAATAATTCATTAGTAAAACTTACAATATTTATAGAGGCAAAAATTATAAGAACAGCTATAAGAATAACGGAAAATAATTTTGTATTAAATTTTTTTATATTTAGAGCTTGATTCTGTAACTTGCTTGGAGAACTTTTATTTTGTTGGCTTTTGAGTGATTTATAAATCCAGTTTAAAAAAATATAGAGAGAAAATGCTATAAAATAACAGTAGAATGGTAATGCAAAAATACCTTCGGAAGGTTCAAAACCATAGTCGGGATTAGTTGTATTGAATATTGGCTGAATAAGTCCAAAAAGCATCAACGCAAGGGTTAAAGAATAAGCTTTAATTATATTCGCATTTCTTCTATAAAATAATGGTATAAGAAAAACTGAAGCATAAAAGAAGGGAAGAGTAAATATTAACAGGGAAGGTACAAATACAGGGGAGCCATAATTAAGACCAATATTAGTAAATTCATCTAACCAAAACATTTTCCAGGGAGCAAGAGCATAACCCAGTCTAATAAAAAAACCAAATAAGGAATTTGGAAATGCTTCATGAATAAGAAAATGGTAGGATGGGATACCTATAATATTGGAAATAATTGAACTAGATGTTGCAATTAAAAGACTTATCCATATTAATGTAAGAGCAATAAAAAAATTAATAATTGAATATAAATAATTTTTTTGCCCGTAATGCTTTGGGATCATTCTACTTTCTATTATATGCAGAATTGTATATATAATTATTCCAACCATAGGAATAAGACACCAAATTGCCACCGAAGAAAAAATTAAAATTAAAGTAATAAATAGTAAAGAAAAAAGTAAATTTTTTAAATTATGAGAATTCAGAAATTTAATCCAGAAATAAACAAAAAAAAGAAATAAAAAAAGTGGAAAAATCTCAACACCGTATGAAACTCTACTTGTTACCACCGCAGAAGGAGAAATAGCCCATAATAGTGAGGAAATAAGAGCAATCTTTTCTTTATTAAATAATTCATTTGATAAAAGGTATATTGGAAATATCATAAGGGATCCATATATTGCAACCGGGAATCTTGCAGAAAAAGGATTTAGTTGAAATAAAATGATAGAGGGTATATATCCATTGATTATATAAAAAATAAAATCTCTTAAGTTATAATTAGGTACTGTTAAATATCCAATATGATAAAGTTGTGCATATGCGCTCAATAAAAAATATAATTCATCATTATAAAGTCCGGGTAAATTATTTCCAAGATCATATACTCTTAAAAAAAAAGCTAGTGTAAAAATTAGTGTAATAGAAAAAACAGTTATATGCGATTTAACAACTTTTATAATTGAAAACATAATTCTTTTAATATTTAAATTTACTAGATTAGATTTAAATTCCTTACAAACTTTTACTTCTTTTATCATAATTTCAAGGTCATTATAACAAAGAATGTTATAAATTTTATTCTTTAAACAGTATCTCCGAATGATAAAAATTGATAGTTTGAAATGCTTTTTCCTTAAATATGAGAAAGGCCATTTCAATATGTGCCTTTCTCAGGAAGTGAAAATATTAGCCTGATAGGTGTAGATATACATAAGAGATATTGCCTGGGAATTATTGAAGGTGTCATGAAAAAGGTTCTTTTGACAGATGATTAATATCAATACCATTTATTAAATTTTCTGTAGAAGAATAATCATTTGGGAATTCTGCTAATTCTGCGTTTCTTTTCATTTTCCTGAGCTTTCTGTCATATAGTGCTTCAAAACCTTCCATATATAGTGTTCTTGTTTTTAACACAATA
>JBMFMO010000039.1:0-4807 GCA_049970635.1 Minisyncoccia bacterium | reverse complement strand
ATAGGGAATTCTGGAACGGTGCCCTCAAGGCATCCATAATGATTGAGAAAGACCTTAAAAAACTGCTCAAAGAAGCAGGGCCAGAGGAACAGAAAGGTATAAACATTGCCCTGGAAAGAGTTAAGGAAATAAAAGAAGGAATCGAAACACTGCATGGAAATACATTGATGAAAAGACTAAAGGAAATTGAAAGTGAAGAGGAATAAAAGAAAGGATTAAAAATATATAAATATTATCTGGTGCTAGAATGATTAATAATTTAGAAAAAGATAAAAAACGTGTAGAGGCAGCTTACAAAGCATGGACTACAATAAATGCAAATAAAATTAAAAAAATACGAGAAAAAAATGCTAATATAGAAGATTTTATTTTTGATCCAAATGCAAACAAAATTACATATGGATTTTATATTATCAATCCACCTTTAATTAAAAAATCAAAACTTACTGCCTTTGAAAATGGAGGTATAGGTAAAGAACTCTCGGATGGTTGGGCAATAAATTATGCTATCGGGTGCACCCATGCCTGCAGATTTTGCTATGTAGATAATATTCACAAAAGATATGGCGAAAAAAGATATGGCAAAACTATTATGAGGGCTTGGGGGAATTATTTCCTGCTACCTTCAAATATTGATGAAGCAATAGAAGAGACACCTTGGGCTAAATGGAAAGGAATTGAAGTGATGATGTCTTCAACTCATGATCCATACCTACCAAATCTTACCAATATTACTCATAAAATACTTGAAAGGGCTTTGCCCGAGGGAGTAAAATTTTGCATACAGACCAGATCCCCTTTGATTGAGAGGGACTTCCCTTTGCTTATTAAATATAAAAATCAAGTTAGGATTCAGGTATCAATAGCAACGATGAACGAACAATTGGCGAGGCTGATAGAACCCAGGGTGGTGCCTCCAAAAGCAAGGTTAGAGATAATAAAAAAGGCAAAAGAATTGGGTTTTGATACGGGTGTTATAATAGCCCCAGTATTTCCACCTTTAAAAATAAGGCCTTTCCCATCAGAGGATCTTGAAGATATTATAAAACAGCTAGCAATCATAAACCCAGATCATATCTATGGCGAATCTTTGCATATTAGAGGTTCAAATTTAACTGAAATCGAGTTTGCATTAGGAGAGAAAGTTAATTTAAAAAACTTTGATCAGGCAATTGAGAAAATATTTTATGAAATACTCAAAAAATATAATCTGAAAGGGAAATGGTGGAGAGAATATTAAAGAAATCTAATTTTTACTTTTTTAGGATATGTGCCTTTTTTTCTATCACCCGAAACTTCAATTTTTTTAGCATCCTCTAAATATTTAAAAATACCATTTCTAAAAGTATAATGTGTATATAAATAAACGTAATTTTTGACTTCTTCAACATCAAGCCAAGTTAATAATTTATTTTGAGATCTTATATATGAGTAAAGCTCATCCGCTGCATTTTTAAACCAGGAAGCAGAAAGCCCATAATTTATTAATGTTGTTTGATGCGGATCAAAATCAAAATCACTAAAATAAAATTCTCCATTATGAGATGTATAATACATTGCTTCTTTCATTGCCTTCATTCCTGCAATATGAGATGTTAAATAGATTAAATAATATAAAACATTATTATTTTTATCTCTCGTTTCAAAAGATATATCATATATTTTTTTCGAAATTTTATTTTTTAATTTTAGTAAAAATCTTTGGGCTATAAAATTTGTTCTATCATTAGAATGTTTTAGCTTTGCTTCTTCTATTTCTTCATCAGTTAGGATTGTTTTTAAAGTGTCATAATGCTCAGGAATATCTATAGATCTTTTCATAAAACCAGCCATAAATGTAATTAATAGTTCAGCTTTATCCTGTTCCATAAATTCTGCTAATAAATCTAAATTTATGTCTGACCATCCAAATGGATCAACAAAACAAAATGTAGGTGCTAATCTTTTATTATTATTTTTCAAATTATTTAAAATATCTCTCATCACTGAATTAAAGTCACCCTCTATTACCGTATATTTTAGATTATTAGGTAAAGATGGAAATTTTTGTTTTATTATGGATTCTAAATGTTCTTTTCTATCTTTTCTTTTCTCGATAAAAACCATTATTATTTCTGAATGGATGTCAGAAAATTTTTTATGATTGATAAGGGACTCAATTGCAATCAAAGGAGATCCATAATGTTTATGGGTAATATCTTCCCCTGGCCCGGCAAAACCATCAATATATACAATTCTTCCAATGATTGTTGAACTTCCTAATATGGGTGCCCAAGCCTCTATATATTTTTTTAAAATTTTATGTTTAGCTAAAGTATGTGGCTCAAATCTCCATAAAAGATTATCATTTCCCATTTAAATAATCCCCCTTAATTTATTAAAAAATTCTTGACCACTTATATCAAATTTTTTATTAAAATATTCAAAATCCAATTTAGATTTCAATTCTGACTCAAAAATTTTAGAATTTTCAACACTTTTCTTTATATCTAAAAACATAATTTCAGGTCTAAAAAATAATATAATATCTCTTCTTTCATTATTTAATTGACCTACTGATAAATGACCATTTCTTGATGTGATTTTCTTTATTGTTAATTCTTCTGTTGGTCCAGTAATAGCTATTATTAATTTTTTATTATCTTTAAATTCCCCTATAATTTCCTGATAATAATGAGCGTGCCCATTTCTAATCAAATCAAATAAAACCCATAATAATTCATCATTTTTATAACTATTACTTTCCTTTTCTATAGGGATATGATATGGTAAACAAAAATCCAATTTAATTTTTTTAGATAGTTCTAATTTAATAAAATAATTTTTATCTATATTATAGAGAGCATTAGAAAAATATTTTAACAATTTATTTGATTTATCTTTTTCACAATATCTTGAAACAAATTCTAATAATATCATATCTAATAGTGCAAAATTAAAGTTACCTTTATGTTTAAATTCATCTTGGTTAGCTAGACAGTTCCAACTATCTTCAAAATCAGCTATTAAAAGTTTGTAAATTTCTTCAGGCGGCAGATTATAATTTGAATTAATTTTATTGTTGGAATTCAAAGTATCCGTCATTTCCTTCACCCCCTTAGCTCAATTCTTGATTTTCCATTCCTGGAACCCTCCATTTTTCTCACTTTAATTGGTATTGATGAACAATTAAACATGGAGAATAGAATATTTATATTTTAGCTCATATCTTCTTGCTTAATATTTAAATCGGACTTGCGGAAACAGAATAGTTATATGTTATAATTATTCTGTGTGATAATTAATATGTGAATGTTACTTATCTTCCTCATCTATTTTTTTTACATATTTAATTTTATTTTTTTCCTTAATTTTATTTATTATTTCATTTACTAAATTTTCTGGAACTGCTTCAATAAAAGGAATTACTATATCATTTTCTATACTTTTAAAAATATTAGATATTCCATCTTCAGTTTCAGAAATTAGTGCTAAACTACCTATTGGAATAACCGATACCTTTTCAGGATTATTGTACCAAATTTTCTTAACAAAATCATCATTATATAAAGTATCTGAAAATTTATTAATATTTAAAGGTGAAATTTTCTTTGATAATTTTTTATTTTTCTTTGAATAATATTTAATAATATCTTTTATAAATTTGTATTCTGGACCAGTTAAATAAAACAATAATACTTTTTTATCTTTTATACTTTCTTCATCTGAAAAATCTTTAGCAATAGTGATTTTGTAAATAATTTTGTGTTCAATATTAAATAATTTAATTTTTATATAACGTAACTCATCAAGTATCTGATATACATAATTTTTCTTATCTTTTTGCTCCCATAAAGCATCAACTAAATCCATCTCAAATATTTCAGTATCGAAAAATATATGAGGCATACCCCACCTATCTTCAGATTTAAGAAAATATACTATAAATGCCTCTGCTTTAATTGGCTTTTTCATTATTCCGGAAAATTTTAATATGTATTTATTTTCAATTGCTTCTTTTAAAATATTCTCGAATGGATTTTCTTTTTGTATATTTTCGTTTAGAATACTTTTTATCAATATACCATCAGATTCCCTGAAAAAACTTTTATTCCATAACTGAATAGTTTCACATTTAAAATCAAAAGTTTCATAAAAAGTATTATTAACTTTTGAAATTAAACTAACCCATTCATCGATATTTAATTTTTTTTCGTTTTCATTTAGCCAAATTGAAACAGGCATATTTTATCACCTAAACCTATACATATTATCTATATCTTTTTTACTGTATACTTTTATATTTACACCGAAAATAGTTTGTATAGGTCCTTTATTTTCTCCTTTTGTACTTCTTTCTCTCAAATTGTTATTAGAGTCTATTATAAATCTGCTATGGCCCAAACCATTTTCTGCATATATATAATAATGAGTTGGTCTTGAAGTATTTTTATCTAATCCACTAATTTGTAAAAATTCATCCCATTTTTGATTTAAAATTTTAGCTGTATTTTCTAATTGAAACTTTCCATATTCGGTATATTTTTGTTTTCTTTCCATAATGGCTGTTTCACCTGATTCATAAACTATAAAACAATCCGACCTTTTAAAATTTACTTTTTTTTCGTCAGTTTGAAAGATATTATTGAACTTGGGATCATCTAGATCAATAATTTCTTTTGGATTTCCTGTTTCAATTATTGGAACTTTGTCACCTTGGCAAGTTAATATCAAAAATATTCCCCCTTTTCCTCACCTCACGGATGTCCGGGATGCTCCTTCTTCCAGCGCTCTATCTTCTCATTCAAAGCATCCTGAATAAACTGCT
>JBMFMO010000038.1:0-4853 GCA_049970635.1 Minisyncoccia bacterium | reverse complement strand
TATATGGTACAGGGAAAGGGACAGCATAGAGAAGATGTTTCTATCGCTGAAGAACTATTTAGGAGCAAGGCCAATAGTGGTACAGAGCATTGAATCCTTGAACGGATTGCTTTTCATAAATTTCATAGCATTAATCTTAAGGCATAAGCTTCTGAAAATAATGTATGATAGCAAATTATCAAAGAAATATTCCATGGAGAAGCTCCTGCTTGAATTGAGCAAGATAAGGAAAATAGTATTGGCAAACGGAAAAGAAGTAACTTCAGAAATAACAAAAAAGCAAAGAGAAATCATGGAATCTTTGAACATTTCAGCCGATTGTGTGCCTAAAAATCCGAGAGTTTAGGATACAAGGAATAATAAAATATGAACAATGGGAGACCTTAAATTTTAGATCCAATGGTAAATTATCGATTAAAATTCTTAATATTTTTTGTCCTCTTTGCCTATTTTTAAATCTTTATTTATATTTATTTTTTATATATTTTTGATAAGTTTTATTATCTAATTCATATAATTTCATTATTGATAAAAATTCTGCATATATACTATTAACCCCAAAAATAATACCCTGAATTCCGTCTTTATAAATTTTAACTTTAAAAAAATAATAAAAAATAGTTTTTAAAACATTTACAAAAAGCAATTTATTGGAGTAATGAATATTTTTTAAAAAATATCCCTTGGCGATTTCATCAGTAAATTGATTTGTTTTTTCTAATGTTTGATGCAGTGTTAAATGTGAATAGTGAATTAAATAGGAATCCTTAATATCGATTATTTTAGCATTTGGATTTATGTATATGGTATTATGAATATAAGGAAGAAAAGTTCCAATTTCCTTTTTGAAGGCCATCTTTTTATCAAATTTTGATAACGTTATTAAAAATTTTCCCCATGCCCAGGTAAGGACTGGAAACCTAATAACATCATATTTATCTGTTTTAATTAATTCTGAGATTTTGAAAGCAAGCTCCGGAGATATTCTTTCATCGGCATCTATGGGTAATATCCATTCAGTATTTATGTATTTTAATGCTAATATTCGTAATTCATCAAAACTTTTTTCATATGAGCCGTAATAAATGTTGTTCGTATACTTTTTGACCTTTTCATATGTTTTATCTGTTGTTTTATTGTTTATAATAACAATTATAGAGTCACACCATTTAACAGATTCTAGACAATCTTCGATAATATTTTCTGAATTGTAAGCTATTATGACTGCAGTAATTGTCCCTTTCATTTTTTTATACCTCCTTTTAGTTTTATTACCAACAAAATATTAAAATTTTTTAAAATCCTATTAAAAAATGGAAAGCTTGTTAGGATAGAAATAATAATAAAAAAAATAAAGAAAGTTATATTCATTATTAATATGCTGCCGATAAATAGATCATCATAATATATTACAATATTTTTATTAAAGGTATTATTATCAATAATAAAACCATTCCCAAATTCCTCAGCATTCACATGTATATATTTTGCACCCTTTAACACCCAGTTTTTATCAAAAGTTTCTGATATAAACAAATAAGTTTTTGAATTATTACCCATGCTAACATTAAAATAGGAAAGATCTAAATCAGTTTTGTAAGTTAATTCTTTGGAACTAAGGATGCTCATATTATTTAAAATTTTAATATAAATCCCTAAAAATTCTATTTTTGTATTATTTGTTATTATAGAAATTTTTGTATTATTTCCAAGTTTGACAATTGTTCCAGAGCCATTTGAAGATAACGAATTATTTAAAGTTCTTTCATTAATTGAAATTTTATATGTAAATTTATTGTTATCTAAGGAGATTGCTCCGATATTATATATTTGATTATGAAGATAATCTACAGAGCAATTGAAAATTTGACCATTTATATTATAAATTTGTAAATTTTTAATTAAAAATGTTACATTTGAACCTGGCTTTCCAGAACAAAAATCTATATAAGCTGCTTTTTCCGGGTATCCATTTAATGGAAAAGAAACATTCTGCCAAACATTGGGAATGATTGTTATGGTTTTGCCAAAGCCTATAATAGAATTTGTATTATTATATCCGAATATAATTAAACTTATGCTTGGGTATGAAGATTTTATTGAAAATTTTAGAATCTGGTTGTTTTTAAGTTCATAATAAGGTCTTGGTAAGTATGACGCAACTATTTGATAATTTGGATTACTTGGTGTTCCTTGCGCTTCAATGGTAAGGCTATTATTATAATTATAAATATGTACTGTAGAATTGGGGTTACCTCTACCCCAAGAAAAAGTGTTATTAAAATTCTCTCCATAAACAGGAGTCAAAAAATAATTTTTTGAAATATAAGGATAACTTGTGAAATAATAAGATGAATTAATA
Source organism: Minisyncoccia bacterium (assembly GCA_049970635.1). Classification (GTDB taxonomy): domain Bacteria; phylum Patescibacteriota; class Minisyncoccia; order UBA6257; family HR35; genus JBMFMO01. Next base: position 2,491 of record JBMFMO010000038.1, on the reverse strand, counting down.
TTAAAATTTTCCAATTTATTTATAGTTGTAAATAGATCTTTAATTGGTACAAGTTTTATTTTATTGATTGCTGTAAAACCTTTCAAATTGTTGATTTTTATAGAAATATTACTACTATTTGTCTCTAATTCTCCAATTTTAATCCATGATAAGCATGGGTTTGTGGTGAAACCATCCATTTTAGGTGAGATAAAGGTTTTATTTTCTATGGAAATATCAAACATACCATTGGATTCTTCCGAAAATAAAATTTTTGCAAAAATAACATAATTAGTAAATTTTGAAATATTAGTTAAGTTATATTGAATGGTTGCTGGGCCTGTTGAAACCATAAAATTATTCTCTAAATAATAATAAGGATTGACTTTTGACCAATAATTCCAAGGTAAGGTATTATTAAAATAATTTTCATATAGCCATCCACCACCGCTGTGAAGATTTATTTCTATTTGATTGGAGAAGTTATAATTATCCAATATATAATCTGTTAGATTATAATTTGAAAAAATTCTTTCCAAACTTGAAATATTATTTTCAGGATTTATAAGTAGGGTATTATTGAAAACATTTGTAAAGACCGATAATGATGCAAAGTCCCCGGATATATATGCAGCGCTAGAATAACTCTGAACAATAGGTTTAAAATCTAAATTTTCAAACAGTGCATAATCTTTAGTTATTTTAATTAATTTTAGATCTGACTGATTTAAAAGTAAAGAATAATATATATGTGGAGAACCTGTTGCCAATCCAATCTCAGGATGGAACTTAGGATCTCCTTCTACGTACCATTGGGCTATTTTTGGTGAAGAAACATTAAATGGCACTATAATGTATTTAATGCTTGCTAATCCAATGATTGAGCCCCAATTTTTAGTTTTATTATTGATTAAATATGTTATTGCATCGGACATAAATTTACTCTGGATAGATTCAATAGGAACTGGTTCTGTGGTATAAGGTAGCATGCCATTAAAAAATTCAATTAATTGTTGAGGAAGTGGTAATACTAAGTATCTAAAGGTTTCATTTTTTTCCTGATCATTAAGCCACATCATTAAACTGTAATAATCTTGGGGAATTGAGTGTATGTAGTTATCTGGATAAGAATAACCTTCAGAATAACTCTGATAAATAGGTTTATAAATTGGAACATAAATAAAATATGAAAAGATAATTATTACGGATAAAATGATAGAAATTAATTGTTTATGATTTATATTAAAGATTTTTGAGATTATTTTATTATTTTTATTTATTTTTATAAAATTTTTCAGAATATCTGATAATTTATCTGAATAAATATCAATAGTAAATGCCATTAAAATAGGTATTAAAAAATTAATAAGATCTGTGGGACCGATAGAATCCTCAAAGACTTTAAAAATTGGTAATATGTTAAGAACTAAATATAAAGGAAAAACTTTATACGAAATTGATAGAATAAATATTACATTCAATAATAAAATAATTAAAAAAGATAATACATAAGATCCACTTTTATATTTAAACCAATGGGGATAAAAAAGGAAAAAGAGAGAAGTTATTGAAATAACAAATCCTAGAATTTCTAAATTTGACCAAGGTACCCAATCATATAAGGAAAGAATTGAAATTATATTGTAATGTGAATAATTAGCATAAAAATGATATAAATTTATATAGTTTGTATAAATCAATATTTGAGAATGTGGTAAATTTTTAAAAAATCCAAATATTTGAACTATAGATATTAAAACATAAAAATTCATTAAAAAATAAAAAATAAAAGAAATAATTATCCAGAATATTATTTTAATAAAATCTTTCATTTTATATTTATTAAAATAACCAAAAATAATTAAAAAAATAACAAATATAAAAATTATGTATATTATTAAATGTTGGCCAAATCCAAACATCATTGTCATACTCAATGCTAACAATACTGAATTTCTAAACATATTTCTTTTTTCTATTAAAAAAATTAAGAATAGAATGACCAAAGGGAAAAAAGCCAACTCCCAAACACCACCTGTACCAAAATTATGAGCGGGTATAGGACCGTATGCATATAATATTGCTCCTACTAAAGAAGGTATTGTATCAAATTTTAAACCAAACTTAATAAGTAAAAACATTGTGACTGATGCTACAGGTATTGATGCTAACATCAATTTCTGTGCTAAAGAATAATTACCAAAAGAAAGGATCGAACTAAGTATATTGATAAGGGATCCATAGTATGCTGTTGTTGGGATTTGTTTAACTCCAAAAGCTACTGGCATCCAAGGAGAATATAATCCAGAAGATTCGAAAATAAAATTTTTAGTAGGAAAGGAAAAATCAACTCCGGTTAACAAATTATTATAAATTATAGAATCTTTAAAAACAATAACATAGAAAATAATTAGCATTAAAATTGATAATAAATAATTTCTTTTATTCATAGAAAAACCTCATGAGTTTTGTATATAAAAACATTATTTATCGCTATTTTTCAGAATCTTAT
>JBMFMO010000037.1:0-4856 GCA_049970635.1 Minisyncoccia bacterium | reverse complement strand
CTTGTAAAAGGTATTCCTTATAGAGTTTTGGATCTTTATGTTCCTGGTCAAGGTTCTGCAACTGCAATTATAGATCGTAATTATAACCTTGATGATGTCGTTGGTTTTGTGGTGTCTGTGTATCAGGGTAGGCTGTCGGTTCGGCCTGTTGTAAAGGAAGATGTTAATGAAGATAAGTAATATTACTTATAGGATAGGCGGGGCTTTGTCCTGCCTGTCCTACCTTGGGGGTCTTTGATGTCAATGGTGGATATTGTTAATGTTTCTTATGAGGCGCTTGCTAACTTGATAAGCAATATTAATAATATCCTTCCATATGTTTTTTATTCTGTTGTTCTTGTTAGTATTGCGTCGTTGTTCTTAATAGCATATGTTATATATGAATTTGTGAGGCGAAAGTGAGATATATAATAATGTTTTTGTTATCTCTTCTCTTAATTATTTTTGGTAGTGGTGTAATTCGTGCTGTTGGCTTTTTCCTTGCTGTTTTATCTGTTTATAATTATTTGGTAAAGGTGGGTTTTCTATGAGTATATTTGATTTTGTTTTGGTTTTCTTGGGTTCTTTGTTATATGTCGTTATTTTGGTTCGCCTTGTTGATTTGGTTTATGACTTTGTTAAGAGGATAAAATGATAGATTATAATTATATTTTGCAAAATGTTATACAACCTGCTTTAATGAAGTTTCTCGTAGGTGCTGTAATCTTTGCTTTTCTTCTTGTTTTGATAAATAAAATAAGAAGGTAGGTATGTTATGAAAAAAGGTAAGAGTTTTTATATATTAAAGAATGATTTTATAAGGGGGTGTTATCGTGTCTTTATTGGGTGTTCAAACTACTGATTTTATTAGTCAATTAAATGGTGTTTTTTCAACCGTCGGTCCTATTATTCTCGCTGTATTGGGTATTGTTGTTAGTATAGTAGTCGTTCGTTTTGTATTTAATTTCATTCGTTCAAGGCTTTCTAAGTAAGAGGTGTATGATGGCGGGTTTCCTTCTTAAACTCTTCCTTTTCCTGCCTACCATTTTATTTTCTTATTCGCTTGTTCTTCTTATTATTTCTTTTTTGCCGTTTAAACCTAAACAAATACAATTAAAATATCAAGATAAATACATTGAGAATATTGCCGTTGTTCCTGCCCATAATGAGGAAAATGTAATACTCAATATCTTGATTGATTTGCTTGTCGTGGGTTTTGATAAAATTTATGTCTTGCTGGATGATTGCAATGATAATACTAAAAATTTAATTCTTAATTTGGGTTTTGATGTAAATATTTATGAAGATAATTTACATAGTAAAAGTAAAATGTTATCTAAATACTTGCCTTTTATCTCTCAGGATAATCCTAATGCCTTTATTTGGATTTTTGACTCTGATAATAGAATAATTCAAAAGGATTTTTTGAATATTGCTAATCAATATGATTACGATGTTCTTCAATTGTATTGTTCTAATAAGATAACTCTAAATAATCCTTTATCTTTTATCTATTCTATTCTTTACGAGTATTTTAGAGCCATTAATAGAGCCTTTACCATTTTGGGCTTTGGTTCTGTTCTGGGTGGTTCTGGTATGCGTTTTAAAGCAAGTGTTATAAATAAATACGGTTTTTCTGTAAGTAGTCTTACGGATGATTTAGAATATACTCTAAAATTGCCTTTGAAGGTATTTTATCTTGATACCTTGCAAGTTATTCAAGAAGTTCCTCATAATGTCAAGGATATGTTTTTTCAACTCTCTCGCTGGATAAAGGGTAATATTCAAAACTTTTTTATCTCTGTAAGAAAACCTCATATCTTTTTGATCCTTCTGGGTATCTTTGTAAATATTGTCTTTCTTCCTTTGTATCTTCTTACTACTTTTTTTAATCCTGTTAATCTCTTTATAAATGCGTTGTTCTTGATACTCTGGAATATAAGAAGATTAGAAAATATTCTGGGTGTTCCTATATATCTTTTATTCTTTATTCCTTTATTATTGTTTATTTATTTTTATAGTGTAATAACTTATCATAATAAAGCGTGGATAAAAACGCCACATTTAGGGGGTGCAGTATGAAAAATAAAATTATCATTTTTGTTATTATTTTATCAATTATTTTGGGTAGTTTAGTATTCAAGCCTTTTCCTGTTAGTGCGGATATAAAAACAATTTATTTTAATGATCCTCCAAGTATTGGGTATTATGATTTTACTAGTTCATATATTTATCTTCATTATAATTTAACTCCTGGCGCCTATTATTTTTCTTATAATTATGGTAATGGTTTAAATATTAATTTTACTTTGTATAATAATTCGGGTTCTGTTATTGTTAATAGAAATTATTCTACGCCATCAGGTTCTTGGACGCAATTAGATAATAGTATTACAATTCTTTGTTCTCCTTCTGCTGTTGCATATCAGATTGGCTTTTTTAAATTACCTAAACTTACTGCAAATAATTATTACATTATAAGACTTGATATAACTGGTCTTGCTTCTGATAAAGGTTTAGGCGTTCAGTATCAATTCAATGTTCATTATGTCGCTTCTTTTCTCCTTGGTTCTGATGGTAAATTTACAACTACCTCTCAGGATATTTCTTTAAACTTGTCAAACTATGATTGCCAAACTCATATTGCAACTTTTTCCGTTAATGCGATAGGTTATAATATCCTTGAAATTCCAATGGTCTCAACTAAAAAAGATATGGGTCAAGAATATGTTATATCTTATGTTTATAGTAATCAAGATAAAACTTTAAAGGTTTATTTTTCTTCTGATCTTCCTACTGGTATGATTACCTTGTATTTAGGTATTACTCTTGATACAAATATAACTCTTTTGCGAAATGTTTATTTTTCTAATACTTGTGAAGTAAAGCAAGATATTAAACCTGGTAAGTTTTATATAACTTCTCCTCCTATGGAAACAAAATTTGAAAGTCCTCAAACTGGTATGCAATATTATAATCTTACATTTAATTTTGCTTATGGGGGTAATATCAATAATGATATAGGAAGTGGCTGGGTAATTCGTTATAAACTTTTCTCAAACCTTGCTAATCCTCCTGCGGTGGATGGTGGTATAATTTTTGATAGTATTGTTATATCTGCCTCTGATATTGTTGTTCTTTTCCACGATGCAACTACTTTTCAAGGTTCTAATAATGCGATATGGTCTTATAATAGCGCTACGAATACAAGTTTTATATCAATTACCATTCCTATAATAAAAGATTATCAACCTGGCTTGAAGGCTGATATTACTTTTCAATTTACTCTTTTGGGAAATGGTTTTGAAATTGATAGCGATAATTCCGTTCATATAATTATAGGTGAGCCTATAACTTCAACGGGTAATCCTTTATTAGACGCTATATATAAAATATGGTATGAATTTAAAAATTGGTTTGTCAATACTATTAAATTTTTGTTTGTTCCGAGTTCTTCCGATATCTCTAATCAATTGCAAAGTGGCTGGATAGATCTAAGAAATACTCAATTATTGCCTAATGTGTCGGCTTCAAGGTATTTGAATATTACAATGCCTAAAAGTCTCTTCGGTAATAATAATAATGTGCAATTAGACTTTGGGAAAATGACTGAGTGGCCTGGCTGGTCAAATGTAAGGACTATAACAAGGGGCTTTACTTGGCTTCTTTTTGCGTATATTTTGATAAGTATGGTGGCTTGATATGATTACGGCTTTATTAATAGGTCTTATAAAGACTATAATGGTAGCGTTTTGGAATTTTATAAGTAGCGTTTTCGGTTTTGTTTTTATAAATGTAAGTAATTTTCTTTCTTTTCTTGCTTCCGTTCCTGGTGTAAATGTGGGTATTTATATAATTGATCAAATGATAGGATGGGATTGGCTTGTTCAAAATTTAGGATCTTTCTTAATAATTTTAGGCGTTGTTAAACTTGCAAAATTGTTAATAGGCTTCTTTACGAAAGGGGGGGATTAAGATGATTGTAGCAATAACAAATATAGCGGGTTCAGGAAAAACCTTATTTCTTACTCGTCAGGCTAAAACTTATGATATCATTTTTAGTAATTATAAATTAAATGAGAAATATTTTCCTAATAAGAAAATATATTATGTGAAAGATATTGAAGATTTTTTTAAGTATGATTATATAAGTTTTATAAGAAATATTAAAAAGAAAGATCCAAAGAAAAATGTTATTCTTGCTGTGGATGAGGCTGGGCTGTTTTTTCCAAGCATTCAATACAAGCAAATGAGTTCATCTTTCTTATATTTGTTTAATCAACATAGAAAACTGGGAATTGACTTTTATTATACGGTTCAAAATATGAGCCTTGTCCATAAGGCTTTAAAGGTAAATACTCAATATACTTATTATATTAGCCATCTTTTATGGTTTTTTTATTATTCGGTTTGGGATCGCTACCACATAGGGAAAAAGGGTTCTCTTCTTTGGCGTGGGTTCTTCTTGGCTACTGATATAGATTATCAAAGTTATGATACAACCGAAATGCTTGCGGGCGCTTCTTGGTATATTGAGAGTGTAAAAGAAGTAGCAAACTCTTCGGGCAAGAAAATTATACTGCGCACACTGTGAGCGCATTTATATTTTAGACTTTATTTTATTATTTGTTTTTTTTCGTTTTTGTGTATAATGGATTGTTATGAAAAAAGATAATGGTTTTAACGGACTAAAAGAGTTAAATGTTATGGCTAACCTATTACCGCAATCAGGTTTTAAACCTATTACGATCTCTACGAGTTTGTATTTTAAGCGCTATGATATTACAGAAGGCGCCTTTTATGATAGCCAGCACACAAACCCCCGCCGTAGCGTAGCGTGGGGGTTTGTGGGGTGGCAGCACTTCGGCGCTTGCGCC
>JBMFMO010000036.1:0-4922 GCA_049970635.1 Minisyncoccia bacterium | reverse complement strand
TCTCTTGATGACTATAAAGACCTGAAAACTCTGATGGATGAACATCCTGGGACTTATATACTGAATTTGTCTTTGCACGATAAGGAAATGATAGAGATATTTGGAAAACCAAACTTGGTTGAAACATATTCTAGGCCTACAACTAATACAAAATCAGGGATAAGAGATAAATGGGACTGCGGGTACTGGTGGAAATTCTAGATTAAACTTAATTTATTAATATATAATTATATTATTTAGAAACATTTATAAATATGTAATTTAATAGACTATTTTAGGTGAAGCTAATTATGAGTGAAACATCAGATATAATTTATCGGTTTGAAAAATGGTTAAAAAAAGATAAAGGAATGAGTTATAAAGAAGGGTCGGCCAAAAAAAGAAAAAATATTTTAAAGATAACAGAAAAAATTCTATATGAATTAATAAAAGAAGATCAAAATATTTTAAAGGATTATATAGGATTAATTCAAAAATTTGAATCTTATAATATAAAATTAAAGAATAAAGAAGAAAAAGAAAGTTTAGATTTATTTATAGAATTTATTAGATCTAAATATCTAAACTCAGAAAACCAAAAAGAAATGGAAATTGAAATTCAAAGAGAAGAAGAAAAAATAGAAAATAAAGTTAATCAAGAAAATAGAGAGATTATTGGCAGAGTATCACTTACGCAAAAAAGCATCGCTACTCCTACAGAATTTGAATTTTGGTCCGAAGATAGACCAGATTGGCATATAGAGATTGGTGATATTGTAACCGTGATAGGGCAAATAAAAAATGAAAATATAAAAATAATTGGCATAATTAACGATATGTATGCAACAAGTGCTACAGAAAGTCCAATAGAAGATTTTTATTCTACAGGGTATGGTAATGCGTCCGTTGAACTTCCTACCTCAAGACCGATCATACGAGTTGCTAAAGTTTCTATAGTTTACAGAGATGATTTTAGATTTGAACCTCCTTTAGGTAATTGGCCTGTATTTAAGGCAACTAAAGAAGAAATTATTGAGGCTTATAATATTCAGATACCTGAAGAATATTATATTCTTTCTGGGTTTACTTGGGATGATCAAGGTAACGCAGTGCCTATATATTTAGATTCTAGATTTTTATTGGGATATGAAGGTGCCCATGTAAATATTTCAGGAGCCTCTGGGCTTGCAACTAAAACAAGTTATGCACTATTTCTTATTCAATCAATAATAAGTAAAACAAAGAATAATAAATTTAGCGTAGCAGCAATTCTTTTTAACGTTAAAGAAGCGGATTTAATGCGTATAGATGAAGGTCCTTCAAACTGGGAAAATCTATATAAAAATATAGATAAAATGATAGAGTCAGATGAAAAAGAAAAAAATAATAAGGAAATGTGGGAAGCATCCAAAAAGGAAGGGGTAGATCCATTTTTTGTTAAATCTAAATTGAAATTTTTTGCGCCTGCAAGTCCATATGATCCAAAAAAACCACTAACTTTTAGAAAACTAAATAAAAATACTGAAATTTTTTCATATGGTTTATCTGATTTAATACAAATTGAGGGAATTACTTTGTCTTCATTATTAGATCCCGAAGATTTAGATGAAAAAACTTTAAGTTTAATTTCTTCTTTATATGATCAGATTAAGATATCAAATATAAAAAACTTTAAAGATTTGTTAGATTATATGAATAAATTAAAACCGGATAAAGGTGGAGAATGGATTTCAATCGGTTATAGTACTCATCACTCGGCTACACTTAATAAAGTAAGAAGTCGTTTAATTCAGGCGGTAACTCATCAATTAAAGGGTTTATTATTGGACATAGATTCGTATGGTAAACCAGTTAAAATTGAGGAAATAAAATCTGGAGATATTTGGGTTGTAGATATTAGTAAATTACACTCAAAAGGACAGAGATTGGTATTTATGCACATATATGAGACAATAAATAAATTATTGGAAGCGAAAAAAAATAAAGAAAAAGAAATTGAGATAGAGAATAAAAAAGTTGATTTAGAATCATTTCCTGATAAGATTATTGTTTTTGTAGATGAACTTAATAAATTTGCCCCTTCAGGAAGAAGTTCGTCACTTATCAAATCTAGTGTGATTGATATTACAGCTAGAGGCAGAAGTATTGGATTAAGTCTAATCGGAGCTGAGCAAGTAGCAAACCAAATAGATGAAGAATTACTTTCAAACACCTCTACATTTGTCGTAGGTAGATCACATGCAATTTCATTGAAAGGAGAAATATTTCATTGGTTACAAGGTGGATTAAAAGATAAAGCTATGGTTTTAGAGAAAGGCGATATGATATTATGGCATGCTGTACATTCTAGACCAGTTTTAATATCATTTCCAAAACCAATACATTTTTATGAAGACCAGGGGTGATAAATATTAATAGAAATCCCCAATTTCAAACAATAACTAATCTATTAAAAGATTTGGGTAAGGTAGGAGAAGGAGTATTTCCAGCAATATCAGAAGAAATGCAAATAGTACCCACTACTTTTGAAATAGAGGGATCAATAGATACAGTATGGGATAATTATAAAAGTCGTAAATCTGAAGAATCATTAAAAACAAAGAGATTTTCGTCTTTTATTGATGGGGTACAAAGATCAGCTATAGTATATTGGATTACAGATAATAATTTAGGTATACGAATTCCAATTGTAATGGGTCACATTGCAGCAGGAGTAACTATTAGAGATGAAAATAAAAAACTTAGAGCTTTAGATAAATACATAAGAGATAGAATTTTATTATTATTTCCATATACAGGTATTATTAAATCATCAAATCCAAATCTTGAAAATATTATTAAGAATTGGATAGATAGTGGATTTGTAATACCGGAAACCAAAATCTCTGAAAATCTTATAGAAACTTTTGAAGATAATTCAAAAATTATTCTTTGTGATACAACTTTTAATAAAATCTCAAGGACAGAAAAGGATGAAGAAAATCTAATTCAAGAAGCTCAAGATGATATTGATAATGGAAAATCAACAAATTTATTAATAGATACTAATTTATATAATATAAATAAAATTAGAGGCAGGGCACAAGGTAGAATTAATGTGTTAAGACAAATTTTAGAAATGTTTATTTTAACCAAATTTAAAATTGATAAAATAGAGAATAAATATAATAATGAGAATGATTTAATATTGGTTGATGGTCCATTATTTTTCTTTGGAAAATGGGTAAAAAAATATAAATTATTCGAGAACAAAAGAGATGATGAAAGAGAAGCAATAATACTAAAGAATGTTGTTGGATTTGTAAAAACATTAAAATCCAGACCTAAAAAAATAGATATTTTAAAACAAATTTTAAATTTAGAAGAAGGATACTATTCTGATCTTTTATATATAGAAGATGCTATTGACATTAGTGGTGAAAAAGAAGGATATGAAAAATTTACAAAACCTCATGTAGTAACTTTTCTAAGATTTAAAACTCCACGAGATTTTAAGCCACCTAGTCATTTGGGGTTGGTTAGAATTGATTTACATCTATCTACTTTTAATGCAGATACTTTTGAAGAGATAAAGGGAAATTCAGAAAATACATATAAAACAATGGATGATATTATTAATGCCATTTTAAACGAACGCCTTCCGGGTGTAGATCAAATAGGAAGAACCTTTACAGAAACATTTCCAATTAGGGAAACAGAAAAAATGTTACATTCAAGATTATATTCAACATTAGAAATGAAATATTTATATTCATTAATTAAATAATTTTTAAATGAGATCTTTTTTATATCAAAATATATTTACATGATATATGCAGAGTTTGATCGAAAAAATTTATAATTTAAAAAACTTGCCAGAATTATTAGATGATGAAACATTAAAAAAATTTAATGAATCACTTCAAATTATGGAAGATCTTTATAAAGCAAATAAAAAATGGGTAATTACCTATTCTGGTGGAAAAGATAGTACTACTTTAGTAGTTCTTGCACTTTTTATGAAAGAAATACATCCCGATTTAGAAATAAACGTTGTATACTCTGATACCTTAATAGAAATTCCACAAATGTCTAATGTTGCGTATTCATTTCTTAAATCTCTAAATGAAAAATATAAGATAAAAATAAAAATTGTTTATCCAAAAATTGAAGATACCTTTTGGGTAAGAATGATAGGCCGAGGTTACCCACCACCCGGCCCAAGATTTAGATGGTGTACTGATAAAATTAAAATAAAACCGACAAAAAAATTATTTAATAATTATATATATATTACAGGAATGAGAATAGGAGAAAGTTTATCCCGAAATTCAAAATTAAAAGATAGTTGTTTAGTGGGTGTATCTAGTGAATGTGGTAATTCATTATGGATGAAACAAAAAGGGATTTACGTAGCAGCACCACTTATTAATTGGAATTCTAATGAAATTTGGAATTTTTTAATTAATTCAGCAAAAAAAGTTATTCCAGAAGTAGAATATGTGATAAATTTGTATGGAAATACAAGTTTAAGATTTGGTTGCTGGATGTGTACTGTAGTAAAAAATGATAAGACTATGCTAATTTTATCACAATCGGGGGATCTTAAAATAAAAAAATTGCTTGAATTTAAAAATTGGCTTATTGAAGAAAGTAAAAAAGAAGAAAATAGATATTTTAAAAAAAATGGAAAGAAGGGTAGATTATCTAAAAAATTTAGAAGGACAATTTTAATGAAATTATTGGAATTAGAGAAAGAAACAGGTTTAAAATTAATTTCCGATGCTGAAGTAAAATTATCTTTAAAATATCTTAAATCAAAAGATTTTGGTAAATATAAATAAATATTATTTATTTCATACTTTCCATCAATTCCCTTACCCTCGGCAGTGAATAGGCAAAGTTCATATGAACGCAGTCCTTGGAATCGACAATGCAAACCTGAGCTTTATTTTGCCGGGCAC
>JBMFMO010000035.1:0-5131 GCA_049970635.1 Minisyncoccia bacterium | reverse complement strand
AATAATCTCTCTTGTATTATCTGTTGAAAAATCATCTACAATAATCAATTCCCAATCTTTAAAAGTTTGATTGACAACACTCTTAATGGTTCTATCAAGAAATTGTTCGCTATTATATGTTGGAATTATTATTGAAACTTTTGGGCTCATTCTATCTTATAATCACTCCTATTCCATATCCTTCTTGCTCTAAATCTTTAATTAATTCTTTTTTCCTAAAATTATCTTTTATCTCTTGCCAAAATTTTGGAACGCCACCAGTAAGTTCTGGAATTCCTTTTGGTGTTATATCATGAAAGGCAATAATTCCTCCTTTTTTAACTAATGGTGAGTACATTTCAAAGTCTTTTTTAACTCCTTCATAAGAATGATCACCGTCAATGAAAAGAAAATCAAGCTGATTTCCATTTAAGATTTCTTTTACTTTTTCTAAGGTTTCTTGTTTATGTGAATCTTCTCTAATTAAATAAAGTTTTTGATTTTCTTTTTTAAATGCTTGATAAATTGGTATTTTCCATTCTGGATAGCCTCCACCAAATGGTTCTTCTGGCAAGTCAATTGAAATTATTGTTGCATCATCTCTTGCTAATTTACAAAAATAAAATAAGCTTCCTCCTTGAGCTGTTTCAATTTCCATTATAAATTTTGGATTCAATTCTTTAAAAATTTTTAAAAGTTCTAAAAATTCTTCCTTTATTTGGAGAGGTTTAATTAAACCTTTATAAAAATTCCAAGAGAAATCGAAAACCTCTTCAACATCTTGAGAATTAAATTGTTTTAAATTTAAAGCAACTTTTTTTGAATTTCTCTTGGCTTTTTCATGAAGCAATTTTTCTCTTAAAGAGTTTATTTTAGTTATCGGAAATTTGAAAACCTTGATTAAAAAAGCATTGAATCCTTCATTTTTTAATACAAAAATTGATTTTTGAATAATATTCATCTTTTTTTCTTTGCTATAAAAATTGAAGCTTCTAATAATGAGTTTATTGTTCCCGCATCAAACCATGCTTTTTTAATTATCGCATATTTTAATTCTTTAATCTTAGCATAAAAATTTATTGTATCTGTTATTTCTAATTCTCCTCTTTTTGATGGTTTTTGTTTTCTTATAAAATCAAAAACTTTATTATCAAACAAATAAAATCCAGTTTGTGCATATTCTGATTTTGGTCTTTTAGGTTTTTCTTCAACTTTTATAATTCTTCCCTTTTTATCAAAAACAGGAACGCCATATCTTTCAGGATCTTTAAGTTTTTTTAAAAAGATCATTGCTCCATTTTTAAAGTTTTCTATATATTTCTTAAAGTTTTCTTCAAAAATATTATCTCCTAAAATTACTGCTATATTTTTATTATCAGCAAAATCTTCTGCATAGCTTAAAGCATCTGCTATTCCTCCATTATTCTTTTCTTGTAAAGCATAAGAAAGCTTAACTCCATATTCTTTTCCAGATCCTAAAAAATTCATAAAGCTTCCTCCATATTCTTTTCCACAAACAATCATTATCTCTTTTATTCCAGAATTTATTAATGTTTCTAATGGGTATAAAATCATTGGCTTATCATAAACTGGTAAAAGGTGTTTATTTGTTATATATGTCAATGGTCTTAATCTTGTTCCTAATCCTCCTGCTAATATCACTGTTTTCATTTTAAATAATTTTATCATATAATTTTATTTGATTTCTTCTTAAATTCAGAAAGTTTAAGTGTGATTTAAAAAATTACTGGGTTGAATTTGAAACTATTTCAATTATCTTTTTTGGTTCGTTTTCTAAATTGGTTATTTTTATCTGATAATTTTTTGATTTTAAATATTCTAAAACTTTTAAAAATTCATCAGCAGAAGCTCGAGTTACGAGTTTAACACCATCAAAATCTAAAATTAAATCTTTCTCTTTTAAGTTCAAAATACAATCTCTTAATTTAACAATCTGCTGTCTAATTAAAATTTGTTTACCACAAATTTCTCTTATTTTAACTATCATTTTATAAGTTCAAGAAAATTAAAATCTTTTGAGGGTTTTGAAGCATTGATGATTACTGATGTCCCTATCCAAAAAAATTCTAAATTATCAAAAACAAAATTATTTTCATCTATAAATCCTATTGCCTCACCAGATATAATAAGGACTTTACCATTTAAAGATTTAACTATTTTTACTATTGACCTTAAGCCATACCCTCTTTCTTCTTTTGTTTTTGTTGAAATTCCTTCTAGGGCCATTTTTATTGCTTCTTTTGGTTCCTTAAAATCAAATAGTGCTTCTTTATATCTTAAAGGAATAGAAATTCCTGCATCAAAAACACCTAAAATTTCTTCATTATCTATTTGGTTATAAAAAAAATAAGCTTCATTTGTATGAGCATGCTCTTTTATATTATCGGAAAGTTCACCAAAAATAAAAGTAAAGGCTGGTGAAATATTTGGAATCTCTGGCAATTCTTTTTCTAAATCAAGCGGTAAAAATTTATCCTTTATTTTTGACTCAATTGTAATTAAATAGCCCTGCTTTAAAAGATGGTTTAAATAAAAAAGTTTTAAGAGCCCTAATCCAAGCTCATCATCTACAACAAAAATTCTCTCTTCATTTCTTTTTAGGCCTCTTAAAATCTGTAAAAATTTTGACAGTTCGTCTTTTATCTGAGGTATATTCATAATATTTAATTATTCAATTTTCTGTTACTTAAAATATCTAAAATTTCTACTTTAGGTTTTCTACGGGATAGCACTTCAATTTTATAATTAAATTATAACAAAGAAATTTATATTGCTCTATGATATTAAAAAGTGGCAAGATAAAATTTAAAAGGGGTTAAAAAATCAATTAATTTTCTTATTTCATAAAACAATCATTTTTAAATAATTTTATCATATAATTTTATATAGGTCGTAATTAACTTATAAGATAAAATGAGGAAATCTTTGCTATTATTTTTAACATTTTTCTTATTGGTTTCTTTTATTCCTGTTTTTGCTAAAAAGGGCCAAGAATTAAAACCACCTATGCCACCATTACCAAATGTAGCTTCACGAAATATTGATAAAAATGAGAATACAGAAGATTTTAATATTGATGTAAAAAGAACCAATGAAGATGAAGATATAAAAGATTTTTCAGTAAGGAAAGGGACAAATTTCTTTATTTTAAATCCAGCTAATAGAGCATCTTGTGGGGGCGTTATACAAAAATATGAGGGAGATCTTTTAACTATAAGTTCTAATGGATTTATTACAAATTGGGTGGTTGGAACATCAACAGAAATAATGCCTAAAGATGCTAAGATTGAAGTTAATGCTCAAGTAAGAATTATTGGAAATTGGGATGGAGGTAATTTAATTGCTAAAAGAATTATTGTTTATCAAGCACCTAAAATTACTCCTTTGCAGATTCAAAATATTTTAAAGTTTGTAGAAAGATTAAATATAAAACCAGAAGTTAAAGAAATGATAAAAAATCTTTTATTGCAACAAGCAACTACAACAGAAACAGGTGGTTCCCCAGCAGAAACAGAGTAGGTAGTTTTGGGTTGCCCTGCGGTTAACCGCAGGGCAACCCATTGAGAAGCGCTTCAACTTCTTTGAGATCAACCCCTATAGGATTTATCTCTATTATCCACCCATCTTTCTTCCCTCGAAGGGCCAATTCTGCCCTCCTGGCAAGCTCTTTTTTTATTTTTTCCCACACCATTGACACATCACTCTCATTGTTACGGAAGGTAATTTTGATTATTCCATTTTCTTGAAATATCTTCATTTTAATCCCTCCTTATAGTGTTCTTTTCCCGGCCAATTAAAAAAGGCCGGGTCCCCGGCCTTAAAAATATTATGGAAAAATTAAAAGATTAAAGCCGGGGACCAGGCCTTAAGTAAAAGCTAAAGTATAAATTTTTTATATGCATAATAATTAATTATAAATTATTTTTTATAAAAAATCAAGTGATTTATCCACAATTTTATCCACAAATTGTTTTATGAACCAATATAGAACTTAAAATAAGGTTTGTTATTTGGGCTATTAAGCTTCCAATTATTGCTCCATAAACACCATAAACAGGAATTAAAAATATATTCAAAATAAGATTTAATATCGCAGCAAATAATGTTATTCCAAAATCTTGCCATTGTTTATTAAATGCAAAAAGAATATTATCAAAAAGCATTGTTGGGAAAAGAAAAATAATTATCCAAATTAAATATCTTAAAATACTTATTGATTGATAATATTTTGGACCCAATATTAATTGAACAATATATGGTGCTAAAAGGTATAAAAATAAAGATATAAAGAAGGCTGATAGTGTTAAAATAAGTAAAATTTTTTTTGTTATCTCTCTAACTTTAAATCTATCATTAACTTTACTTGCTAAATATGGAAATAATGCTACTAAAAATAATGATGGAAAAAGATTTATATTTAAAATTAATTTTGTAACTATTGAATAATAACCAACTTCTTCCATTGTCCTAAAATATCCCAAAAGCAATTGATCTGTTGAAAAAAATATAAAACTTAATATTCCAAAAAGCATTAATGGTATCCCATTTACTATAAAATACTTTATCTTTTCTGGATTTACATCAAAATTTATCTTTATTCTAAAATAATCAACAAAATATTTTGATAAGAAAAATCCTAAAATTGCTCCAGAAAGATAAGCAAAGCCCAAAGAGTTTATAGATCTTATATTTAAAAGTAAAACTACTCCTAAAATTAAAATAATTAAATTTGCAAAAAAATCAACAAAGGCTTGTCTTTCCATTCTTTGAATAGCACTTAAAATTGAAAAGAAAAAATTTTTCAAATTATCAAAAATCAAAACCAGTAAAAGAATAAAATAAACTTTTTTTGCTTCTAAATCTTTTAAGAATAAAAATCCTAATATTGATAAGATTGAAACGAAAATAATTAAAAATATCTTAAGGCTGAATGCAGAATCAATAAGATTTTTTTTATCCTCTTTTTGCTGATAATCCCTAACCAAGATATTCCCAACGCCAAAATCAGAAAATATGAAAAATATACCGAGAAATGATAAAGCATATGAAAATGAACCATAAACACTTGGACCCAAGATTCTTGCTGAGAATAATATTATGATAAGTTTAAATAATTTACTTAAAATATTTC
>JBMFMO010000034.1:0-5450 GCA_049970635.1 Minisyncoccia bacterium | reverse complement strand
ATTAATAAGAAATAAATATAAGAGGA
This sequence comes from Minisyncoccia bacterium, assembly GCA_049970635.1. GTDB lineage: Bacteria > Patescibacteriota > Minisyncoccia > UBA6257 > HR35 > JBMFMO01. The sequence continues at coordinate 5,424 of JBMFMO010000034.1, read as the reverse complement.
AATGAAATTTATTTTTCAATTATAATCACTCACAAGATTATATTTTTATAATGATTATACAATTTCTAAATATGATGGGTTTTAATGAACTTGTTAAACGTTTAAAGGACATTAGCAATGAATGGCATCCATCTCATAGAGAAGGCGATACTGGTATAGGAAAAACTTTAGAAGACTTACTTGGAATAAAGGAAAACAATCTACCTGGGCCAAATGGTGAATTCGTAGAATTAAAATCAATTAGAAAAAATAGTACCTCTATGATTACACTTTTTACAAGATCTCCTTCCCCCAAAGGATCTATAAGAAAACTGTTATATGATTATGGATATCCCAGTAAAAAAGATCCAACTAAATTAAATCTACATGTCGATCTATACGGAAATAAAATTACTTATATTAAAGGAAAACCATCATTAAAGCTTGCAGTAACAGAATCAAAAGTAAATATTGTTGACATAAATAATGTAATTTATGGTGGTTGGAGTTCAGAAGACCTACGAAAAAGTTTTGAAAAAGTAATGCACAGAGTTCTCCTTGTAAAAGCTGATTCTAGGATTCTCTCCTCTTAACATTTCATCACAATTCTAACTTAACATATATTTTAATTTTCAAAACAGCATTAAGCTACTTTTAGCTCTGGACTGAAAAATACCTGTCCGGAACTCAGATTAAAGCTTGTAATCTGAAATAATTCATCCTTTTTCATTGCCTTTTTCACAAAAAATAAAATTTGCTTTCTGATAATAAACTTTATCAGACACTAATGAAAAAATTAGTCCTATGTTTTGAAATTATTAAAAATTAGCTTTATAGAGATCCTTATGATATCCCTTCAGATAGAATTATTTTGGAATATTACAAAAGATTTAAGTTTTAGAGTTTTTATATTCACAAATATCGCTTAGGGGGCATTCAGAACATTTAGGATTTTTCGGTTTACATATCAGGTTTGCAAAATCTAAAAGTGATAAATTGAATTCTTTAGCATTTTTTAACGGAACTAAACTTTGAACAAATTCCCATAAATTTTTGTCTTCTCTTGCTCTTGTTTTTTTTGGTTGAAAGCTAAATACTCTAGAAATAACCCTAATAACATTTGTATCTACCATAGGAAAGGGAAAATTACCGGCAAGAGTGAGAACAGCATTGGCCGTATAAGAACCAATTCCGTTTATTTTTTCGAGCTCTATTTTGTTGAGCGGAACTTTCCCACCATATTTTTCCACTAATTCTTTGGCTATAGAAATTAATATTCTGGCTCTTTTAATTTGCATTCCTAAAGGTTTGATTAAATTTTCAAGTTCTTTTGGATCAGCAGAAGCTAAATCAAATACAGTATGATACTTTTCCATAAAAGAACTATATATATTAATTACTTGTTTACGCGTTGTTTTTTTAAGTAGAATTTCAGCTATTAAAATCGCATAAGGATCTTCAGTTTCTCTCCAAGGAAAGCTGATTTTATTTTTTTTATGCCAATTTAAAATATCTTCAACAAATTTCCTTTTTTTAAATTCACTATTGTTCATAATAATATATTTTAATTTTAGATTATAATTTTTGGCTGAACCAACTTGTACTTCTTTTTATGCAACCGTTGTTCTTATTTCTAATACTGTTCAGCTGATTCTCTAAATAACTTTGATAGGCATCTCTTAAATCCTCATATTCTCTTGCGTATTCACTAGGTAAACCCATTTTTTTAGAAGGTATTCCAGATTTAGTTTTTGGGATTGGAACATGACTTATAATTCTTTGATTTTTTTCGAACCTTATTTTTAAATTTTCTTCCCAATTAGGAATTTTCTGCATATCAGACAAAAAATATCCGTAATTTTTACCAACAACCGTGCCCGACCAGGATGAATCATATGGATCATATAAAGGATCTTCACCATTAAAATAGTGCGCACTTCCTTTAGATTCAACGGCATTATTCTCATTAGATGTTAATTGTTGGTAAGTCACAAATCCCTGAACAGTGCATGAGATTTTTTCAATTTTTTCTGATACTTCAATAACTCTATTGAACCATTCACTGCTCATTTTATTTTTAATTAAAGGAAATTCAGAAAGCCACAACAGCAAGTGTTCCTGAGGGAGATCTACCTTCACAGCACCATATCCATCGTAAGGCCTTGTTCTTATAGATGATGCAGACACCAAAAGCCATTTTTGATCCCTCCTCGTTTCTTTTACATCAATCCAAAATTTTGACCACTCGTAATTTTCGTTCCGCTTTATTGCCACAATATCTGGAAGATAAGCTCCATAATAAAAATCTGCAATATCTAATTCAGTTAAAACTTCCAATGAAAGTTTTTCTTTGAGAAAAATTTTAAAGGCTTCTTCTGCTAGTTTTCCATATATGAAACTCTCTATAAACTCTCCTAAATTTCTTGTTCTACCGCCTGCAATTCCACTGTATTTAGTAATTTTATTTGTTAAATAAGCATAGGTTGTGAAACCGATTATTTCAATATAAGATTCTTTAGGAACATAAACTATATTGTTATTTTCAGCGTCCATAGTATCTTTTATTAATCTCTATATTATTTATTTTTTGCTTGAGCAGTTTCACTAAACTTCAATAATTTAATTTTGCTAATTTTATTTTCAAATTTAATCAAAAAAAGATAATATCTGTTCTAAAACTTTCGAAATGCGGTACCCCGCAAGGGGAGGAACCGCTTCCCCTATTTGTGCCCTAATTTCTTGGGAATTTCCGGAAAACAAAAACCAATCTGGAAAAGTTTGAAGCCTAGCAAGCTCTCTATTTGTCAGCCTCCCTCTATCTTTTTCATAGTGATAGCCCCATGTCCCACCACCGCCGTAAGCTATTACAGTTTGGGCAGGTTCAAGAGGATGCACTCTTCTGTAAATATTGCTCATAAGCCCTTTTACTTCCCATTTAGTGCCGTTTAAAAACGCATAATTTTCTCCTGGAGGTATTTTACTCATTCTTTCAATGACATTTTTACTTTCATTTGGAATTTTATTAGAATTATCTGGAAACTTACTTATTCTTATAGGTTTATTTAAATAATCTAAAAGTTTTAAAACTTCTTCATGTTCAGCCATCACATCTTTAACAAATCTCATATATTCAAGACTGTCTAGTTTTTTGTATTTATTTAAATAGATATAATCATCAATTATATTAAATGTTAAATTTTTAAATATTTTATTTTTCCATATTTTAGCTCTAGGTGTGTTAACTTCATCAGCAATATTGGAATAATCTTTCATTATTTTTTCATATTTTTCTTGAAGGTCTGTTAATATTTTCCCTTCGAATACTTCTAAAGGTGTAAGCGGATAATACTTAAAGTTAAATTTTTTTCCTTCAAGTTCATCCCTAAGGTTTTTTTCTATATTTCTCCTCATAATAAGGTCTAAATTATTAATGAGATCATTTCTTATTCCAATAATTATTAGTCTTCTTCTCATCTGAGGAACGCCTAAAACGTAGAATTCTAAAACATTTGAAAATATTAATTCGTAACCTATGTTTTTTTCGATTTCAGAACCGTTCTGTACTAATTTTTTTACTTCATCCCATCTTAAAGATAAATTTTTAAAATCTTCTTTAATTGTTTCAAATGCAAAGCCTTCGTTAGAAGTAATTAATCCAGGCACGTTCTCAAATAAAAAAACTTTAGGTTTTAAGTAAACTAGAGCTCTTACAAAATGCGAATAAAGTCTTCCTCGTTTAACTTCTACTCCCTTTCTTTTGCTTTTACCCCTTAAAACTGAAAAATCTTGACACGGCGGGCCACCTATTACAACATCAATGTTTTTCAAAGGAAAATCTGAGAAATCTATGTTTTCTATATTGTTATGTATTATTACCGGCATTTCTATCTCCTTTAAATTTCTAGACTCAGATATAGGAATTTTAAAATTTTTAGAATAAGTTAAAACTGGGGCTTTTAATATTTCGTTCGCAAATTTTATTTCAAATTTTCCGTTTAGTAAAAACCCTAAATCTAGCCCCCCTGCACCTGAAAATAAGCTTATTATTGAATATTTGTTTTTCATTTCTCCACTTTATCATTTTTTTTAATATTAGTAGATAATATTGACTTTTCCGCCAACCAAGAAATAACTATATTCCTAATTATTTCGGCGTCAGTGTTCCCAAACAATCCTTCTGCTTTTTTAATCATTCCCCATTGCTCACTTGTAAATGTAACTTGGACTCTATATACTTTTTTTTGTGTCATAGATATCTCTCTAAATATAGATATGAAACACAAATATTTAAATTTTTTTAATCTTTAGCTCAGTTGTACATTTCAGAATTATTTAACCATAAAAAGCTTGTGATAAAATTAAATGGGATTCTACATATGTTTTTAGGTAGTGAATGTTTTAAATAATAAAAACTATTAACTATGGAAAAGGTGACTTTAAGGTGAATATATATTATTTATTAAAAGAAGAAGACTTAAAGCAGTGCGTAAGTTTCGCAATAAAAATGTATCATAAAAATAATGTAAATAGAGTTACTGGTGAAATTCGTGGACTTGGTAAAATAATGGACGACTGGGTTTCAGGTAAAGCTATAGAAATAGGAGTCAAAAACATCTTGGAAAATCATGGTAGAACAGGAAAAAAATTAGAGCTGGATTTTGATGTATATGAAAAAGGTGAAACCGCAGATAAGCCAGATATAAAAAATGTTATTGAAAACCAAACCCGAAGGCCCCCAAATTTATACATAGAAATTAAAAATTTTAACGATAGGGAAAGGTGGGTTGGCCTTAGAGAAGAACAATATAATACAATAAAAAATTTTTCAGGAAATAATAGTGATAATATTGAAAAAACTTATTTAATATTTGCAGAATTGAAAAAAGACAGAAATAATGATGATAAAAGGCTGGATTTATTAGGTGCTTTTCTTCAGAAAAGTACTAAGGAGGAATATAATTCTTTATTTAGAGATTTTGTAAGCTTAGGAAATATAATTATTCAAATTAAATTTATAATTCCTTTAAGTGAATTGGAAAAAAATGGTTATTGGTTTATTCCTAAAGAAGACTATATTTATGAAACTGATCTATTTAAAAATGTTAAAAATCACCCTAAAAATCTTAATAAGATTGAAATTCATGATAATAAATTGCCTGTTCTTCAATACGGGAAAATCAATTATCCTTCAAAAATTGGGTATTTTGAAATTTCAGGCGATATAGAAATGTATGAAAAACAAAATAAAAATAGTAAATCTTATTTCATTAAGGCTCTGGAAAATTCAACTATCAGAAATAAATTTTTTGGTGAATATAAATTAGAAAAAGGCAAATTTTATCAATTTAAATTTGGACCTGCTGGAAGAAATCCGGAAGTTCATAAAAAAGCTCTTTGGATCCCGTCTAGAGTAGCATATATGAATTATGGTAAATATTCTTATAT
>JBMFMO010000033.1:0-5539 GCA_049970635.1 Minisyncoccia bacterium | reverse complement strand
TTGATAAAGCAATAAGAAATATCGAGGAAAATTATGAAAGTATGATAGATAATGGGTATGATGATTTAAAGTCTCTTGTTGAAGGAATAGGTGGTAATATAAAAGGTGCTGAATATATCATGTCTGAAATTCATAAAATATACAATATTGATAGACCTACTTTTATTTATGGTGTTTCAAAGCCGGAAGAAAGTTATGATTTTTATATAATGATTGGTGGTTTTAGTAATTTTAACGGTAAAATGGAGCCAGACTTATATATTCTTCATAAAGATGGAATTGCCGAACCAATGAAAGATTATGCTACTATCGGTAGTGGTGCAGCTTATGCTGAATTTTTGCTTGAAAAATATTATGATGAGCAAATTAATGTAAATCAAGCAGTTAATTTAACAGCTTATGTAATTTCAGAGGTGGGGAAAATGGATCCAAATGTGGGAGGAACAATTGATATAATAAAAATAATGAAAGATAGTATTGAAAACATTGATAAGAAATTGATTGATAAGATTTTAAATGAATTAAATGATAAAATAAATTCAATGGAAAAAAATTTAAAAGATTATTTGTTTAATAATATTGTTCAGGAAAATACAAAAAAGGAGTAAAGATACTATGGTAGAAGAGAATTATTCTTTAAGAGAATGGGCAAGACAAAACAAAATTTGGGAACGCGATTCATGGAAACAATATTTAAATGATTTAATTGAATTTTACAAAGATGCATACATTTTAAAGAAATTAAAGGATTATTTGATAGAAATCAGCCAAAAATATAACACATTAGATGATATAAGAAATCAGGAAGGTAAAGAAATTTATGATAAATTCAAAACAATGATTTACGGAGGAATTGGATCAGGCAACATAAACGAATCTTTTGCAAAGTTTATGTTTGAAGTATTTGGTATAAGAACATTAAATGCTAAAACTTTTGAAAATAGCATAAAATTTTATGAAAAATATGGCGATGGAATTACAATTACTATCGAAAATCCCTGGGAAATGAAACCATGGATTTTTCTCATAGATATAGATAAGATAGTAAATATTACAAAATCAATCATAGTTTCATTAAGTAATGATTTAAAAATCATATTATCACAATATAATTTAAATAATTATTTAGATATAAGTAATTTTTCAGTTAAAGATATTATTTCTTATTTCCCTAACCCTAATGATTCCCCTAAAAAATTGATCGATTTAATCAATGATTTTAAGCAAAAAGGTGTTGCCCTTTCAATAGGTATAAATCCATTCTCAACATTTTTATTTTATACCAGAGCTATACCTATGAAAATGTTAATAGATTTCCTAGATCTAGAGTCTAATTTAACAAAAGTTGAAGAGTTGATTAAATTTTTAAAACTTAAAAAGTATTCCATAATATATTTGACGCAAATAGATACTTCTACTATCCATTCTGAAACAATATATTTACTTGCAAGTTATAGTGATTATTATAATAATCCAATCAGTTACAATGGAGAATTTTTAAACTTATTTTGGAATCATTTAATCTATATGGACGAAAATATTATAAAAAGATTTGATGAAATGATTGATTATGGTGTAAAAGAAATTAAAATTGAGTTTAACCCATGGGAAGATTATAAGGCTTTATTCGAAGAAATTAATATTATTTTATATCAATTTTTAAATCAAAATCCTATTAATAGATATATTTTGGCTGAATTTAAATTAATGGAAGGAAAAATTAAAGAAATTAAAGTTGGATATTTTAGTAGTAAGTCACAATTAAATACAACCTTCAGCGACTTTCTTTTAAAAATATCTCCTGCTATATGTACTGGGTTAATAGACATAAAATATATAGGTCCCAATTACGCCACTTTTAATTTTCATAGAAAAACAAAAGAATGGATAGAAGAAGTGATAAAAAATGCAGGTAAAATTTAAAAAAATTCCTAAACATACAATAATTAATTTAAATTATACAACGAATGAAATCCAAGATAATAATAAAGCAATTGAAAAAAATCAAACGAATAAATATGAAATAGAAATTTATGATATTGAATTAATTCCAAAAGAAGCATGCCTCATTCACCCTATAAAAAATACCTTTTTAAATGATGATATACAAATAATAAAAGATAAAAACAATTATCTAATGGATATGCATCTTAAAAAAATATATGATTATAATGATATAAAATATTTGAATACATCAATTAAAGAATTAAAAAATTCAGTTTTACCTTTAACAATTTTTTTTATTCCAGATATATTATTAAAACAGATTAAATTAGAATTTTTTAATTCAAACCTCAATACAAATATAATTAATATTTCTACTAAAAAAACAATAGTAAATAACAGCAATTATAAATTAAATGCTGATATAATATTAACATCACTTAAATCAGAAAACATTAATGAAGATTTAGATACATCAATGGCCGAAATAGATTTATTAAGTGGGATTGAAATATTTTCAAAGTCTGAAAATCAGAAACAAGAATTATTTTTTGAAGAACTGATAAAGAGTGACAAGAAATTCCCTAGAGGGTTCAGTGAAAGTAATAATAAACCAATTATTTTACTCATTGAAGAAAATGAATACGAATGGCATCTTCCTATAATTTATTCTATAAAGGAATTATTTAGAGAAATTACAAACAAATTCCCTGATATTACATTTAGGGAATCTGAACTGTATGAAGAAGGATTTACAGAAATGCTAGATTCAACAGATTTAAATTCTCTTGAACAATTCAATTTAAAACATAAAATTGAGTTTTTAGATGCAAGAAAATTTAAATTTACATTAGATGAGTTTTTAAAAATTATCAAACAAAGATTAAAATCAGGTTTTCTACAAGATTTCGGTGTCTTAATAATAGCCGTAAAAAGGGATGAAAATCACAATGAAAACCTAAAAAATTTATTAAATGATATTGCTAAAGGTTTATCAATATATATTTTGATGCCAGATGATAATTATTATGAAAAATTTTGTTCAAAATTAGTAGGATATAAAATATTGAATTTAGAAAACAAAAAAGAAATGTTCTTTGAGATTTTAAGGCATTATGAAAAATATTTAAACCGTGCAATTGAAATTTATGCACCTTTCATTAAAAGAGATGAAAATGATCATTTTCAATATCCATTAAAAGTGATTGTATTTTCATATCTGGTGAATAAAATAATCGATGAAAAGAAAAAATTAATTAATAGTAAAAAAGAAAGATATGAATTTATTACTGAAGAAATTATTAAAAATGGAATTATAAAAGTAGAAGAAGAAATTATATCACAATCAGGCAAAAAGGTTATACCAGATATAACCTATGAAAATAATGGAAAGAAAATTTATATCGAAATAGAAACTTTAATAGGAACTATAGAACCATTGAAAAAAATTGATGAAACAATAGAAAAATATAAGGATACAGATGCACAAGAAATTTGGGTAATACTTAAACCTATTTCTGCTATGATTTACTGTGAAGAATTAGAAGAAAGGAAAAAAATTTATGAAATATTATATAAAGATAAAAACATGAAAATAAATTTTAAAACAATTAATATCTATGAAAAAGGAGAAAATAAAAAATTAGATTTAATTAATATAAATGATTTTTGTGAAAATAATAAAGATATTGTTAAAAAATTAATAAATTCTAAGGAGGTAAATGATAATGGAATCAAACATTAAAAAAGAAATGAACGAAACAGAGGAATTAATCAAGGAAATAAAAAAGAAAGTATATGTAAACGATGAAATTCTAAATGAAATAGTGCCTCTTTTAGTTTCAATTAAAAATAATAGTTACGTTGGTAAAAGGCCATCTAAAGGAATACTGTTTTATGGTCCACCCGGAACTGGAAAAACATTATTAATGAATACCTTAATAGAAAATCTATCATTAAGTAAAAAATTAATAATAAGAGGTCCTGAAATAATTTCTGAATATTATGGGAAAAGTGAATCAAGGCTAAGACAGATTTTTGCCATTGCAAAAGAATTAGCTTCTAAGGAGAATTTAGCAATTATTTACATAGATGAATTAGATTCCATTGCACCCAGAAGAGACATGGTTAGGGGTGAATTAGAATCAAGACTAGTCGGTCAATTACTAACTCTGATGGATGGTTTAGAATCTGAAGAAAAAAATCAAGATGGCCACGTGATAGTTATAGGTTCAACGAATAGACTTGAAGCGTTGGATCCTGCATTGAGAAGACCCGGAAGGTTTGATTTGGAAATAGAATTTTTCCCGCCAAATGAAAAAGAAAGAAGGGAAATATTGAAAATTCTTTTAAAAAATGAGATTAAGGAAAAAATAGGCACTCCAATTTTAGAAAATGAAAAAGATTTAGATGAAATCGCAAAATTAACTAATGGTTTTACAGGAGCGGATTTGCTATATTTATTAAACAAAACGCTGTTAAAAATAACCAAACAAAATAAAAAAGATATAACAAAGGAAGATCTATTATCTGTAATAGATAAAATAAATCCATCTGCACTGAGAGAATTTCATACAGAAAATCCAATAGATTATACTAAAGATATAAAAAAAGAAAATAATGATGATTTAATTAAAAAAATAGAAACAATTTCTGATGAATTTATAAGAAACCCTATTTTTAAAACAGTATTATTATGCAAATCAAATTCAATTGAGCCAAATAAAATTGCCTCTACAATTGCATTTGAAGTAAATGCTAGGTTATCAAATTGCCCGTATATTACAATCAGTGGCAATTGGTTTAAAAGTAAATGGTATGGAGAAACAGAACAGTCAATTAGAAATTTCTTTGAGAGAATTAAAAGATTTCAACCTTCTATAGTGTATTTAAAACATTTAGATGCAGTAGGAATTAACGATGAGCATTTGAACGGAGCTATTATAGAATTACTAGATAATCTCGAATATTTAAAAGATAATAATTTTAAGATTTTGTTCATAGCGTCAATTTCTAAAGACAATATAGATAAATTAAATAAGGATTTAAAAGATTATTTTACTCTTGAGTTTTGCGAATTTTCTATATAATTATATAAAATTATTTATTTCATACTTTCCATCAATTCCCTTACCCTTGGCAGTGAATAAGCAAAGTTTACATGAACGCAGTCCTCGGAATCGCACAACGCACACTTGAGCCTGATCTTGCCCCTTAAATTTGAGATGTAAACATCTGCGATCCTGTTCCCATCCTTTACTCTCACTATGTTGTCAATCTCGTTTATGTGAACAAGATAATGCCCCTGGATAATTGCAAATTCCTCCTCCAGAGGGATATCCTCTTCCCTATTGTTCATTATCTTTTCAATCTCAACTAGCTTTCTTGCTATTTCCTGGCCCTTCGGCGTGAGGGTATACATTAACTTTGCATTGCCCCTCTTGAAGCTCTTTTCTTCGTATGACTTTACCAGATTTAAATCAGCAAGATATTTCAACGTATCTATCAGAATTGGTGATGAATACCCTTTCTCATTAACCAGCTGGGTTACATACATATCCTTATCAAATAGATCTTTCAATACATTAATTGCATA
>JBMFMO010000032.1:0-5780 GCA_049970635.1 Minisyncoccia bacterium | reverse complement strand
GGTCTCATATCAGAATTAATATAATTAGCAAAATAATTTACGCCATATTTTGCTGAGGATTCAAAAATTCCATCAAAAGCAGAATCATCCCATGGAAAATCTTTTGTGATATTAATTGTTGGAATTGGGAATGAAAAGATTCTTTGATTTTTGTCTCCTTCAAGCCAAGCTTCATATAATGCTTTATTAAAAACCCTCATCTCTTCCTCGAACTCCCCATAAGTTTCTTTTTGGGGTTCTCCACCAATTATTACTGGTAAATCTTTATAAACCGGCGATGGTTTTAAGTCCAAAGTAATATTGCTAAAAGGACTTTGAAAGCCAACTCTTGTCGGGGTAGCCATATTGAATAAAAACTCTTGTAATGCTTGTTTTACTTCTTTGTAGCTTAGATTGTCATAACGAATAAAAGGAGCTAAGAGAGTATCGAAATTACTAAACGAGACCGCGCCAGCAACCTCTCCTGCAATTGTAAAGATAAAATTAACAATTTGTCCTAAGGCAGAATGAAAATGTTTTGGTGGTTTTGAGGATAATTTTCCATAAACTCCGCCGAAGCCTCTTTTTAAAAAATCATAAAGATCCCAACCAGTGCAATAAACTCCTAAAGTATCAAGCTTATCTAAATGTAAATCTCCAGATTCATGTGCCTCTCTAACTTCTTTTGGATAAATTTTATTTAACCAATATTTTCTGATAACATGAGTAGTTACATAGTGGTTTAATCCTTGTAAAGAAAATGCCATATTAGCATTCTCTTTTACTTCCCAATCCAATTGCTCCAAATATTCATCAACTTTTTCAACTGCTTCTTCTGTTGCTTTAACTGCCTCCCTAATCCTTCTTCTTTGTTCTCTATATAAAATATAAGCTTTTGCTGCTTTTGTTAGTCCCTCCAAAATCAAAACTTCTTCAACTATATCTTGAATTTGTTCAACATGAGGAATTTCTCCTTTTTTAAATCTTCTATTTAAAATTTGAACAACTCTATTTGAAAGTTTTTCTGCTCTTTTGCCATCTCCTTGCCCAGAAGCAGTCAATGCTTTAAAAATTGCATCTGTAATTCTCTTTTGATCAAAATCAACAATTGATCCATCCCTCTTCCTAACTTTTTCAATATCATTTTTCATCTTAAGTTTAATCTTTATAAGCCAAATAAAAAAATTTGTCAAGTCTTTAAATTGTGGATAAAAAATAGAGCTTATTTTTTAGATTCTTCGTAATTTCTCCAGGAATCAGAAACATTAGGTTCTATCTCATCTAATTTTCCTAAAATAGCCTCCCTAATTTCATATGAATTAACCTCTTCTCTATCCTTAAAGATATTCTTTATATGATCTAAAACAATATTAATTATCTCTTCAATCCTATCTTCTGAAATGTTTGCTTGTTCGCATGCTTTTTTTAAGGCATTTTTTATCTTATTTTCATCATAATCTTCTTTTTGCCCTGATTTTTTTATAACTTTTTGAACCATTTTAATATCTTATTTATAATTCCGACCTATTTAATGCGTAACTGCTTTTTTATAAAATTCATCCATTAATTCTTCTAAACAAGATATAAAATTGCCTCTTTCTTTCTCATCTATCTCCTTAATAATATCAGTTGCTATTTCAAGTTTTTTAATTGTTCTTTCTATCATATCTTTTATCTTCATTGTTTCATCCCATAATTTTATCAATTTTTTAAGTTTTTCTCTTAATTCTTCTTTTATCTTCCATTTCTCACATATCCTATCAAAATCTTTTCCTAAAACTTCTAGGGTAGTCTTTTTTAGTGGTTTTTCTTTAAAAAATCTTGGCATTATTTTAAAAATTTTAAACCTTCATCACAATTTTACCAAATTTAATTCACAAATCAAAGAAAATCTAAAAACTAAGACGAGATAGATAAACTATCTGCGGGGGAAGGATTCGAACCTTCACTACAGGATCCAAAGTCCTGTGTGCTACCATTACACCACCCCGCATAATAATATTATAACCTAAAGTTATCTTATTTCTGCATTAAATTTACTAACAATTCTTTTTACAATTTTTTCCATAAGATTATTAACATCTTCATTACTTAATGTTTTTTCTGGGCTTCTAAATATTAAATGATAGCTTAAACTTTTATATTCTTCTTTTATATCCATATATATATCAAAAAGCTCAACATCTTCTAAAATTTCTCCAACTGCATCATACATCTCTTTTTCTACTTCATCAGAATTTACATATTCTGGAACAATTATTGATAAATCCCTTAAAACTGCTGGGAATTTTGGAATAGGCTGATAGAATTTTTCTTCATTATATTCTTTTAATAATTCATTAAGATTAATCTCTAAAATAACTATAGGCTGATCAACATCATAAATATCGAGAATCTTTTTTGATAACAAACCTAAAAATCCTATATTAACACCTGATTCTAGTTTTATATCATATGCTAATTCAAATATTTCATCATTAATCTCTTTGTGCGGATAATAAAATCTACAAAATCCTAAACTTTCTCCCAAAAATTTTAAAATCCCTTTTATTTTTAATAATAATTTGTTAGAATTTTCTCCTGTTAATGCAATCCCTAAATTTAATCTTTCCTCTATTCCTTTATTTATCCCTCCAACATCTCCAATCTCAAAAATACTTATATCTTTTTTTCTTAACCAATTTAGATAACCTAAATTATTTCTTATACCCTTAATCAAATTTATAAATATAAATGGTCTATAATATTTGTAATATATGCTTACTGGATTTATTATCTCAACTAAATTTTTATAATATTTTTTAATTAAGCTTTTGAAACTTTCCAAATCTTTATCATCTATAAAGCTATAACTTAAAACCTCTGTTGCACTAGTTTTTCTAATTGTTTTTCTTATAAAATCTTCGAATTCAAAGATTTCATTTACTTTTCCTATTCTTGCTAATCTTGGAAGCCTTGATTTTATTTTATCCAATCCATAAAACCTCAAAATCTCTTCAATAATATCTTCTTCGATATTTAAATCATTTCTTGTAATTGGCGGTGAAATATATATAAAATCTTTACCTGATTTTAAAATTTTACAATTTAGTCTTTTCAGTATATTTAGAAGAACATTTTTATTAAATTTTATTCCTGAATATTCATAAAGTCTCTCTAATCTTAAAACAATATTTTTGGGCTTCTCAATATCTCCATACTTTAAAACTCCTTTTAATACTCTTCCTCCACAATATTTTTTAATCAAATATGTTAATCTTTCAAGTGCCATAAGTTGATTAATAGCCAAAACCTTTCTTTCAAACCTATAACTTGCATCAGTTTGTAAATTAATTTCTCTTGAAATTTTATAAATTATCTCTGGATCAAAAACTGCTGCTTCTATAAATATATTTTTTGTATTAAGATCTACTTCTGCTGTTTTGCTTCCCTGTATCCCAGCTAATGCTATTGTCTTTTTTTCATCTTTTATTAATAATGCTCCTTTTGGTAATTTATATTCTTCTCCTTTTAATGATAAAAATAATTCTTTTTCTTTTGCTTCCTTAACTATAATTCTTGCAATATTTTTAGAATTTTTGTAAATTTTATCTAAATCAAATATATGAAGGGGAGCGCCATATTCAATCATAACAAAATTTGATAAATCAACTAAAAGATTTATTGAATTAATATCATAGCTTTCCAAAAATTCCTTCAACCATTTTGGAGATTTTGAATTTTTAAGATTTAAAACAACTCTTCCAAAATAATTTAAACATTTTTGAGATTCAATCCTTAATTCAACATATTTCTCTATCCTTTCCTTATCTTCTTTAATATTAAATTTTTCCTCTTTTGCTTTTAAATTTGTTAAAAATGCTATCTCTTTTGATACTCCAATTAATGAAGCTAAATTAGAATATCTATTTGGTAAGATATCAATATCTAAAAATTTTCCATCATAAATTGTCTCGAAAGATTTATCATTCAATTCTTTTGCAATTTTTTTCCAATCCTTCTTCCCTATTAAATATTTTTCTAAATCTTTTATTCTAAACCTCATAGCTTAAATTGATTAATAAATCTTAAATCTTGTGAATTGAATAATCTTATATCATCAACCTTATATTTAAGCATAATTAATCTCTCAACTCCTATTCCTGCAGCATATCCATAATATTTTTTAGGATCTAATCCTCCTTCTTTTAAAACATTTGGGTGTACCATTCCTGCTCCTCCAACCTCTAACAAACCAGATTTTTTACATAAAGAGCATCCTTTGCCATTACATATAACACATTCAATATAAACCTCAAGGCTTGGTTCTGTAAATGGAAAGTAAGATGATTTAAATGAAACTCTTAATTTTTTATTAAAAAATTCACTAAAAACTGTTTCTAAAACTCCCTTTAACTCTTCTAAATTTGCTCCCTCATCTATTCCTAAAATTTCTACTTGATGAAATTGAAATTCATGCCTAACATCCAAGGCTTCATGCCTAAATACTTTTCCTGGAATAGCAACCCTTATTGGTAGCTTTTTACTTTTTATTATCTCAATTTGATGAGCTGATGTATGGGTTCTTAATAGGTACCTATTTTTATCAATCTTATTTTTTATCCATAATGTATCAAACATATCTCTTGCTGGATGAAATTTTGGCATATTTAATGAATCAAAGTTTTCATATTCATTAACAATTTCTCTTCCCTTCTCTATATCAAATCCTAATTTTAAAAATGTTTCTCTAATTTTTTTCAAAGATTCTTTTAAGATATTAAGATAACCAATTTCAATTCTTTCTCCTGGATGTGCTATATCAAATTTAATCTTTTTAGGCTTTTCAAGTTTTATTTTTAATTCATCATAAATTTTTCTTATCTCATTTTTAACATAATTAAAATATTCTCCAATTTTAGCCTTTTCTTCTTTTGGTAAATCCTTAAATTTTTCTATAAAATTATTTAATAATCCACTTCTTCCTAAAAATTTAATCCTAAAATTTTCAAGATCTTGAAGTGTTTTTATCTCAAACTCTAATTGATGTGCTTCTTTAAGGATATTTTCTAACTCCTCTTTCATTTTACAAATCTAATGCTTCTTTTAATGTTTCTGGATCTATAAATTCTATTTCTCCTCCTGTTGGTATTCCCCTTTTTGGTCTTTTAATAATTATATTATAAGATGATAAAATTTTTTCTAATTCTTTTTTTGTTGGTTCTGCTTCTTTTGTCAATGGTAATGCTAAAATTACTTCTTTAATCTCCTTATCCTTTTCTAATCTTTCTTTTAATTTTTTAATCCTCTCTTCAATTATCTTTTTATCTTCAAAGGGTAAAATTAAACCACCCAAAACAAAATATAAACCTCTATATCTTTTTAAATTTTCTATTGTTATTAAATCAGTCTCTCTTGAAACTATACAAATTTTACTTCTATCCCTTCTTTTATCAGAACAAATATTGCATAAATCACTACCTATTGTTGGGAAATAGCATTCTTTGCAAAATTTTAAATCCTTAATCAAAATATCAAATGATTCTAAAAATTTTTCTTGAAACCTTTTATCTTGTTTTACAAACCAAAAAAATAATCTCCATGCCTGCCTTGGTCCTATCTCTGGAAAAGAATCAAAAATCTGAATTATCTTTTTAAAAATTGGTGGAATCATTAAAAAATTATAAACTAAATAAAATATTTTTTATTCTCTTAAAAATGGAGATAAAATATAATAAAATTATTAATGATACAGCCGCGGATAAACGCGGATAAATAATAAGCCACGGATTAACGCTGATAAATAATAAGCCGCGGATAAA
>JBMFMO010000031.1:0-5904 GCA_049970635.1 Minisyncoccia bacterium | reverse complement strand
ATAGCAAAACCAGGTATTCAAGAGATTCTATGTAATGCTGGATGGGTAAGATACGAAAGAGAGGTATGGCATTTTGAATATGGAACAAAAAGATGGCAAAGGGGGCAATCACAAAGAAAATGTGTAATGCCATAAGAGATGTAGAAGTGTTTATCTACTTACTAATGCCATAATAAAAATTGCTAAACCTGCTATTAAAAACACAATAGCCCAAGCAGTATTTCCTTCTTTCTGCTCTATCCAAGAAAACCAAACAAAGATTAAAAATATTAAAAATAAAACCCCAAATGCCATATTATTTAAATATTATACCAAAATTTATTCTTATGTTATAATCAAAAAATATGAAAAAAGTTTATTTTGTTGGAATAAAAGGAGTTGGAATGTGTGGTCTTGCAAATATTATGAAGAGTTTAGGTTATGAGGTTTTGGGCTCTGATACAAAAGAAAAATTTTTTACTGATGATATATTGAAAAGATTAAAAATAAGATATTTTGAAGGATTTAAAAAGGATAATTTACCTAATGATACTGATCTTTTAATAGTTTCGCAAGCATATGCAAAAAGGATAGAAAATAAAATAGAAACAAAAAATATTGAAGTAAAAGAAGCTATAAGAAGGAAGATACCTATTCTTTTGTATCCAGAAGCTTTGGGAATTATATTTAATAAATCTTTCGGGATTGCAGTTTGTGGAACTCATGGTAAAAGCACTGTTTCTGCTATGATAGGAGAAATATTAAATAGATCGAAATTAGATTTTATAGCACTTGTTGGTTCTGAGGTTATAAATTGGAAGAGTAATTCTATTTTGAGGATAAGAAAAAAAAGAGATTTTAAAAATATTCCTTTTGTTATAGAAGCTGATGAATATAGAGGAGCATTTTTGAATTATAAACCAGAGATAATTGTTATAACAAATTTAGACTATGATCATCCAGATTTTTTTAAAAACCCAAAAGAATATAAAAGTGTTTTTGAAAAATTTTTAAAAAATTTAAAAGGTAAAAAAATTTTAATAACTAATGAAAAAATAAAATTGCCTAATGGTATAAAAAAAATTAATGTTGATTATTCTAAAATTCCAGATTTTAAATTAAAGTTTTTTGGAGAACATTATAAAAAAAATGCATACTTAGCATATTTGGTTGGAAGATTATTAGGAATAAAAAAAGAAATTATTCTAAAATCTTTAAAAGAATATAGGGGTATTAAGAGAAGGTTTGAATATTTAGGAGAGGTAAGGATAAATAATAGGAAGATAAAGCTGATTGATGATTATGCCCATCATCCAAAAGAAATTGAAAGTATATTGAATTCATTAAAAGAGATGAAAGTAGATTTAGATAAGGTTTGGTTAATTTTTCAACCTCATACATTTACAAGAACATATGCTTTATTTGATGATTTTCTAAAGATTTTATCAAAATTTAAAAATGTTATAATATTAAAGACATATGCATCTGCGAGAGAAAAAGGTATGAAAGATCTATCAAAAGATTTAGCGAAAAAATTAAAAGGTAAAATTAAAAATGTAAAATATTTTGCTGATAAAGAAAAAGTTGCAAAATTTTTGAAGAAAAATTTATCTGCCTTATCGGCAGACAGGTCTGATAAAGAATATATTATAACTTGTGGAGCAGGAGATGTTTGGAAAGTTATTGAAATTTTAAAAAATAGTTTATAATTATTTTGTAGGTAAGGAGGGTGATCACCCTATATCAATTGATATAGGGAGGAAAGTCCGGGCACACATTTGCTTCGCCGATAGGCGGGCATAAAAGAGCTTGGGAAATCCAAGAAGGTAGTGATACCTTGGGAAAGCCACAGAGACTATACTACTCGCTGAAAAGCGAGGAAAGGTGAAAAGTAGAAGGGTGTATCCTAATTCTTTAGGATGCTACCTTCTTTGGGATATAAGTGATTATATCCCATGGCTTTCCCCTCTTGTGTGCAAGGCCGTGCCCTTTATGGGAGTGCCGCTTGTCCTTAATAGTAATATTAAGGCTAGACAGATGATCACCGCCTTATGGTACAGAACCCGGCTTATATCCTTACCTACATTTTTTAAAAAATGGATAAATTTTTAAATTTCAAAAAAGAAAGAACATTAATCTTAATAAAGCCAGAGGGTGTTGAAAGAAAATTGATTGGTGAAATTATCTCAAGAATTGAAAGAACCGGTTTGGATATAATAGGTTTAGGAATTTTGAAACCAAGCAAAAGGTTGGTTGATAGACATTATCCAAAAAATAAAGAATGGATAAAAAATGTAGGAATTAAGAATATAGAAACTTATAAAGAGTATAATTTAGATATTAAAAAAATTTTTGGAACTGACAATCCATATAAAATTGGGAAAATGGTGAGAAAATGGTTGGTTGATTATATAAGTTCTGGACCTGTTGTTAAAATTTTGGTTGAAGGACCGCATGCAATTAATATAATGAGAAAATTAACAGGAAATACAAGACCATACATAGCAGAACCAGGAACAATTAGGGGGGATTTTTCATTTGATTCTCCAATATTAGCAAATTTAGAAAAAAGACCAATAAAAAATATAATTCACGCATCTGATTCAAAAAAAGAAGCCGAAAGAGAGATAAAAGTTTGGTTTAAAAAAGAAGAGATTTTAAAATTAAATAAATAATATGGTTGTACCAGCTAAACATACTTCAAGATCAAAAGTAAGAAGGAGAAGATCGCAGATATTTTTAGAAAAGAAAAATTTTGTAAGATGTAAGCAATGTAATAATTTGATTTTGCCACATAGGATCTGTCCATTTTGTGGTTTTTATAAGGGTAAAAAATATTTAGAAATTAAAGAAGAAAAGAAAAAGAAAAAGTAAAACTTAATGGCTACAAGGCACCTTTGTAGAATAATAGCTATGCAATCTCTTTATGAATGGGCTTTTTATAATTATAAAAATAATTGGGAAGAGATTTTAGAAAGAAATTTAAAAGAATTTGGACAAGATATTGATGAACCAGAGTTTTTAAGAAAACTTATGAGGGGAGTTGTAGAAAATCTTGAAGAAATTGATAAAATTTTGAAAGAGTCTGTTAAATCTTTACCATTTGAGCAAATACCATTATTAGAAAAAAGTATCTTAAGATTAGCAACATATGAATTATTAAAAGGAAGCAAGGAAACACCATATAAAGTTGCTATAAATGAAGCAATTGAATTAGCAAAAAATTTTGGAACTCCAGCTACATCTAAGTTTATAAATGGAGTTTTAGGAACAGTATATAGTAAAATAGAAAATATAAAAAATGAGAAGTCTTAAGGATATAGATTTTGAAAGATTGGAGAAAAATCTTGGAATTAAGATAAAATCAAAAGAGATTTTTATTGAAGCTTTAACTCATAAAAGTTATATATTTTTTCATCCTGATCATAAATATAATCATAATGAGAGATTGGAGTTTTTGGGTGATGCAATAATTGAATTTGTTGTTTCAAATTATCTTTTTAATAAGTATAAAAATTTAAAAGAGGGAGAATTAACTTTAATAAGAGCGAGTGTGGTAAATAGAGAAAAATTATTAGATATAGCAGAAAGATTGAATTTAGATAGATTTATTTTATATGAGAAGATACAGGGAGAAAAAGGAATAAAAACTATTTCGAGTAATTGTGTTGAAGCATTAGTTGGTGCAATATTTTTAGATAGCGGGCTTGAAGCTGCAAAAAATTTTATAGAAAAAAATTTTTTCAAAGATTTAGATGAAATAGTTTCAAAAAAGCTATATAAAGATCCAAAAAGTAGGTTGCAAGAAATTTTTCAAGAAAGATTTAAAATTTTACCAAAATATGTTGTTTTAAAGGAAGAAGGGCTCCCACATAAGAAAAATTTTAAAATAGGGATATTTTTAAATGATAAATTAATAAGTGTTGGAGAAGGAAATAGCAAACAAGAAGCAGAGGTAAAAGCAGCAATTAAGGCTTTAAAGAAAAATTTGATAAAATTTATAGAATGAAAAGAGAAGATTATTTTATATTTTCAATTATTATATTGTTGCTTATCAGTATATTTTTTACTTTCACGAATATTTTGAAATTCAAGCTTGGGTTAGATTTAGCAGGAGGAGTTGTTTTAATATATAAGGCTGATTTAAAAAATGTAAAGCAAGAAGAGAGAAATGATATTTTGCTTTCTGTAAAAGATTTGATAGAAAGAAGGATAAATTATTTAGGTGTTGTAGAATCATCAATAAGCTATTCTCAATCTGGAGAAATAACAGTTGAGATTCCAGGCATTAAAGATCCTGAAGAAGCTAAAAGATTAATAGGTGAAACCCCTTTATTAGAATTTAGAATTCCAGTAGAAAAAGGCACTACAACAGAATTTGTGCCATCTGAATTAACAGGAAGATTTTTAAAAACAGCAGATGTAGAAATAAATCCAAATACAGGATTTCCAGTTGTTTCTTTAGAATTAGACTCTAAAGGAGCTAAAATCTTTGAAAATTTAACAAGAGAATATTTAAATAAACCTATAGCAATATATTTAGATGGAGAACCTATTTCAGCACCAATAGTAAGAGATATTATTACAAATGGAAGGGCTATAATAGAAGGCAAATTTACATACCAAGAAGCACAAGATTTAGCAAGAAAATTGAAACAAGGAGCATTACCAGTTTCTATAACTTTGATAGGACAATCTGTTGTTAATCCATTATTAGGAAAACAATTTTTAGATTTTGCAATAAAGGGTGGAATGATTGGAACAATTTTAGTTTTAATTTTTATGCTTTTCTATTATAGATTACAAGGTCTAATAGCTGATATTGCTTTAATATTTTACATCTTTTTTAATCTATTTTTATATAAATTATTAGGAATAACACTTTCTTTGTCTGGAATAACAGGATTGATTCTTTCTATCGGAATGGCTGTTGATGCAAATATTTTAATAGCTGAAAGAATGAAAGAAGAAAAAAAGAAGGGATTAAAAATAGAGGAATATACAAGATTAGCTTTTGAAAGAGCTTGGCCATCAATAAGAGATTCAAATTTTACAACAATCTTATCATGTATGATCATCTATTCTTTAACATCATCTTTTGTTAGGGGTTTTGCTTTAACTTTAGGAATGGGTGTTTTAATTAGTATGCTAACAGCAGTATTTTTCACAAGAATTTTAACCTTTAAAATAACAAAAAAATTTGCCAAATAATCTTAAAACTTGACTTTTAAAATTTTTTAATATAAAATTTTATTTGTCATGCCAAAAATTTTATCAAAAGAAACAATAAAAAAATTAAAAGAAGAATTGGAAAGATTAAAAACTGTTGAAAGAAAAAATATTGCTGAGAAAATTAAAATTGCAAAATCTTTTGGAGATTTAAGCGAAAATGCTGAATATCATTCTGCATTGGAAGAACAAAAAAATTTAGAAGCAAGAATATTTAAATTAGAACAATTATTAAAAAATGCTAAGATTGCTAAGAATAAAAAAAATAAGGGTGTTGTTGATATAGGAAGTGAAGTAAGTGTAATAGATTTAAGTAATAAAAAAATTTTGAAATTTAAAATTGTTGGCTTTGGAGAAGCAAACCCATTAGAAAACAAAATATCTACTGAATCTCCGCTTGGCAAAGCTCTATTGGGAAAAAAGAAAGGAGATATTATTGAAATAGATATCAAAGGTAAAACAAAAAGATTTAAAATTAAAGAATTGAAATAATAAAAAAATATAGATTTTAAAAGAGTTTTTAAATGGTGTGAGGATTTAAATTATTTTATTCTAAAATTTTTTCTCTTAATTTAGGGACCTTTATTAAAAAAATTTTTTGTTTAATCACCTTAGAGGATAAAAAATATAATTTTTAATATAGTTTTTTAATGGCAAAGCTCTATTGGGAAAAAAGAAAGGAGACATTATTGAAAT
>JBMFMO010000030.1:0-6355 GCA_049970635.1 Minisyncoccia bacterium | reverse complement strand
GTTAAGGAAATGATTCTCCATGGGTCTGCTGAAAAATGATGAATAACTGGAGAAATGATCCTAGGGAGAGACCCGCGGATCTGGGTTCAAATCCCAGTGCCCCCATCAATTTCGGTCGGCTCCCAACTTTTTTCAAGAAATCTAAATTCCCTTCCTCCGAAAAAAGGTGATCTACTGCGTCCCTTCATTTGTCTGCTGCATTTTTCCAGAAATGTGTTCGTAAATCGTAGTGGTCTAAATGCGTGCATGACCTATCAGAATATGTATCAACCTAAGATTTCCGTCATCTCATATAATTGGGAAGCATAGAAGTGCTTGAACAGGTGAGCATGGAGCTTCTTTTTCCCACCTTTGCTCCCAATTTTTTTATGAATGATCTCAGGTATCTATATCCCTCTCCTCCTTCTCTCTTCAATCTCGCTTAAGATCATTCTTACCATCTCCTTCATTTCAATTTTTATACTCTGCGCATTCATTATCTCCAATCCATTATTTTAATTTTATAACCCCACTTCTAAAATGAATAAAATGAAAAAATAAATTTGTTATATCGTGGCGGAATATATTTTAGCAAAAGAGAAATATACTTATGTTTTGCTAATGTTTGCTAAAAGTAATAAGATGGTTAGAGGGAGAATGGTAAATGAATAAAAATCATGAAAACGCTATTCAAGAATTAAGTAGAATCCTGCAAAATCCAATAGTTCAAGAATATAATAAGTATGATGATAGGGTCATCAAAGAATTCAAAGAAAAATTCTCGTCAAAATTAGACGATTTAACAGTTGAAGATGTCAGACGTTTCCTAGATTTCAATGCAAATCATCATTGGAAAGGCATTAATAGATATAAAAAGGCTATCAATGAAAGCTCATTAGATGCAATCAAGGATTTACTAAGGGATGATAGACCCGTAAGTCAGAGAATAAATGAATTTGTCAGAGAAGTCAAAGGAATAGGCAAGGCTGTATACTCCGCCTTGTTGTTTGTGGGTTATCCTGAAAAATATGCTGTTTGGAATGAAATAAGCGAGTGGGCATTAAAGTTTCTAGGAATATGGCTCGAAGGAATTCCCTATGAAAAAAGGGGAAGTGAAAAATTAGAGGAAGGCGAAATTTATGAAATAATGAGTGAAGATTTGAGGAAAATTTCAGAGGAACTCAAATGTTCATTATGGACTTTGGATACAGTACTGTGGGTATTTCAATCTGAAAATGAAAATTCCGTGCCAAAGTCTTTGGAAGTGTTAAAGGATTATACTAAGGAAGACCTTAATAAATTGTTTGATCCGGAGTTAAAATTCTATGGTAAAGGTATTCACCATGGAGGTAAATGGGCTAGAAGTGGTTTAATTTCGTTATTTGGGGACAAACATTATGGAATATTCGGATCAGACATTGGAGACTCGATTGATCTAAATAAAGGGATATTCACTTGGTTGGAACAGAATAAGATGCTGAAAAATCCAGATAACAAGATGCTAAAAAGGATTAAGAATAATGAACTAAAATTGCTGCTATTTTATAACTTTGATAATACCCATAATGAATACACTTATATTGGGCCGATTGAATACATTAATGGCAGTGAAACTGTTGAAAATATAGGCAATAAACAAATTAAAAAGTTGAGTTTTCAAATAATTGAATCTGATGAATATTTTAATAAAATTGCTGAGGAACGCAATACTAAAATCACGGAAAAAATAATGACTAGCATTTTGAATAATGAAGATATATTATCACCCGCTAAAGCAGAATTAAGGCCTAGTATAGTTAAAACAAGATCTTTCCAAGGTAAGCTGAGAAAAAATGCTTTGGAATATTAAGGTAGAAAATGTTTAATTTGTGATATAGACAATGAACAATTACTCCGGGTTTCTCATATAAAGCCAGTTAATAAATCAATAGATGATGCAGGAAAAGTAAAAAATACCTTGATACTTTGTGTATTGCACGATGCTATGTTTGATGGCGGCTTCATAACCTTAGATCCTGAAAATAATTTTAGTATATTAGTTAGCAAAGAATTAAGAAATTCGAGCGGTGAGAGACTTAAAAGGGAAATTGAATATTTAGAGAATGTAAAATTAAAAACAGATAAGATAGATAACCCAGAAACAAAGGAGTTCCTAAAATATCATAAAGATCAGATTTTCATTAAATAAATTTCCACCAGTACCCGCACTTCCACCTACTGCCGTCATCAGTTATACTAGAACATTGGAAAGGCAAATGAGCCGAATTCGGCAATTAGATCTGTTAGAGTTCAATAAATTTTAAAAGGCGGCGACTATTATTGTTAAAATTAGCAAATTCAAAGAAGAGGATGGCATTTACATTGATAAAAAGAGAAAAAAAGAAATTTTAAATTCGAACAAATTATGATACTAACCTTACTTTATTCATTGGTTCTGATTAATTCCTCAAGGTCGTTTAATAAAACTCTGAACCCATGAGTATTCACAAAGAAATTATGTTGATTTTTCTTCAGATACATTTCGATATTTTCCCTTTGTTGAGTAACTTTTCTTTTCTCGCTTTCATTATTATCCGCATTCGCCTGCTGAGTATATATAAACTTATTAAAATATGGTCCATCTAAAAAAGATACATAATGCACTTTTTGGTTTTCTTCAGGATAACTTATAAATTCTATTAATTCCAAAATCTGTTTATTCTGAGCACCTCCTGCTTCTTTTACATGCTTGGCTTCTATAATTAAAAATTCACCGTCAACAATTAAAACTATATCGGGATTTTTACCCTGATGTTTTTCTCCATACTCATATTTAAGCTTAAATTTTTCTTTAAATTTCTCAAATAATTCCTTATCCCCTTGATCAGGTAAAAAGTATCCTAATCTGCAGTTATTTAAATTCGATATCCTCGAAATGTTTTCAAATTTATTCCTTAAAATCTCAAGCAATTTATCAATACCAGATTTACCTTTTTTCCTCGATGCCCCCGTATCATAAAGAGATTGAACAATCACATCCGTGTACCCTAGTTTATTATATCGATTGAGCCTCTTTTCACAATATTTTTCAATTATTTCCGATAATCGAGTTTTTTGGTCATCATCTGAACTGCCCTTAAACATAGAATATGAAAAATCTAAAGTTTTCCAATAGGCAACAAACTCAGTGTATTGAATTTTTTCAGTCTCCTTTAAAATTTTGATTATTTCATAGAGAATTTTAGTTTTAGTTTGGTTAGCCGTATTTTCGTCTATTTTAGATAAGACACAATATGTCGTTATTAAATCTCTTAATCTCCATGTTTTGGAGATTAATTCTTTCTCATCTAATATAATCTCATCATTTTCATAATTATAATCAACGATGAGCTCTGGGTTGTTCAACGATTCTTCCCAATAATATTTATTATTTCTCAATCCCAATCTTCTAACACCTTCATGGAATTTCTATCTTTTATGAACTTAATAATATCAAGTTTTCTATTCTGGATTATAAGTTCTTTAAATACCAACTTCTCTTTATTATTCAATTCTAGCCATGGAAATGTTTTTATAAGTTTCTCTGCTTGGGTCAGACCTAGATATTTCCTTGTGTATTCGCTTTTCGAATATTTATAGGTGGTCATAAATTCGCTATCTGTCAATTCCCTGAAATATTCTAGCACTATATTAAAATATTTCATTAATATAATTTGAGTGTTATAATCTATTTTTGGCTCTAAAAAGATCTGAATGGGATGCGTTCTATATTTAGATTTAGATACTAATATGCCATCGGCATTGAATACATCTTTAATAACATACAGTCCTACCCTTCCTTCCCAGCTTCCTGAATCAACTGTTTTAACAAAAAGAATATTAGACTTAATTTTATCATATAATTCTCCATTAACATATATCTTCTTATGGGAATATTGTTTTCCATCAAAATCATTAGCATCTATAACATCGAGTTCATGCTCTCCATAGTTAGCTTCTACTTCTTCTTTTGTTAAATAATATGATACACTTAAAGGAAGTCCACTTTTATACCTAGTGACAAAATCATTGAATTCGTTGCCCGCTCTATAGTGATTTTCTGGTGATAAAAAATATTTTTTTTCTTTCATCTCTGAATTAATTTTTATTCCTTGAAATGACAAATATTCCGTACTGGGCTTTAATTTTCTTTCGAAGAAGCATATTACTACATTTGTTCCTGTGAATTCGAAGATCTCTTTCTCGAAAATTAGTGCCTTTTTGATATAATAATACTTGAGAAAATCATCCCTAATCTTATTAGATACTGATGAACCAAATAAAAAATTGGATGGTATTATATATATCATATTTTGCACCCCGAATTTTAAATCGTTAATTAAAGCCAATTGGTATAAATCTTGATATCCACTGTAGCTATTTTGAAAATATTTTAAATAGCTCTGAGTTTCTTTGTGTTTTTTTATGTAGCCGATATACAGATAAGGAGGATTAGTTATATGATAAATTGGCCAGTTTAATTTTAACAAAAAGTCAGGATAATTCTCGATGGTATCTCTTTTCATAATATTATTTTCTGCAATTGTTCTTGGAATTCCATATTGCATAGCATTTTCAATTGCAGATTGAACTAGATCATCTTGGATATCAAATAAATAAATGTGGTTTTTAAAGAATTCAATTCTTTTTTCATATGGAATATATTTCAAAATTGGTAATATTAAATTCCCTTTTCCCGCAAATAAATCCACCCATACGTAATTATTTAAAATGCTTTTAATTTCAGGAAAAATAAAATTTTCAAATATTTCTATCGGTGTTAGATGCTCACCTAGAATACGTCTTTTTTTACTTTCATCTAACCCCAGTTTTTGATCTCTATCAATACCAAACATGATTACGCCATTACTTATTTGTTTCTAAAATATAAAGATTACGCTATTACTTATTTGTTTCTAAAATATAAATTATTACACGAATGCTTATAAAAACACCTATACCCACACATGTTTCTTCACTTCTCATGCTTCATAAACATCCTGGTATCTATACCCATGATTTCAGTGTAAACGGATGTTATGAATACAGATGAGTGACCAAGCTATTTCTGGAGGACATTTAAGTGTTAAAATTGGACTATAGTAGGATTGGAACCCTCAGTATCTATTATAGCATGTGAACAATTTAAACAATTAATGCATTTATTATATAGAAAAAGATTTTGTATTATTATAATGAGTCTCCTTTTAAACATTTCATTAGATTACTGGATAATTTGATGCTTAAAAAATTGGAATTATTAATAGAAAATCAAAACTTTGATAAATACAAATGAAAATTTGAAATTAAAAATTCTTTAAATTTTTTAATAAATTAATTTTTGGTAAAAACCATTTAAAATTTTAAAATATTAAATACAATATAATTTTAAAAGAATTGTTTATATTTTTATTAAAAATTTTTATATAAAACAATGAAGAATGTAAACGTGAGTAATGAGAATATAATAAATGTAATAAATTAAAAAGTCTTGTAAAATAATAGAAATGGTATAAAGTGATAAAGGAAATTTATAACTTCTGAATCTAATAAAAGAAATATGAATTATATGTATTCAAATTTTGGTAAAATTCTAGGGGGAATAAAAGGAAGCGTGGAAAAATGGAATAATTATCTAAAATATGGAAAAATATAGATAAATTAATAAAAAGAGTAATGGGAAAAAGAGTTTAGTATAAAAATTAAAAATATTAAAAAAAGAATAATTTATATATAAATTTAATTTAATTTATTTAAACAATAATATTTAATATTAAAAAATTTTTTATCTTAAAATAAAAAAATATATTTTATGCAAATAATGATGACATTGTTATCAAAAAAAGTTAGATTAACATATCAACTCAATATAACAAACTTCAAATTTGCATACAAAATTTTAAAATTGAGTGGCAATATCGGAATACACAAAAAATAGCAGGAAGTATTTTTCAGGTGATATTTATCCAGGGTATTAAAAAAATTTATAAATTCATCAAAAAACCTCAATTCGATCGATATTGTTTACTTATACCTTAAGTCATTGAGAGATAAAAATATCAACATTTGTAAATGTTCATTCACTTTTAAAGACTTTAAGAAAAAATAAAATAAATAATAGAAAAAAAGTGTTAAAGTAGAAGTTTTAAGTTAATAATTTTAAATTGTGTGTTAATAGAAAAATATACAATCGATGCATTAATGAAACAATTGAATGATAATATTATTAAAAATATCAAATTTTTGAATAAAAAATCGTATCAAAATTTTCAATTATTTGTTGGTTTACCTTTTATTTAAAAGATAAATACAAAGGTAACAATTAAAAATAACAATTAATTATAAACAGTATAGCATT
>JBMFMO010000029.1:0-6435 GCA_049970635.1 Minisyncoccia bacterium | reverse complement strand
AAAGAAAATCCCAAGCCAATCTACAAATACCAAAATATAGAAAAAATAATAATTTATTACCTTAATAGAAAAAATTTATCAATATATTAAAATTAATATTAAGGATTTAAATAAAGCAATAGAAATATTAAAATGAGGAAGATAAAAAAAGATAAATCAGTTATAGTTTTATTATTAGAAGATGTTTTAAATGTTGGCAATAAAGGAGATGTTAAAAAGGTTAAATTGGGTTATGCGAGATTTTTAATTTCAAAAAATAAAGCCATAGTTATCACAAAAGAAAATAAAGAAAAATTAGAAAAATTGAAGTTAATAGCTGAAGAAAGGGAGAAAGAAAATAAAGAAAAATTAGAAAAATTAAAAGAAAAGATTGAAAGTTTAGTTTATAATGCTAAATTGAAGATTGGAGAACATAATGAAGTTTATAATTCAATATCAAAAACAGATATAAAAAATTTTTTGAGATCTCAAGATATTCTTGTTGATAAAAGTGATATAAATTTAGAAAAACCAATAAAAGAGCTTGGAGAATATAATGTAGAGATAGATTTAGGGTATAATATAAAAGGAAATTTAAAGATTATAGTAGAAAAAGAATAGCCCCCATCGTCTAGTGGCTAAGGACACTGCCTTCTCAGGGCAGAAACACCGGTTCAAATCCGGTTGGGGGCGTAAGATGAGAAACTTTATAACAACACCAATTTATTATGTTAATGATAAACCGCACATAGGACATTTATATACAACAATATTGGCTGATCTTTTTTCAAGATATAAAAGATTAAAGGGTGAAGAAGTTTTTTTTCAATCAGGAACTGATGAAAATGGTTTGAATATAGTAAGGATTGCAGAAAAAAATAATAAAAATGTTAAAGAATTTGTTGATGAGATTTCAAAGGAATTTAAAGCATTAAAAGAAAAATTTAATTTATCTTTAGATAATTTTATAAGAACAACAAGCGAAGAACATAAAAATGGGGTTTATAAACTTTGGGATTTATGTAAAAATGATATTTATATTGATAAATACGAAGGAAAGTATTGTTTGAGTTGCGAGGCATATTATCAAGATGAAGAGATTATTGATAATCTTTGTCCTATTCATAAAAGACCATTAGAAAATTTTTCTGAAAAAAATTATTTTTTTAAACTTACAAAATATTTAGATGAAATTAAAGGGCTTATAGAAGAAAATAGAATAAAAATTATCCCTAATGAAATTAGAATTCAGATTTTAGATATTATAAGAGGAAGAAAATTGAAAGATTTAAGTATATCAAGGGATGCAGAAAGAAGCAAGGGTTGGGGGATAAAAGTGCCTAATGATGATTCTCAGATAATTTACGTTTGGTTTGATGCATTAACAAATTATTTATCAGGATTGGGTTTTGGAAGCAATAATGAAGAAAATTATAAAAAGTTTTGGGAAGATGGTAAGATTTTCCATTTTATAGGTAAAGATATAGCAAAGTTTCATTCTATATATTGGCCAGCATTTTTAATATCAGCAGGATTAAAAACTCCAGATTATATTATCTGTAACTATTTTATCTTAAATGAAGGAGAGAAAATTTCTAAAACATTAGGAAATATGATAACTGTTGAAGATTTATTGAAAGATTTTAATTATGAATTTGTAAGATATTATTTAATAACACAGGGAACTGAGTTTAAAGATTGGAGTTTTAGTTGGGAACATTATAAGGAAGTTTATGAGGGTGAATTAAAAAACGAAATAGGAAATTTGGCCTCAAGAATTTTTGGATTATTAAAAAATATGCCATTTGATAAATTGGTTTTAGATAAAAACTTATTAGAAAATGATTTGAAAGATGTTGAAAATGTTTATGAAGATAGATTTGAAAATTTTGAATTTAGTAAAGCATATAAAAATGTCTTTAGCTTTGTTAAAAGATTGAATAGATTTATTGATGAGAAAAGAATTTGGGAATCAAAAAATGAAGATGATTACAAAACATTAATTATAAATTTAGATAAGATAGCAAAGTTTTACCTTCCACTTTTGCCAGAATCTATGGAAAAAATTTTGATAGTCCTTGATTTAAAAAATAATATCTTCGAAAACAAAAGAATAAATTTTGAACCATTATTTAAATGAGAATTTTGATTCAAAGAGTTAAGGATACAAGATTATATGTAAAAAATAAATTAGTTTCAAAATTAGATAATGGTTTTTTAATATTTTTGGGGATAGAAAATGGTGATGAAGAAAAAATTGATAAGGCTATTGAAAAATTATTAAAGATAAAAATTATAGAAGATGAAAATGGAAGATTTAAATATTCTTTACTAGAAAAAAAATTTCCATTATTAGTTGTTTCAGAGATAACATTAATTCCAGAATTTGAAGATAATAAACCTGAGTTTACAAATTCTCCTAAAAAAAATTTAGCAGAAAAGATATATTTAGAATTTATAGAAAAATTAAGAGAAAAAAATTTTAAAGTTGAAGAAGGAATATTTGGAGAGTTTATGGAGATAGAAAATAAAAATTTGGGACCAGTTAGTTTTTATTTAAGGTTATGATAGAAACATTAAGTTTTCAATTTAATTTAATTGGTATTTCAATTACAATTTTACTTTTAACCTTATTGTTTTTCAAAAAAATTGATTTAATTTCTATATTAGCATTATCTTCTATATTCATTAATTTTCCAATTTTTAACTATAAGCCGTGGACATTTGGTTTTCAAATCTTTTTCTTCTTCTCAATAATTTTTATTCTTTCATCAATTTTTAATATTTTTAATTCCCTTAAGAATAAAAATTTTCTTATCTTGTTTTCTCTTGTTTCTTTATTTATCTTAATAGTTTTAATCGGCTTATTTTTGCTATATAAAAACAACTATTTTTTACTTGTAATAAAACCAAAAGAAGATTTTAAAGAAGGAATTTTCGATATCAATAGATTTTCAAGAATGAATATAACACAATTTCTATATCTCATTTTTTATTTCTCTTTGTTTTTAGCCATAATTTCTTCAAAATTTGATCTAGTTAAAGTAATAAAAGCTTTCTTTATAGGATTAAATATAAATTTTGTATTCCAAATTTTTGAAATTTTTCTCTATATATTTAAAAAACCATTGCCAATCTTTTTAAATGATATGAGTTTTTCGAATGAAACAATGCAAGCTTTATTTTTAAAAAATTTCACTATCTATAGATTTTCTGGATTAATACCATCATCTTCAATGTTGGGTGTCTATCTTACAATAGCCATGTTTTTTATCTTATTTTTCAAAGTTTTTGATAAAGATATTTACAAAAAATTACAAATTATGATTTTGATATTTTCATTTTTATTATCAATATCTTCAACATTTATTTTAGGGCTTTTATTAATCTTGATCTATTATTTATTTAAGAAGAAAAATTATTTAATTATTTTTCTAATAATATTGTTGTCAATACTTTTATTTTATACATTATCAAGAGAAACTTTCATTATTAGATTAAACAATCTTCTTTTTTCAATAAATCTATTTTTAAAAAATCCAATTTTTGGAATAGGCTGGGGTAGTCATTTTGGAGATTTATTCAGCAACATTTTAGTAAATACAGGGATTTTAGGGACATTAAGCTTTTTATCAATCTTTATCTTTCTAATATTAAAATCATTGGAAGAAAAGGTAGATTATAATTTAATGATGATAAGTTTGATTAGCTTATTTTTAACAGGAATAATTTGGAATGGAATAAATATAAATATTTTATGGATAATTTTAGGAATATGGGGAATGGAATTAATAAAAGATAAAGATGCCTAAATTTTCAATAATAATACCAACATACAATAGAAAAGATTTATTAAAAGAAAGAGCATTAAATTCTCTATTAAATCAAAAATTTAAAGATTTTGAAGTCATAGTAATAAATGACGGAGGAGAAGATGTTTCAGATGTTATAGAAGAATATAAAAACAAAGGATTAAATATAAAATATATAAGTTATGAAGAAAATAGAGGACAAAGCTATGCAAGAAATAGAGGAATAGAAATAGCAGAAGGTGAATGGATTGCTTTTTTAGATCACGATGATGAATATTTACCAGATACATTAGAAATCTATAATAAAAATATTGATGAAAATTTAAATTATATAATTGCTCTTATGGTTTATGAATTTGAAGGAAAAAAATTTATTCTTCCTCGAATAAAGGATAGAGAAAAATTAGATAAAAAAATATTAGCAAAATGGATCTCTAAATGGTGGTTAATCCCAGGTAATTGTATTATTAAAAAAAATCTAATTTTAAAATTAGGAGGTTTTGATGAAAAATTAAAGATAGGTGAAGATGCTGAATTATTCTTAAGAATATTATTTAATACTAATTCCGAAGAAGGAAAATTTATTCCATTCTGTGTTTATATCCATTATTTCAATAAAGGTTTAGGAACTGGATTAAAAAATGGAGAAAAAGAAAAAATTATTACTGATCCATTGTATATTTTAGATAAACATAAAAAAAATTTGCAAAGATATAAAATATTAAAAGATTTTTATTATAGGATAGGTTTTTCATATCTATGGCAAGGAGAGAGATTAAAAGCAATGAAGTATCTATTTTTATCTTTACCAAAATATCATATAAAAAGTATTATAAGGATGCTTTCAGTCTTATTGCCTAATAATTTACGATATAATTTAGAAGATTATTTATTGAAATATAAAATAAAAAATTTATCTTAAAATGGAAAATAGTTTAATAGAGAATAAATTTGAAAATTGGTTATTGGTTTTAGTAATTTTAATTTCCTTTCTCTTTATATTTTTACCTGAAATAGATATTCCTATTTTGAAGGTTAATTTAAGTAACTTAATTATCCCCATTTTCCCTTTAATATATTTTGCGGCAAAAAGAGAGCTATTTTTTGAAAAGATTAAAAGATTTAAAAAAGAGATAATCTTTGCAACCCTCTTCTTTATATATTTAATCTTATTAAGTTTAATCTCCCCTTATCCTAAAATTAGTATTTTGTATACAATAAAGCTTGCAGAATTCTTCCCTGTTTTTCTATTAGGATTAATTCTATATGAGAAAAGATTTTTAATTTATATTTTAATCTTATGGATTAGTATTTTTTTAGGGATTATTAATATTATATTATTCTTTTATCCAAATTTATACAAAACAATTTTTTATGAAAGACCATATACATATCCTAGAATGCAATCATTGGTAGGCCATCCAAATCCCTATGCTTTTTCAATCTTAATATTTTTTATAGTTTTATTTTTGTTATATAAAAATCAAATTATTTCGTCTATAACATTTTCTTTAACCTACTTTTTTAATCTATTAAATTTAATCTTAACAGGAAGCAAAAATAACTTTTTAGTTTTTATCTTGCTCAGTCTTTATTTTATCTTTATGTTTTTAAAGGATAGAAAGAAGATATTGGCTATTTATTTAATCTTAATTCTATTAATTTCTACTTTTCTTTTTTATATTCTTTGGATCAAGTCTTATTATCAATTTTGGTTTAATTTCTTTAAAATATTAGAAAAAGAGGAAGAAGGGGCTAAAATTAAAACTAGTGAAGTAATTTATAAATATTCTATAGAAAGATATGAAGGTGGTTCAATTGGAGTTAGAAAAGAAATTTATAAAATTGCGATTGATACTTTAAAAAAATATCCATTAGGAATAGGTCCATATGTGTTTCGCGAGTTTATAAAAAATAATAAAACAATAACAACTTTATTCGGAGAAAATTTAACAGGTTTTGCTTCACACAATATTATTTTGCAAATGTGGTTAGATTTTGGGATTGTTGGAATTTTGTTAATTTTCGGTATAATCTATCTTTTTTTAAATTTAAAATCTTATTTAAGATTATTTTGGCTTATTATGCTTATAGGCAATTTATTAGATTATTTTCTTACAAATATCTTTATTCTTTATTTAGCAGTCTTATTTTTAGGATTTTCAATTTGCGAACTTAAATATGAAAAAAATACTATTTAATTTTTTATATTGGGGAAAGAAAAGCACTGGAATTTATCAGATAACAATTAATTTGCTGAAAGAATTAGTTAATTTTTTGAGTGATGAATATGAATTGTTTTGCCTAACTAATTTTTATGAAGATATAAATATAGACAAATTAAAGATAATTAAAGAAGAATTTAAGCGGATTAAACTGATCCCAAAGATATTCCAAACCCAGTTTTATTTAAAAAATAGAGTAAAAAAAATTAAACCAGATTTAATCTTTAATTTTTTTCATTCAGGTTATTTATTAGATTCTAAAACATCTCAAATATCTATCATACATGATTTGATTCCACTATCTATATTTAAAGGAAATTTAATAAACTATCTTTATTTTAGATTTTTCCTAAAAACATTAATCAACAATTGTAAATACATACTAACTCCTTCAAATGCTACAAAAAATGATATAATAG
>JBMFMO010000028.1:2914-6745 GCA_049970635.1 Minisyncoccia bacterium | reverse complement strand
GAAAACTTTGGATTTGAAATATTTGAATATTCATATGTAAATAGATTTTTTTTATATTTAAGGGGGGGTTTAAGTTGAATTCAAGTGAATGTTCTTTAGATATTTTTCAAAATAAATTAAAAGATGTAGCTGAGGAAATTAAAAAAAATAACTGTTTTTCTTGGATTAACCCCAATTCAAAAGAAAAAGACCAAATAGAGGGAATGATCATAAGCCCAGATACCGATGGATTTATATCAGCATTACTTTTAAATGAGATTTTTAATTGGAAAGTAATAGGATTTTATGACGGTAAGAAATTAATTCTGGATAATAATTTTAATTTCAACTCTAATGATATCAAAAATAAAGTTGTTTTTATTGATATAGAAATAATTAAAGAAAACATTAAAAGCGTAGGACACCATTTATTACTATTTGACTCAAAAAAACCAAATGAAAAAATTAGAGAACTGACGAATGTATGTATTCAACCAAACAATTGGAGGAAAATAGATGCAAAAAATAGTTTCGAAAAGAAATATCCATATGGCACTTTTCATTTTTTATTATCTTTGATTTATTATTTAGATCCAGGAAATAGAAAAATTTCATTTAATCAAGATACAATACAAAAGGCAATTACACCTACTTTATATATAGATGGGGTTTTTAAAAATATGTTTAATTATCCAGAAAATTGTTTAAATTGGTTAGAATATATGTCTGATAAAGATAAAAATCACCCTTTAGAAAAAATATTTGGTTATCCTACAACACCTAAAGATCTAATGGATTTAATGAAAAATTTTTTTAGTGAAATAAAAAATTTATGGAGTAATAATAATAGAAAAAATAGAAAAAATGGAAAATTGGATTTAGAAAATGACATCGATAAAAATGAAAAAATTATTAAAAATCCTGATAAAGAAATTTTAACTAATTATTTAAAATCTCTTGCTGAAAAATATGACTGGAATTTCAACGAAAATTTATGGCCAGTATTTTCAAATAAATTAAATATTTATAAT
Organism: Minisyncoccia bacterium; assembly: GCA_049970635.1. Taxonomy (GTDB): domain Bacteria; phylum Patescibacteriota; class Minisyncoccia; order UBA6257; family HR35; genus JBMFMO01. The sequence goes on along the minus strand of JBMFMO010000028.1, from coordinate 5,735 downwards.
CTTGATAAAGATATTAAACAACTTTCCAAAAAAGAATACAATAAAATATTAAGTTATAGTAATCTTATATCATTTGCCATTACATCTAAATCTAGAAAAGGCCTTGAATATACATTAGATAATAGTTCAATCTTTTAATTTTAAGTGATATAATCATCTATTTTTTTATTTTTATTTAATAGAATGTTATTAAATCTGTCATCATTTAATATTATTTTAATAATTTCTTCAAAATTGGTGTTAATTTTGTAATTTTCCATTATTTCAATTGTCTTACCATAAATAAAAATTTTAAGATCATTTTCATCTAATTTAAAATATTTACTACTTTTTATTGAAGATATTAAATTCTCTATTTCTATCCAAATTTTTCCTACCGCCTCTTCAATTGAAATATGATTAATATTATCTTTGATTCCTTTTTTACATACCCAAATGCTATCAAACACAGTTTTTTGGCCTCCAAAATGCCCACCACTTACATTTTCGCCATGATAAAAATGAATCTTTTTGACATATAATCCTGATCTTTTTACAATATCCAACATATCTTTCCATGATTTTTCATCTATATCATGAAATGTAAAAATAAATAATCCATTATTTTTTAGTTTTTTTGTAGATTTTTCAAAAATGTTAATTAATCCTTGTTTATAATTTTCTATATTTTTATTTTGAATTTTATTAACAATAATTTCATTTGGATCTTTTGTAGAATCTTTTTTAAAACAAGGATAATTTAAAACTTGTTTTAACCAAACATAGAAGAAATCATAAACTTCTGAATAATTAATACTATCAAAATAAGGAGGATCTGTGACAACTAAATCAAAATCTTTTTTTATTATATTATCTAAATTTTGAGCATCTTCACAATAAAGTTCCCATTGATTCTCGTTAATTGTCTCATCTAATTCAATTTTTTTTATTATTTTGGAATCATACCTTCTTTCAAACGGAGAAAATAGATATTTATTACCTTCATACATTCTTCTGTATACTTGAATAAATGTACCTCGCCCAAACCGACTACCCCAAATATTTTGTTCTAATGGAGAATATACAGGTGCAAAGTCCTTTCTAGAAAATAATGGTGTGTTTTGTTTCGCCCATCTTTTATCATAATAACAAAACATATTGTTAGATCTAAGATTTTCAGAAAAAGCTAGAAGAAATTTCTCTCTTATTTTTTCATCTTTTATTTTAGCAATGTGTTCTAACAATAAAGAATGAGCTAAAAGTTGCCTTTCATTAAACATTTGATACCAGTATTTGTAATTATGTTTTTTCATTTGATTAGTATTATAACCATCAGGAATTTTATCCCTAGGATAAAGTAAATTATCTTTTTTTGATTTAAATTCATTTATTACATTGTTCAATAATTTTAAATCATCATCATCAAATTTTTTGATAAATCTTTTGTGACAATGAGGACACCATCCATCGATTGCAAATGGTTCAACATCAGGGGGATCCTTTTTTAATTTTAATACATCTATTAATTTAAAATCTTTATTACAATGTGGGCATGTTATATGCCCATTTGCTACAACTCCAATATCAGGATTAAAAGTAAAATTACATTTAGGGCAAACTTCTAATTCACCAATGGTATGTCTTTTTTCAAATATTGTTCCACAATTGGGACATACAAATGTAAAATTTTTCTCATCTTTATCATAAGTTACTATGTAATCCTTAAATAATTTGATTTCTCTTTTACAATAAGGGCATTCAATTTTTTTAATCCAAAATGTATATATTGTTTCAGCATCATTTCCACAATAAGGGCATTTAGTTTTATACATATCTTTGATTTTTTTTCCAACTTCTTTCTCTAATTTTTTAAAAGTAATATCCAATTCTTCTGGCTCCACTTTAGTTAATTCATTTTTTGCAACGAACCATGGAATAGGATTAATTTCAATACCTACAACTTTTGCCCCTAACCTAGCTCCCTCTATTAATGTTGTCCCTCCACCACACATTGGATCTAAAATTAATTTATTATTTGTATCTGAGTCATTTTTATGAGATTTATAATATTCTTCCATTATATCTACTTCCTCATCTTTTAAGGCACTTAATATTATTAATCTAAAAACAGACCCGATTCTTCTTGCAAAAATTCTATGAACCATATAAATAGGTTTCAATGCTATTCTTTCAGAAACAGATATTAAGTTTATCTCTTTAGTTGGAAATTTAGATTCAATATATTTATTATTTTTCATTTTATCGCCTCTATTTTTCATTATGTTTTTCCATATATTCTTTTAATGCCTTTTCTAATTCTATACTTATTTTTCTTGCTGACCCATTTTTTTTAACAACAAAACTAACCCATTCTATCCATAACTCCGAATCTATTGTAATCGAAGTTTTCTTTTTTGCCATTTATATACCACTATACCTATATACCATTATAAGTATATAAATTTTAATGAGTATTTAAAATAAATGACAATTTTCATGGTATCTGGTTCATGAACTGGCTCGTGCCCATGCCCGTTATCTGTGTGTAAATGCTTGTTGTGAATATACTTGAATGTCCCAGCCATTACTGAAGAACAGACAAGGGGGCATGGTTAATTATAATCCTAACACCAAAAGTATGCCTGAATTTGTGAGCATGGACCTTAAAATCAAACCCTATATCATTCTTACTTGCATTCTTTCCCATGTTTTTTGTATTATTTTCAATTTTGGTGAAACCCCAGGATCCTAAAATTTTTTTGACTAAGTCTGGATTTTCAGCTACCTTTGTTTTTTTCCTATTTTCGTCCTCTGTTTTATCTACATTATTCACCATTCTTTA
>JBMFMO010000028.1:0-2814 GCA_049970635.1 Minisyncoccia bacterium | reverse complement strand
AAGTCTGGATTTTCAGCTACCTTTGTTTTTTTCCTATTTTCGTCCTCTGTTTTATCTACATTATTCACCATTCTTTATCACCCATATAATTCATTTTTTCAGATCCTCCATCATTCTGTCAAATTGATCCTTTAAACTTTCCTCTTTTCTCACTTTAATTGGTATTGACGGACAATTAAACATGGAAAATCAAATATTTATATTTTAGCAACTATTTTCATCCTTCTAACATTAGATGATGTCCAAAATCAACAGGAAGAGATATCTATAGCACTGCATAGGATGTAGGAAATTAAGGAAGAGATTGAAATACTGCACAGGAAATAGATGTTAAAGAGTTTGAAAGAAATAGAGATTGTGCAGGATTAATTTAAATAATATATAATATTGAATATGAACCCAGATTGTCATGGTTATCTATATTTTCTTATTTTTCATTCAGAAATTTTTCTTTGATTAGAAGATTATTAAGCCTCTTCTTTGATATCCTGTATTCTCTCAGGTTTTGTGATTTAATCTCTTCTACCATTATCCTATACTCCTTACTGCTCGCTAAATTCTCATGTATCCTTGACATATACTGTCCTCTATTTTTGGCTATGTCCCTCTCGGATAACTGATTGCTTTTGAATCTTTCATATAGTTCTTGAATTCTTGGATCATTTGAAAAATAACTTATAATATCATCTTCCGATGCCTCAGATATTGAGTTATCCAAATTCGGAAGTGCTAGGTTTTTTCTATCAAAAATTCTGAGCGCTGTTTTTTTCCCTCCACCACTGGGGTAAAAACGTTCCGAAACGAGGTCAGATACTATAAAACTAGAATAATGTAACGAAGATATTTCATTATCTATCTGGTTCAAAGTTCTTCTTGGAGCATCTAATGTAATTATTCCCTTATTATTCTCGTGGATTTTATCAAGTCTGGCCCTTATATAATTATAAGATAAATTTGCTCTGGGGTAAGAAGCATATGAAATGCCCACAAATGGAATATTTTGTGAGGATATTTCGATTAATTGATCAAGATTATTCCTTACGATAGTATAGCCTTCATTACCATCTATTTTTAAGACGGGAATAATCGGCTTATCCATATTCTCTATCAAGTTATTATCCAGAATAGAAAAATTCATAATTAAAGCATCAATATTTATATTATCCGATAAATCTTTAATAAAATTACGTACACTATTTAATTTTTCAGTAGAAATATCATTTAACAATTTATTTGTCAATTTTGGATAAAATAATTTCAGAGCTCCAGATGTTTCCGTTCTGTCTAAAAATTCTCTGATTCTATTTAACATTTGAGATAAATAGCCGTTCTTTGTAAGAATATTATTTACTATTTCTTCATTTATATACTCCTCATAAATGAATACCGGTCTATCTCTCGTTAATGGTATATTTATACCGAGATTATCTTTTGCATTCAAGTCATTTCTAGTTACTATTCTCATAGGGGTATCAAAGCTACCCCTATCATATCTTACATTTAACCTTGTCAGATCAGAACTCTCGTCTCTTTCCTTTGGGGAAATTTCAATTACCATCTTAACTCTGGCACCCTTGTTTTTGTTGTATATTCGGGGTATTTTCTATATATATAGATAAGTATACCCTTAGATGACCATTCGTCCCAATCGGCTTTTTTTTCTTTTATTATTGGTATAAATTCACGAACAAATTTCTTTTTTTTCAAGATTTCTGCAACTAAATTCCTCCCCTTTTTAGTGATGTAATACGTGTTATGACCTTCACCCATCGAATTGATCGTAATATAATTGTTTAATCTTAATTGTTCAATTACATCTTTAATCAAATCGCTATATGGCCCATAATAATCCGGATGAAATAATGGGTCTATTGCATATTCCTTAATTATTTCCTTCCATACTAAAAAAACCTCTTTCTGCAATTTAGTTTTTCCACTAACCTTCCCTTCATTCAATAATAATAGTATAAGTTCATCAATTTTTAATTTATCCTCTGTGTTTTTCTCTTTGATTTTATCCCAGTCAAATTTAAGTTCTAACATATAGACTTACCCCCATCATATATTATCCTTACATTTATTTCTTTTCTATTTGAAGTAAGTTCAACTAATATATATATCTTTATTTTCAGAGAATGAATTTTAAGAATATGTTTAAATCCAATCTGATTCCTTTTACAAGGATTTTCACCTATTTTAACATATTTTTTATAATCATGTTTCATTATATTTCGTGATAGATTATTCAATAACTTTTTTAATTCTGATTTACTAATATCTATATTGATTAAAAAATTTTCAAAGCTAAATGGAATCAAAAAATGAATTTTTAGATTATTATCCTCATATAATATTTCTTTTGGCGCTTCATTGATTTCTACATTAATTTTTTTACATTTTGGGCAGTAATATGTATCTATAAGTATAGAATTACTATTTTCTTTAATATTACTGATCCCTAAATTTACTATTTTGTTAACTTCTACTTTATTTTCATATGAACTGATCTGTTTGGATTCATATCTTCCTATCTGTATACCTTCATATCCACAATATTTACAATAGATTTTTTCAGTCATATTTCATTTCTCCGTTTTTTATTATATTTTGAAATTTCTTATTTTATTTACTTCTTTTATTAAGCATATGATTTTCATTTCTATATATGCTGTTATCCAATTAACCATGGAAAATCAGATATTTATATTTTAGCTCATATCTTCTTGCTGAAAATTTAGAAAGGATTTGCGGAAACAGAATAGTTATATGTTACAATTACTCTTGACGCTAAAACATATTGGAATTGAATGATTC
>JBMFMO010000027.1:0-6755 GCA_049970635.1 Minisyncoccia bacterium | reverse complement strand
CTTTCATATTTATAAATGAAATTACTACTGTCATTTATGCTACCTCGTTAATTTTCCTTAGGATTTCATTAACAAGCTTTTCATTATCTTTTATTAAACCAATTTGACATTGTTCTAAATTTACATAAAAACCATTGTATGTAAAATTTGCACTTCCTAAATAAATATACGTAGATGTAATTAATGCCTTTTCATGTAAATTTTCTTTAACCACTAAATATTTTTGAGGTTCATCAAAATATTCTTTAAGTTTATTTTTAACTTCATTTAAAGTTCCAATATCATTACTTGTGTATATCTTTAATTTTATGTTGTTGCGTTTAACTAATTCAAAAAGAAAATCTAAAAATTTATTTTTATAATTATAATGATTTTTTGGTATAATTAGTGGGAAATTACTAATAAATGGAGATATAACCGTAACTTCTTTATCTTCAATTAAAAGTATTTCGGGTATTATTATTTTCATTGATTTACAATCCAAATAGTTTAACATACTCATCATTCACCTCTATTATTATATTATTCATTTTTATTAAATTTTCTAATATTTCTCTAGATATATTATTACGGGGTATTTTACTGATCTTTTTATTAACATATTGTTCAGCCAAAATTCTACTAATCTTTTCTTTTTGATTATTTTCTTCATGACAAGTATTTATAAATAAGCAATCTGAGCACCCATCTATGCATTGAATTATTTTTTCAAAATTTTGCTTTTGTAATAATTCTTTTATTTTTTCTCCATCATTGTTTTTTATTGCATCATAAAATTCTTGACTTATTCTTTTGGCATAATTAATGTCAATTTTATTTGCTTTTAAATTATCAATTCTTAAATCTAGCAACTGGTTTAATACTTTATTATCTTTTGAGAACATGTTATTATCTTGAGATAATAATTTATCGACCTCTGCTACTCTACACTGAGTAAATTCCATTAATTTTTCAACAAACAAAAATGGATTATTTTTTAAAGTTTGATAAAAGGCTTCGATAATTCCATTGTCAAATTCATTTTTTTCAAAAATGTATACATTATTATTTTCTAAGTCTAACATATAATCAAGTTCCTCTACATTTACACCCGATAAAAAGGCAATTGTTTTTAATAATAAATGTGCTATAGAATGAACATATATTTCATTTAAGTTAGATTCTTTTTTAATTTTGAATCCCAATAATTTTTTGAAATTTTCATATTCATCTTGATTTAATTTTTCAACATTAACTTTAATAATAGATTTTTCTTTAATTATTCTACCCATAGGTGTTTCGTATGTAATTTTTTTATTAATTCTTCTAAATTCTGTTTTATTATTATTAGTGAATTTGTATAATATTGAAACACTTTCTCCATATATAAATAAACTTAAGTTTCCTTTTCCTTTTATTAATCCTAAAAATTCCTCATTTTCGTTAAAATTATCAAGTTCAAAATCATAATTAGGTTCACTCCTAATTGAACCATCTATTAAAGGTTGGTTGCACAAATAACATCTTTTAATATGTTGTTCATAAACTTTTAGGCAATTTTTACAAACTTTGAATGTATTATCAGATCCCATATCTACTAAATTACATTCAATTAAAGTAGGATCTAAATATTTAATTCCCTTTTTATTAGATAGATTTTCAGTGCCACGCATTTTTAACGATACTTTAATATTTCCATCATTATCTTCTACATAATTATATTTCATTACAATATATCTTGTTTGTTGTTCATCTGATGTAAGATCAATAGTAGCAACCATAGAATGCGGTGTGTACCTATTTATCAAATCAGTAATAGATATAGATCTTTTGTCACCATCTAAATCTAATAAAATATTTTGACCATTAGTAAAAAATGAGGTTGGAATTATAAATTTTGGATGAAATTCATTATTGTTTTCACATGCTTTTTTATGATTAGGATTCGACAATTCGAAATAAAACCATGCCCTATAAAAATAAATTACTATAGACAAAGGGTCCCAATAATCAAACATATGCCATAATTCATCAAGGCTCTTAATTTGATAATCATATTTTTCTAATTCTAAATAATCTCTATAGATTTCTTTTCCATTTATCAATTTCTTAAGATAAGGATAAATTTCATCATCTAAAATTTTAAACCATTTCTGATTACTATAATTTTTAATATTTTCTGAGTCATTTGTAAATTTGGATATATCTTCTCTTAAGTTAGTTATTAATTTAATTAAGTTGTCTTCTTTTTCAGAATTACTTCCATTAATTAGATCATTAATTAAAACCTCCAATTTTTCTAAATTTTTTTGCCATTCTTGAACTTTGTTTAATAATTGATTGTTATTTGAACTATTTTTAATTATATCTGAAAATTTGTTTTTTAAATAATCAAATGGATTTTGAGTATTATATTTATTTAATAAATTATTTTTTTTATCATTAATGTCCTGTTTTTTATTATTAATATTGTTTTTATAGTCATTTCTTTTTATTGGAGTTATACTTGAAATATTTGCTCTTATAGCATTTCCAATAAATTCCTTATATTCTGCGCATGCTTTATCAAATAATCTTAAATATAAAACCTTGGTTTCATCTAAGTAATTATCTGAATTTTGATTGTTATATAATTCGTTCCTAATTCTATCTAAAATATTTCGAATCCATTTTGAATAAGGATTTTCTTCATTAAGAGGTAATATATAATCTAAATCAAGCATTGCTTCTAAATTATTATAGTAAAATCTATCCGAAGGATCATCTGTTAGAATCATATAAATATAAGAATTAGAATTCCTTTTTCTCCCGGCTCTTCCTTTTCTCTGAATAAAACTAAAAATACTATATGTCGGTCGATATTGAACAATAGTAGAAATGGCAGTATCATTTATCCCAAGTTCTAAAGTTGAAGTTGAAAATACTAAATCTGAGTCATTTATATTATATATAGGATTTTCACTTAGGGATTTATCTATTTTCAGTGAATTCTGTCTTGGTACGACATTTCCACTCCAAATTGACCTAGTAAGTCCATACCAACATTCTCCATTTTGATAAACTTTACATTCTTTCATATTTCCGTTACAATTTTTTTCTGAACCATAGGGGCATTTAAATTCTTGAAGGACAATATCTTTATTTTTATTAATTCTGAATTCATAAAGCTTTTTTTTCGAGTCAGCATCGTTAAAATTATTGTATGATCTTAATAATGCATCTTTTGAATCGAAAAATATTAATGTTCTGTCTTTGCCCTCTGAAAAATTTAAATTTACACTATGCCCCAACAACAATAAAAATTCAATTAATGTAGATGGTGCATTTGAATAATTATTTTTTGAATTGCTTGCTTTTATTAATGTATAAAATTCCTTAGGAATTGCATTATTTTCACTTCTAAAATTGTTGTAATCTTCGTTATTAGGTTTAATTTCTAAAATTTTAGAAGTATTGGAGCCTGTTAATTTGGATGCAAATGTTATAGAATTTGGGATTGTCGCACTTGAAAGTATGATTTTTAAGTTAAATTCATTTTTTAACATCCTAATTAAATTAGCAACATGTGAACCATACACAGAATAATATGTATGTGCCTCATCAAAAACTATAAATGATGTATTTTGTAAATATTCTTGAAATTTGGGTTTAAAAATAATTGAATTTAGTGATTCTACTGTCGTTATTATTATTTCTGGTTTCTCCTCAACAATCCTCTGTTTTGATACATAAATATTTATTCCTTCTTTATTCTTATTAAGATTTGATGAGCATGATGTATTGGAACAATAAAAAGGTCCGAAGGAACTATTCTTTTTTGAATAGAAGTAAAATGAATATAAATTTCCATTTTCACAGATTGGGCAACTAATAGACTTAAATTTTATTATTTTTTGAGAACTATAATTTTGTTTTTCAAATAATGATGTTTTATCCAAATATTCATATGTATGCTGATCTATAGCTCCTATTCCTCCATATAGTATCCCTATGCTTAATTTCTTATAATCATTACTTAGATTTTCATTTAACATGGCCACATATTTAATAATTTTTTTAAGTTGATCTGTTGCTAATGCATTCCTAGGATAAACAAGAATAAACTTTTTTCCAGTTTTAGCCGAATCAAATAACAATGGCAATAAAAATGCATCGGTTTTCCCAGATCCGGTAGGGGCTTGAATTATCAATGTCTCATAATCTTGACTCCGATTAGGATTATTCAATATACTTAAGATACTTTTAAATGAATTATATTGAAAATTTGATATATTTTCTTGATCATATCTTATTTTGTTTAAAATAAATTCATAAAATTCATCAGAAATTTCCTTAATTTTATCAATTTTAACATTGTAGTAAACTACTTTTTTTGGTATTTCAAAGAATTTCACTTCATCAACTAAATCAATTCCTGGATCATCAGGGGCCATTCTTTTTTTAAGCTTAGAGATAATATAAATTAAATCTTCTCTATTGTTTTTGTATATTTGTCCTAAATTTTTAGATGTAATTATTAAATGATCCATATTCCCTACCTCACGGGTGCCCCTGATTCAGAAGCGAAAATAAGTCTGGTTTTATTAAATAGTAAATTTGTTCTGGGTTAGGCTGATTGAATGAACCATATCTTCTTGGTTCAATAGTCACTCCTAATTCTAAGGAAAAAAAGCCAAGGGGAAGTTTATTTGTTGCTTTAATCACTATATTATCTTTTTCAATAGACATTTTTCCTGAATATGGTAAAGATATTGAAACCATTTTTCCTCACCTTATGCCCTAAACTCTATTTTTATTAAGCAATTAAACATGGAAAATCAAATATTTATATTTTAGCAATTATTTCTATGATGTATAGCTCAATTTTATTTGATTCAATAAAAAATCCAAAAGTTAGAAATCAGAAATAAACTTGATCAGTATTGAAGATCTATTTTTTCTATCTTTTCAAATATTTCTTCATTACCTGATATTCCTTCTTTTTCTTTTTTAAGTATATCATAATCACATAAATTGTCAATCCAGTTATAAAATTTATATTGTTTTGGATTCAACCTATAAAGGTCACGATAAGACTGCAATAAAAAATCTTTACTCATTGTGATGGGTTTATTGATCTTTAACGCCTTTATATAGTAAGTAGCTGAGCTTCTGAGATATGGCATTGTAGATGTAAGGTGTAAATATTCGGTGAGATAATCGGTTCCAGCATCCAGTACATAATTAAAAATAGCATTAACCAATTCACTTTTATCCTTGTTTTCTATAGATATTATTCTCTTTTCGAATTCTTTATACATTTGTCCATATGTAATTTCAGAGCCTACATAAGTTATAATATCAAGATCATGGAGTAACTTCAAATATTTTGACCATTTTATTTTTTCTGAGACTCCGAGGATTTGTTTCTTTTCGACAATGTTATCCATCAGCTTGAGAATTTCCAGTAATGGGTTATGCTGAACCTGAATAAGAGGAATTTTAGAAAATTTATCGTTAGCCACTTTAAGAAGAGCATATTCAAGGGTCTTCCTTCTATTTGCCTCCTGTTTCTTAATGATCTCTTTAAGTTTATTTCTGGAGATCCCAGTCACTAAAATACTGTTTTGTTTCAGTTCCATTTCAATTGATAGAACATCTTTAAAAGTATTAAAACGCAGATGCGGAAATTCAGAACCTGCTTCTTCTACATAATAAGGTGTAGATACCCCACCAATTATAAAATAAGTATTATCTTCATATTGAAGTGAACTTGGATCTATATAAACAAATTGCCCATAGTTCTGCTTTACAAAATTATTAAAAATTGATAATATAAACTCTTTATTTGGAACCTCCTTGATTTTTATTTTTTCCATTATTATTCTACTATTCATTTTTCTTATCACCTCCACTTAATGAGCCTTCATATTTAATATTTTTTTCTTCTTTTTCTTTTTCCTCGAAAAATTCTAGGGTTGTTTGTTCTCGATCTTTTTTCTCCATAGTTTTAATTTGCTTAGCAATAGGAATGATATCTGTGTATATTAATTGCCTATTAAGTACATCCATATTATCTCGCCGAGCCAAAAATATTTTATTTTTAAATTCATCCAAATCCATTATGAACACTTTATCAGAGTTTTCTGCTACAAATTCAGCTATTGATTCTGGATTATTCGAAGTAAAATAATGACAGTTTGGATCTATCAACAGAACTTTATCTGAAGAGATTGGAAAAAGAACAATGCAATGAGAAGAATTTAAAATATCTGAGGTGTTTAAACAAGGCACCTCTTTTTTGTTGTTTTTGAAATACTCCCTGTAGATTGAAAATGAAAAGCATACTGTTACTACCTGCATTTGTTTAATCCTTGAATATGCAGAATTAAAAATTATATCATCATCGATACCAACATCTACATCAAAATCTGTAATACCTCTAAGTAATAATTTTTTTCTGAGAAAGCTTGAGAGTTTTTGAATATTAGCATTTTTAATTCTGGTTCCCAATCCCTGAGAATATCCCAATTTAGTGGCAATTTCATTTATGCTCACTAATTCATTATCTAAAAAATAATTATTATTAATTATGTTAGAATGAATCATCACATACACTGAATTAGGGGTACAGAAATCAGCTTTTTTGATATGGCCATACCATATTTTTAGATCACGCTTTATTTCCTTTTCAAAACCATTACCCACTCCCTTCCCCTCCCTTCACGGATGTCCGGGATGCTCCTTCTTCCAGCGCTCTATCTTCTCATTCAAAGCATCCTGAATAAACTGCTGAG
>JBMFMO010000026.1:0-7160 GCA_049970635.1 Minisyncoccia bacterium | reverse complement strand
GCATTTGAACTTGATATAACTTATGAAAATTTTAAAAAAATTTTTGAGGCAGATAAAATAATAACATTTGATTTAAAAGAAGTTTTTAAAAATTATTTAAAAGCTTCTTTAAATAAAAATGAAGATATAAAAGATTTTAAAGTAGAAAAATTTTTTGATATTAAAATAGCATTATGGCTGACAACAAATCTTACTAAGATAACAATTGAAAAATTATCAAACTACTATTCAATAAAAATTTTAAAAGATAAAGACTGCTTAATATTTTTATTAGAAAAATTTAGAGAAATATATGAAAAATTAAAAGATATAATTGAAGAATTAGAACTTAAAGAAATTTTAGAATTGGACCAAAGAGTAAGCTTATTTTTAGGATTAATGGAATATAATGGGATTTATATTGATAAAGAAAAACTTAAAAATTTTCAGATAAATTTGAAGAATGAATTAGATTTTTTAAAGGAGGAAATTTATAAAATAGCTGGAAAAAGATTTAATATAAACTCACCAATAGAGCTTAGAAAGGTTTTATTTTATGATTTGAAAATCCCAACAAAAGGATTGGCAAAAACACCAAAAGGAGAAATCTCAACACAAGAATCAGAATTATTAAAAATAAAAAATGAACATCCTATAATTGAAAAAATTTTAGAATATAGAGAAAAGTATAAAATTTTAACAACATTTACTGAATCTTTAATTAATTCTATAAACAAAGAAACAAACAGATTGCATACAATTTTTGATATAACAGGCACGGCAACAGGAAGATTAGCATCATTTGAACCAAACTTGCAAAATATCCCAAAAGAAGGTGATCTTGCTAAGAGGATTAGAGAATGCTTTATCTCAGAAGAAGGTTATAAATTTTTAAGTATTGATTATTCACAGATAGAATTAAGAATAGCTGGAGAAATATCAAAAGATGAAAATTTGTTAGGAATATTTGAAAAAGACTTGGATATTCATTCAACAACTGCAAAGCTTTTATTTAAAGAAGAAAATGAAAAAACAAGAAGATTGGCAAAGACAATTAATTTTGGAATTCTATATGGTATAACTCCTAAGGGCTTAAAAGAAAGAACAGGATTAAGTTTAAGTGAGTCAAAAAGATTAATAGAAGATTATTTTAAAAAATTTCCTGGAATAAAAAAGATGATAGATGATTTTATAGAAAAAGCAAAAACATATGGTTATGCAGAGACATTATTTAAAAGAAAAAGATTTATTCCAGAAATCTACTCAAGGGCATATAATGAAAAATTAAAAGGAGAAAGAATAGCAATAAATACACCAATCCAAGGAACAGCTTCTGATATCATAAAAAAAGCAATGGTAAAAATATTTTATTTTATTACAGAGAATAATTATTTTGATAAGATAAGGCCAATTTTACAAATTCATGACGAATTAATTTTTGAGATAAAAGAAGATATAATTAATATAGCAAAAGATGAGATAAAAAAAATTATGGAAGATTTTGATTTTAGTGTTAAATTAAAGACAAAAATTTCAATAGGAAAAAATTTAGGAGAATTATGAAAAATTTAAAAGACTATTCTGGATATTTAATAATTTCTTTAATATTATTGCTTTTATTATTTATTCCAGAATTTAACTATATAAAAATAGGGATATTAATCTTATTTTTAGGAACTATATTTTACTTTCTCTATATATTTTCAAAAAAGAAACATGAGGCAAAAGAAGAAAGATTGGAGATAAAAGATATCTTTAAAGATATTTTAAGCTCTATAGAATTGCCAATTGTTTTTTATGATGATAAATTAAAAATCTTATATTACAATCCTTCTTTTTACAATTTTTGCGAATTAAAAGAAAATTTCATTGGAAAAACATTAGAAACATGGATAACAAAAAACCCATCTTATTTTAAACTTTCCTTAATATTTTTTCCATCAATATCAGCAGATAAATTGAGAATAATACAAAAAGAACCATATGAAAAATTGGAGATATCAGCAAAAGATAAAATATTCATCTACTTAATCACTAAAAAGATAAAATTTTTGAATGAATATATAAATATGAAAATTGTTTTAGATAGATCAGAGATTGTTTTAAAAACGAGAGAAGAAGAAGAATTTTTAAATCTTTTATCACATCACTTAAAAACTCCATTAAATCAAATTAAATGGATATTAGAAAGTATAGATAAAGAAAAATTAGATATGCCAGAGCTTATTGATGATGCCCTTTTAATATTAAATAAAACATTAATTTTAACAGAATCAATTCTAATTTCAGAACAATTAGAAAGAAAAATATTAAAATTGAATATTCAAGAAAATGATATTGAAGAGATAATAAAATCTTGTATTGGTTTGTTTAAAAAAGAGATAGAGGATAAAAAATTAAAAGTTAATGTTATTATAGAAGAAAAAGTTAAAAGGTTCCCATTTGATAAAAACTTGATTTTTTTGGTTATCTATCCAATTTTCCAAAATGCTGTTGATTATAATAAAGATGGTGGCAGTATAAATATTGAAGTTGGAGAATCAAAAGGTAGGCCTTATGTTGAAATTAAAATTGAAGATACTGGTATAGGAATGGATGAAGAAGAGAAAAAAAATCTATTTAAAAAATATTTTAGAGGAGAAAAGGCTAAAGAGATTAAACCAACAGGATTTGGTTTAGGTTTATTTTTGGTTAGAAAAATTGCCAATCTTCATAAGATTGAGATAAAATTTGAATCAAAAAAAGGTGTAGGAACAAAATTTTATTTATATATACCATTAACAAAAGAGGTTTATTTATAATGAAAAATATTAAAGAAAAAGCAAAAGAATTGATAAAAGAATTGGATAAATTAATACCAAAAGCAAAGATAGCACTAAATTTTTCTAATCCATGGGAACTTTATGTTGCTGTTGTTCTTTCTGCAAGAAATAGAGATGATCTTGTAAATAAAGTTACTGAAAAATTATTTAAAAAATATAAAAATTTTGATGATTATTTAAATGTTAATCTTAAAGAATTTTCAAAAGATATAAGTAAGATAAGTTTATATAAACAAAAAGCAAAGTATATTTTAGAAACAGCAAAAATTTTAAAAGAAAAATACAATAAAAAATTACCTGATAACATTGAAGAATTAACAAAACTTCCAGGAGTAGGAAGAAAAACAGCAAACATAATTTTAAATATTGTTTATAAAAAATCAGAAGGAATTGTTGTTGATACTCATGTTAGAAGATTAGCTAGGCTTTTTGGTTTAACAAAAGAATCAGATCCAAACAAGATAGAAAAGGATTTAATGAAGATAATTCCTAAAAATAGATGGCACGATTTTCCATATAAATTAATTGAATATGGAAGAAAGTATTGCAATGCAAGATGTAATCACAAAAATTGTCCATTAAGAAAGTTTATTGTAAAATGAGAGAGATTAGGGTTTATACAGATGGAGGAGCAATAAATAACCCTGGGATTGGAGCAATAGGAGTTTATATAGATTTTGGAGATAAAATAAAAAAATATAAAGCTTTTTTAAAAGAAACAACAAACAATGAGGCAGAATATTTAGCTGTAATTTTTGCGTTGAAAAAAATCAAGCATTTATTAGGAAAGAAAAATTTAAAAGATAAAAAGATAGTTTTACATTTAGATAGCGAGCTTGTTGGAAATCAAATTTTGGGTAAATATAAAATAAGAGAAAAAAAATTGCAAAAACTATTTATAGAATTTTGGAACCTTAAAATAGATATACCAAATTTAGAGATAAAGATAATACCAAGAGAAGAAAACAAAATCGCAGATAAATTAGTCAAAGATATCCTATTTTCAAAAAAATTATTCTAATTTATACAATACGCGAACTGATGCGAACAATACGCGAACACGGACTAATACGGACTTAACACAGACTTACACGGACAATGATGTCCGCGAAGGTTCGCGTGAAAATTCGCGTAGATTCGCGGATATGCGAACTGATGTGAAATTTTCCTATTATTATAATTATACACGAATTAGTCATGAATATAATATCCGCGTATATCCGTGGTTATAAGATTATCCGCGTAAATCCGCGGCTCTCAATTAATCCGCGTTCATCAGCGGCTGTAAATTTATCCGCGTTAATCCGCGGTTTTATAAACTATCAGCGTAAATCCGTGGTTTTTTATTTATCCGCGTAAATCCGCGGCTGTGGTATAATATTTAATATAGGCGGCGGTAGTTCAGAGGCAGAACGCCTCCTTCCCAAGGAGGAGGTCGCGGGTTCAAATCCCGTCCGCCGCTCAATGATGTTGTAAAATATTTGAATGATGACCAGATAGAAATCAAAGGCAAAGTGAGATAGAATTAATTGCGATAGCAATTATGCAAACAATATGCGAATGCATAGGTGGTGGGAGGAGTGGTGTGGGGTATATAATTGGGATAGCAGGAACAAATTATGAATATAATGTTCCTGCGAAAGGGTGAAACCCTTTAGCCGCACAATCTGCCCACTGAGATTTTATACAGTTTATATAGGGGTGGAGGGTGACAGCCTTGTAGTGAGCAAAGCGAACGGAAAGGCGCCATGCAGGGAGGAGGGGACGAAGTCCCATCCTCCCTATGGATTATATTGCGCGGGTGGCGGAATTGGTAGACGCGCGGTCTTGAGGGGGCCGTGGGATTTTTCCCGTATGGGTTCAAATCCCATCCCGCGCACAAAATGTTTAAATTAATTTCTGGTTTTAAACCAACAGGAGATCAGCCAAATGCAATAAGAAAATTAGTGAATGGTCTTAAAAATGGCTACAGATTTCAAACTCTTTTAGGAATTACTGGTAGTGGAAAAACTTATACAATAGCTGAAGTTATATCAAAAGTTCAAAGGCCAGCATTAGTTATATCTCCCAATAAAACATTGGCTGCTCAGCTTTATCATGAATTTAAAACATTCTTCCCATTAAATGCAATTCATTATTTTGTTTCATATTATGACTATTATCAACCAGAAGCTTATATTCCTGAAACAGATACATATATAGCAAAAGATGCAAGGATAAATGAATTTTTAGATCAATTAAGACATGCAGCATTGCAAAGTGCTCTAACAAGAAGGGATTTTATTATAATATCTTCTGTTTCTTGTATTTATGGAATTGGTGATCCAGAAGAATATGAGAAGATAGGAATTGAATTGAATCTTGGAGATGTTATTAATTTAAAAGATTTAAAAGAGGGATTAAAAATTTTACAATACGAAAGATTGGGGAATGAAATAAGGTCTGGTAGTTTTAGAATTTCAAAAGATTTAGTAGAAATTATTTTGCCTGATGGAAATGATTTAATAGAGATAATTTTAGAAAAAAATAAGATAAAAGAGATAAAAAGATTTCCTATCTTGAAAAAATTTGATAAAAAATTTAGTTTAGTAATTAAAAGAGATAATTTTACAAGTTTAGAAAAGATAAAGCTTTATCCTGCAAAGTTTTTTGTAACAGAAAGAGAAAAATTAGATTTAGCAATAGTTAATATAAAAAAAGAATTATCAAATAGATATTGGGAATTATTAAAAGAAGGAAGGGTTGTTGAGGCTGAAAGATTGAGAAGAAGAACATTATTTGACATCCATCTATTAGAAACAAAAGGATATTGTCCAGGAATAGAAAATTATTCAAGACATTTATCATTTAGAAAAGAGGGAGAACCACCTTATACAATTTTAGATTACCTTCCAGAGGATACAATTATATTCATTGATGAATCTCATCTTTCTATCCCACAATTAAAAGCAATGGCAAGAGGAGATAAAAGAAGAAAGATTTCTTTAATAGAATATGGATGGAGGTTACCTTCTGCATTAGATAATAGACCATTAACATTAGAAGAATTTCTAAATAAAAACTTCCAAATAATTTTTGTATCTGCAACACCTGGAAAGTTTGAAAGAAAATTATCATCACAAATAGTTGAACAATTAATAAGACCAACATTTATTCCAGATCCAGAAATAGAGATAAGACCATCAAATAATCAAATCCTCGATCTTCTAAAAGAGATAAGAAAAAGAGTAGAAAGAAAAGAGAGGATTTTAATCTTAACATTAACAAAAAGATCAGCTGAAAATTTAACTGAATTTTTATTAAACCAAGGATTTAATGTTGATTATTTACATTCAGATATAAAAACATTAAAAAGACCAGGAATTATAAGAAAACTAAGAAAAGGAGAAATAGATATTTTAATTGGAATAAATTTATTAAGAGAAGGTTTAGATTTGCCAGAGGTTTCTTTAGTTTGTATATTAGATGCAGATAAAGAAGGATTTTTAAGAAACTCAACAACATTAATACAAGCTATTGGAAGAGCATCAAGAAATATTAATGGCAAGGTTATTTTGTATGCTGATAAAATAACAAAATCAATGGAGGAAGCAATTAAAGAAACAAATAGAAGGAGGAAATATCAATTAGAATACAACAAAAAACACAATATAAAACCAAGACCAATAATAAAAGAGCTGCCAAGAACAATTTTAGAAGAGTTTGAGAAAAAAGAGGAAGAGATAACAAAAGAAGAATTATTAATATTTTTAGAAACAGAAAAAAACAATTTATAATTTAAATATGAGCCCTATCCTAAGATATTTATTGACAAGAACATTGCTTATCCTATTTATTTTTATTATTATTCTATTTGGCTCATATATTTTATTTGATAAAAACATAAAAAAGATTTCTAATAATTTAGAAGAAAGATTAAATTTATTGAAAGAAAAAGAAAGCTCAATAACTCAAATAGCTGAAACAACAAAATTAAAAGAAGAAATATCTAAAATAGAATCAGCTTATGGTATTAAAATTGCTGATTTAAAAAACAGTTTATTAAATAGAAAAAAAATGGATAAAGGGGAATTGGTTAACAATCTTAAAAATTTCTTATCAAATAATAATATAAAATTAACAGGAGAAGAGATGAAGATGGAATTAATTGACTCGTTTTCATTAACAATAGAAAGCAGATTAGAAGATATATATTCAATAGAAAAATTTATAAAAGATAATAACTTAAATCTAAAAATTGTAAATATTAATATCCAACCATTAGACAAAGAAAAAAATATAATTAAAATAGATTTTAAAATCTTTTAAATGAGAAGGATAGCAAATTTAATAAGAATAACAAATATAATTGTTGGGTTA
>JBMFMO010000025.1:0-7221 GCA_049970635.1 Minisyncoccia bacterium | reverse complement strand
ATGTGGTAAATACAATTTTTCACAAATATAACAAAATTTCTTTAAACCACAAAAAAAGTAATTAAAAAAATCGAGAGTATAAAAATTCATGTTAAATTATAAATTAGATTTATAAATTTTTAACAGAACAATAAATAAAAATGGTGAAAATGTAAAATTCAAAAAGAATTTGACAAAGTCGGAAAATTCAAAGGAATAGTGAATTATAAATCATATTTTCCAGCAGAAATTAAATTGTTTTTTAAAATTAAAAATGCAAATAATCCCGGAAATAGAAAAGAGAATTTAAATAAAAATAAAAAGGACTTTAAAAAATTGAACTGTGATGCTACAATCAATATAATTTTAATATATATAAAGGAATTTACAGAAAGCTTTTATAATAATCAATAAAACATTTTTTGAAAAAAAATATGAACAACTTAGTAACCCAATGAATATTTATGACAAATAAATTAAAAGATAAAAGGGGATTTTTAACTGTAGTATATTTGAAAAAAAAGAGATTAGGAAATACTCTCCATTGTTTTGTAATGATAAAAATTATATTATAGGAAAGTTACATTGAGAACATCGGGGGATGAAATTATGAAATCGAGCTTAATAAATCCAGTAGGTACAACGCCGATGGTAGTAACCGAAATGGTCAAATTTTTTTTAACAGAATACAAGAAACCGATTACAGACGTTGTTATTATAACCACAAATAACAAAAATGTTTTGAGTGGTGCCTATATGGCCGGCTCAGCGTTAAAGGTAAATTATCCAAAGATAAGAGTTCATTATGAATTTTTGACATCATCTGATGTGAGAGATTTTAATGACATAATTAATTTAGTAGATAAGATTGGTGAAATTGTTAAAAATGAAAGAAACAATCACAACGTGGATAATGTTTATTTAAACGTATCAGGAGGAAGAAAAGTTGAATCCATAATACTTTCAAACTTTTCTCAGCTATTAAAAATAGATGAAGTTTGGGCTGTGGTAAATCTAAATTTTGAAAACTATAATATTGAATATGAAAGATATAAAGATGAACTTGTGAACTTTCGCGATGGAGAAAACATAGATTATTATATGAAAAATGCGGATAAATTTAATCCAATCTTCTTCCCTGATAGTGGTCTATCATTCTTTGAAATACCTTCAATAAAATTATCAAGGGAAGATTTGAATTTATTGAAGATTTTACTTAAAGGAATTGACTTAGAAGATTCAAACATACCAGAATATAAAATTGATGCATTTATCAGTTCTAACCTTCTGGCGTATAACAAAAAAAGATCTGTTCCAACAGAATTAGGAGAGGTTATTCTGAAATATTTATAAATTATTTATATTAAAATACAACAAAAAATAAAAAATTGAAAGCTTATATTTATAGTAAAAGATTTTATGGCACATTTTTTATGTTTTAAATTATAATTACTGCGAAGGTTTTTGATCAGCTCATATCTAACTGAAAATTATTCATCTAAATTAATAAAGTTAATTATGTATAATTTTATTGAAATTACATTAAAAAAACAAAATTTTTATAAATAATAATAAAATAAAAATTTCTAAAGAAATATTAAAAGGATTAAAAATAACATTATAAAAAATTTAAAATATTATAAAGATGACAAAATTTTTAATAATCATATAAAAAATAGAAAGTTTATATGCTGAAAATAATGGCGTAAATTATTTGAGATGACCTGATAAAAAGGGAAAAATTTGGAAAATATATTAATCTGTATGTTAATTAATTTATAAAAAACTTTTAATATTTATAAATTATATAATTCACATTTAGATCCTTCAAATGCAATGATTTCGTATAGAAACCGCATTTTATATGCTAAAACGATTATTGCTTTAAAATATCGACTTAATTTCCCATTAAATTTATGAATAAATGAAATGAACTGTTATTTTCATTAGCTTTGGATATAACAGATATATTTAAACGTGTAATTTTCTAAATTCTAATTGTTTTGTTATTTAATAAAGATATAATTATGGAAAACAATTTCGGTGAGATCATTATTTTAAATAGTGAATTAGATTAACATTGAAGAATGTTAAATGACCATTCTTATTTGAATATATATTGATTTTAGTTACTTCCTAAAACATTTTTATATGATTCTTTAAAATTTTTTAGTCCCCTTATTCTTAAAATATTATAATAAAATAATGTAAACATGACATTTATATTATTAATTCAAAATATTTAAATATTGGAAAATCGTTTATATCTATATGGAATTGTTGAAAGATTTTTCATCACCTTATCAATTTTACTCAAATTGTTTCAACAAATATTATTTTCAAGGTTCTTCATATTCATTTTCAATAAATAAAAATTTTGAGTTTTTTACCTCTAGTAATTTCTTTAATTCCAGTAATTTTTTAAATGATGGAACAATTACATTTTTTTTGAAAAGCATAAGAGAAAATGATATAAAGAAATATAGGAAATATTATAATTTTGATGATTTCAGCTTTGAAGAAACGATATCTGATTCTCTAATGTTTAAAAAAGAAATTGCTATTAATTTAAAGAAAAATGGTAAAAAATTCATGATGATAGGATCAATGTGGTATTATTTAAATAAAAATTACATCCCTAAAAAAATTTCAAACTTTTACAGATTTATTTTAGATTCTAAACTGAGTGAAAAAAACAGTCTTGTATTTGGATTTCTAAATCCTAGGAGGGGCAAGGCAAAATGATAAATGATGAAGAAATTTTAATTATTTCTTCTTTACTACATGATATAGGTAAAGTCAAGAATAGAACAAACAAGAGAACTAAACATCAAGATTTGTCAGCAGAATTTGTTAACGATAACTTGTTTGTGAATGATCCTGAAAAAATAATTTTAAATTTAGTTAAATACCATCATACAGATGAGAATTATTTGCCAGAAGGATTAAAAGAAGATGAAAAATTTATAAAGTTATTAAATATATTAAAGGAAGCAGACAAAATATCCGCCATTCATGAAAGAGAACAAAAAGAAAATGAAGAAACAATTAGATTTTTAAGGAAAATTTTTGATGAAATAAAAGTTAATATTGAAAATAAAGAAAATAACATAAAGGAATTCTTACCCCCAGTAACTTTAAATAAATTTAATGAAATGCTCAAAGATTTAACAAAAAATTTAGAAAGTGACATTTTTGATTTTAGAGATGAAGGTATTAGGGAATATAAAGATATTCTAAATGAACTGGAGAAATATTTTAAGGATTTTAATTTGTACGATCTTTCAACAAATAGATATAAAATAAATACATTAAATAGTATTTTAATGGTTACGACAAGGTTTGTGCCATCAGCTTTCTATTATAGTGAGCCTAATGTTCCACTTTATGACCACTTAAAAATGACAGCAGCTATAGCCCTGATAATTTATAGAACCATGGAAAAAGAAAAAAAGATTATTTTAATCCATGGAGACATAATAGGAGTACAAAGATACATATTTAGGTATTTCAAATCTAGTACTGCAGATGATAAGGGAACGAAAAGACTTCGAGGAAGAAGTTTTACAATAAAGATTATAAATGACTCAATAATTAATTACATTCTTGATGAACTTGATCTTTACCAATTCAATATTCTTTTTGATTCTTCGGACAAATTTTTCATAATCGCACCATATTCTGATGAAAATATAAATAAACTTAAAAAAATTAGAGAAAATGTTGAAAGATTTCTTTATGATAAATACAGGGACATTAACTTATCATTAGTTTGGAAAGAGGAAAGTATTGATATTTTAACAAAAGGGAATTTGGGTGATTTTATTCAGAGCCTTATAGATGATGCAAATAAAAGGAAATACGAAATTTTAAGTGATGTAAAATTAAATGAAAATTTATTTATTTTAAACAAAGAATCTAATAATTTATGCGAAAAATGCGGTATAAGGTATGCAGTTAAAAATAACTCATGTGAAATATGTGAAATGGAGGAGAATATAGGTGAAACACTCGTTAAGATAAAAAATATATACAGAACTGATACCCCTATTTCAGATACGTTTCTTTCATTTGAATTTGATAATGATAGAAAATATTATTATAATTTTGATAAAAATTTATTAGAGAAATCTGAGAAATTAAAAAAATTGGAAATAATATCCATCAATGATTTTTCCTACGAACCAAATAATTTAACTTTGAAAAATGATGTTCAGATTTCCTGGAGACCAATATTACAGGGGAATTATGTTCCAAAGATTGGTAATAATGCAAAAAGCATAAATAATCTTGTATGTTTTTCCGAGGATAAAGACAGAGCGTGCAGTTATGTTGGTGTTTTAAAAGGGGATGTGGATAATATGGGACAAATACTTAGATATGGTTTTAACAGTTCTTCAAATGATTACAATTTTACCAAATATAGTGCTTTTTCATTCTTTATGAATTTATACTTTACCTTAATAATAAATAAAATAGCAGAAAAGAATGACATATACATTGCATATTCTGGGGGGGATGATTTAGTAGCTATAGGTGAAATAAATCAAATAATATCATTTACAAAAGATTTAAATTATACATTTAGAAAATGGGTGAGAAATCCTGGAATTACTTTTTCTGCTGGTATTGCAATGGTAGACAGTGGATATCCTATCTGGAGAGCAATTAAAAAAGCAGAGGAATATTTGGAAAAATCTAAGAAAGGATCAAAAAATAAAATTACAATATTTGATGAGACCTTAAATTGGGGTCATATGGACAATGATGAATTCGAATTATATTTAAATATTTCGGAAGATATATATAATGCGATAAAAAATGAAAATTTAAGCAGAGGATTTTTATATTATTTGCTAGATTTGGCCGATTACAGTCCGAATGAAAAGATATATCCAAGATCTCCTAAAAAGATAAAAATTCCGGATCCCTATTTAAATTATTATTTAGCTAGAAACTGGAAAAAGGATGAAAATTATGAGAAATTTAAAGATAAAATATTGAAAAATTTTGACCACATAAGTTTTTCAACTTTAGTAACCATATTAAAGATAAGGAAAGATGAACTTGAAAAAGTAAAGGAGAGGTGAAATAAAAAATGGAAAATTATAACAACAGGAAAAATGAGGGCTACATAACAAACATAGAGCTAGAAAATATGTTAACAGAGATCAGAAATTACATAACTAACGGAAATTTAGGGAACGATCTCAAACTTTTCTCTGAAGGAGGACCTATTAGTAAATTAACTAATTCAGAGAAAGTCACAACCACGCAGATCAGGAAATTTTATTCTGAGATACTAAATATAGAAGATTTGGCGCGCATCTACGCAAGTAAAAATCTAATAATAAATCAGAAAGATTTTGAAAAACTGAGAATAAAGTTAGCTCTTCTAGAACCATTAGCCTATTATTCAGCAAAAAAACAATCTATCAAGGGGAGGCAATCTAACATGGAAACAATAAAGAAAATAATAGTAGAAGCTATAAAAATAATTAATAACGAAAACGATTATAAACAATGGCTTGAGAAATTTGAAAGATTCAAACAAGTATTTGAAGTAATCGTAGCATATTCAAAGGAATAGAGTGGTGGTAAAAATGAATAAGATACAAAAAAATTTGATAATAAATTGGAAAATAGAGGTTTTAACAGGTCTACACATAGGTGGCATAAAAGAGGGTGTAAAAATAGGCGGTACGGACAATCCAGTAATAAAAACTTATGTAAAATACAAAAAGAACGAGAATGATAAAGGGACACTAATTGAGCTTCCTTATATTCCAGGGAGCAGCATTAAGGGCAAGATGAGAAGTTTGCTTGAATATTATTACTATGGGCAAGAGGATAGAATGGATTTGATTAAAAAGATGTTTGGCGTTTCACCAAATGAAAAAAATGAAAATGATAGTTCACAAAAATATTTTACTAGAGTTATTTTTAGAGATGCTTATCCTACCATAGAGTGGATTGAAAAATTGGCTACAGAGGATATATATCAAAAAGGGATAGAAATCAAAGGAGAAAATAATATAGTCAGGGAAACTGGAATGGCAAATCCAAGGTTTATAGAACGTGTTATTCCTGGGATAGAATTTCAATTAGAAACAATTTTAACAATATACGAAGGAGATGATGAAAATGCCTTATTGAACATGTTAAAAGAAGGGTTTAAATTGCTTCAAGATTCTTATTTGGGTGGCAATGGAACCAGAGGATATGGAAAGATAAAAGTTGAACAAATTGGAGAACCTGCAGAAAGAAATATAAGTTATTATGAAACAAGTCTGGGATGATCATTGTTTATGAAAGATTACATTTTTGAAATAAATTTTCTTAGTCCCTATACTATAGTGGATAGTATAAAGATCAGTGGTGCAGTACTTTCAATTGCTCTTCAAATATATCCAGAAGAAAAAGACATCATAGAATGCTTCAAAAATGGAGGGATAAAATTTTCAGATCTGTTTCCAATTGTTGACAATAATCTTAAGTTTACATTTCCAAAATTACCATTTAAAACAGAAGATCCTAATAAATTCAAGGAAAGAAAATCAATCATTAAAAAGTTAAGTTTTGTTGATCCCAATACCCTCAAAGAAATTTTTAATAATTATCTAAGGGAAAAAGATGGTATGATTATCTTAGATAATGTACCAATAGTAACAACAGATTCATTTGAAGAGAATTACAACTCATTTGTAGATGAACCCGGAGTTAAAATCTACAATGAACCGATTGAGAGAGATAACAAGGAGATTTACACAGAAGTTTTCACTAAGGAATATGAGTCTAATGGAATACTGGAATTTTATAAGAATGGAAACAAGAATGGAAACAAGAGTGGAATAAGGAAATGGTTTGTAATAGAAATCGATGAAAACTGTACTGGATTCTCGAAAAAAATAAAAACCTCTATAGCTTTTTTGGCTGATACTGGAATTTCAGGGAGAAGAAGTATAGGCAGGGGCTTCTTTTCAGTAAAAATATTGGAACAAAAAGAAAACTTAAGATTTGGTTTTAATGGAAAAGGTTATTATTATCTACTTTCCAAATTTATTCCAAAGAATGAAGAATTTGATAAACTTGATTTGAGGAGATCTTCTTATAGCTTTGATTTATTTAGTGGTCTTGATAAGAATGGTAAGCCATTAGGAATATACAGATACTTTGTTCCTGGGTCTATATTATACTTAAAAGAAAATGTTACAGGGAGAGTAATAGAACTAAATGGCATGG
>JBMFMO010000024.1:0-7945 GCA_049970635.1 Minisyncoccia bacterium | reverse complement strand
TCATGATAAGACAGACAATGAAATTACACTGTTCTACTCTCCCGAGATAAATGTAAAAATAAATTCAGAGATAGAGGTAAATAACAAAATCAATAAATGATATATATGCAAGAAAAAATTCTTTTTTTAAAAATTTTTCAACCGTTTGCCCAATACCGAAATCCGTTCACTTTTTATTATGCTCAAACTTACCCATTGCCACCAAAATCTACGATAATTGGGATGTTACAAAATGCCTGCGATGACTGGTATGGACATGAAAAATTAGAAAAATGGTGGAATCTAAAGGTTAGTGTTCACGGTGGTTTCGAAAGTGTTTTTTGGAATTATCAAAGTTTGATAAAAGGAGAATTAGGAATAAACTCGGACGGGGTATGGATAAACAAAAATAAAGGAAATTTGGGAGAGATGTGGCTTCCATTATACGGGGAAGGGCTCACTTCTCAACGTACACCCGTTTATCAGCAAGAATTATTCAATGGACATTTGTATATTTTCATTCGTGGGGATGAAGAGATGATAGATTGTATTAATAAAAGTTTAAAACATCCTAAAAAGGTGCTTTCATTGGGAAGGAGTGAAGATATAATTTTTATTGAGGATGTTAGGGAATTAGTGTCACCAAAAATAAAAAATGTTGAAAAAACAATTTGGCTTACATTTCCAACATACATTATCAATGAAATTAAATTAAAGAATGAAAAATATCCAGTTTATTATATTCCAGTAAGAGTCGTTTTTAAAAATGAAAATAAAAATATAAAACATAAAAGTGAAATTTTTCAAGGGACAAAACAGTATGTAGATTTTAAAGTTGTATTATACACCAGATCAGACTATGTGATTTATTTGAAGGATAAAATTGATGTAGAAGAATATGAAATTGATGATAAGATGAAATTCAAAATTGTGAAAGACTATGGGTGGTTATAATGGAAAAAAAAGAAATTGATATTTTAAGGGCCAAAAATTCAAAATATGAAAATTACCTGCTTAAAGATCATATATTGGAAGCCTTAAATCAACTGGATATATTCATGAAGTATGTAAATAATAATAAAAAAAATATTGGTTATGATTATGATGAAAAATTTTATGAACAACTTGCGAAAGCTATTTTTATTCATGATCTAGGGAAGATCAATCTTAAATTTCAAAAAAAGGTTTTTAATGAAAAAGATGATGATGAAGATTTTAAAAAACTATATGAAATACTAAAGGATGATAAAACTAATAAAGAAATAGACCATGAAATTCTATCAATATTGTGGAGTACTTTTCTTCTAAATAATTCAGATGATGATAAAAAAATTCGAACTGCTGTACTTCTTCATCATTATAATAATTACTATACAAATGAAAAAAACATAATGGAAATTATTCAAGATTACCCCGAGATCTCATATTACATTGATTTTCTTAATAGCAAGGAAAATTTTGTAAAAAATTTAATAAACGATCTAATCGAGTATATTAAGAATAATATAAATTCAGATATTATTTCTAATGCATTAAACCAAATAAAAGACAATTTTGAAAATAATTTTGAAAATCTAGAAAATTTAAAGAAGGCCATAGAGAATCATGAAGATGATATTCAAAAATATTGTGAAATGTACGAAATAAAAAATGATAACTATTTACAAAATGATGACAATATCGATTTCTTGGTATTTTTAGGCATTCTTCGAAGATGTGATTATGCTGCAAGCGGAAATATAAAAATAGAAGAATACACTGGTAATAGTTTAGACGATCTATTCAACGAGGTTGAGAATAGGATTAAAAATAAAATTAATAATGGTAGAAAATTTTGGCAAAATGATCTTTTAACAGATCTAAGGCAAAACAAACCGATACCAAGATTTCTTGTCTTAATTGCACCCACTGGTTCAGGAAAAACCGAATTCGCTTTGTTATGGGGTAAAGAAATGAAAAGGAAACTTATTTATACATTACCACTTCGCGTCGCACTCAATGACTTATATGATAGATTTAAAGGAGAAGTTGTAAACG
The DNA here is from genome assembly GCA_049970635.1 of Minisyncoccia bacterium. Lineage (GTDB taxonomy): Bacteria > Patescibacteriota > Minisyncoccia > UBA6257 > HR35 > JBMFMO01. Next base: position 5,929 of record JBMFMO010000024.1, on the reverse strand, counting down.
GTAATAAGGAAGGATACTTTGAAAATGAAGACTGGATAGATATACTACACTCAACCTCCTTCATTGAATATATAAATGGCACTACCGGAAAATATGATATAGAGAATCAGATTAATTCTGCAAAAATGTTTTCAGCGCCAGCTTTACTTACTACTCCAGACCAAGTATTTTTGACATCATTAAATTTTTATGGAAGTGACAAACTGATATCGATTTATCCTGAGGCTTCTATTGTGATAGACGAGATTCAGACATATAATGTAGAAATGGCTGCTATAATTTTGAAAACATTAGAAACAATAGAAAAACTCAATGGTAATGTTCTTATAATTACCGCAACATTTCCTCCGTACTTTAAAAAATTTCTGAAAAACTATGAAATCATTGATATAAAAGAAAAGGAAGATCGCATAAAAAATAAAGTTAAAAATTATTCGTGGAAGAGGCATAAAATTGAGTTGCGTGAAGAGAATTTAATTGAAGAAAATGAAGGAAATAATATTTTAAATAAGAAAGAAAAGGATTCTTTATTAAATTTAATTGATAATAGAATAAAAAATGAAAATATTTTGATCGTCCTTAATACTGTAAAAAGCGCGATAATTATTTTTAAAGAACTGGAAAAGAAATATAAAAATAATTTATTCCTCCTTCATTCACGAATTATTGAAAAAGAAAAAACTGATAGAATAGAAGAAATAAAAAGAAAACTTAAGACCGGTGAAAAGGTTATAGTGGTAGCAACACAAGTCATCGAAGCCTCTGTTGACATCGATTTTGATGTCCTAATAACGGAAGTTTCTACAATAGACAGTCAAGTTCAGCGTTGGGGTAGAATTTACAGAAACAGGGACACCCATTATCAATGTGAAAAGCCAAACATATATGTTTTTGTTGGAAAAGAAAATAATGGTAAGCATTCTTTGAATAAAGGAACAAAATCCATTTATGATGAAAATGTAGTTGAAAAAACCATAGAAGTCTTGAAAGAGTATGAGAATGAATGTTTAGATTATGAAAAGGAAAGAGAAATGATTGATAAGACTTTTGAAAAAGAATTGAATGGAAAAAAACTTTTAAAGATATATGAAGATAATATAGAGGATATGTTGAAAAATTTACAATATTTCTCCATTGAAAAACGCAGTGAAGCCCAGAGAGTGTTTAGAAATATTTCAGGTATTCAGTTTGTCATCCCTCAACTGATGGAGAAAGAAAATGATGAACATCTTAAAGAATTTGCAAAAATAATTCTTTCTTCTGATAGAGATTTATCTTGGAATGACATTGTGAAGGATGTATATAATGATGAAAATACAGGGAAACGTTGGGAATTGAAAAAATGGCTTTACGAATATTCTGTAAATTTACCCATGTATTATATAAAGGAAAAGAATAAAGACTATTTATTTTATAAGAATTTCAAAGGTTTTTACATACTGTCAATAAATAATGATGAAGATCTTGAAAAGATAAGGAAATACGGAATTGATGAATTCTTTAAAGACATCGATGAAACATTGGAAAGAGAAAATGATTTTATAATTAATGGTTAAACGCATAATTTTTTATATCCATTATCTAAAAATTTTATTATCCAATTTTTTGCAAAAATTATAGAATTGGAGAAATCTTAAATTGCTTTTGATACAATTTATCTTATATGCTCAAATTATTCTAAAATGATGTTGATAATATTCACTTGATATTTTTCCAGATAAATTCCACGGGATTTAAATAAGAGAATAAGGTGGTAAAAATACAATATCACTATTCAATGAAATGGCATAATTTGTCTCATTTTTGATATATGGATATTAAAATTATCAGGTAATGCCTTAATATTTTTTCCATTGTTTTTATTATTTCCAACACAAATTCTTGGAAATTTTACTTTCTTGAAGCATATAAAAAAATAATATTGTTAATCTTGCTCTTTTTCTAAATTATTTCAATAATTTCATTTAATATTTTTTGATAGCTTCACATCATTCTATTAAATTCCTTCTCCCATATGGTTCCTTGAATTCTTAACCATTTTTCCAATGGAATATTATCATCTGTTTCAATGCCATTGATCCATTGCCCCTGCTTTTTACATTCTTTTTTCCTTTATTTTTGGTGTTTTTATTTTTATTGAATAAAAATTCTTTTTCAATAGATATCCTGAATCAAGAACAACATTTCCCATTTTTATTCTCAGCTTTCAGAACAGTAATATCAGCTCTGGTGAAACTTGTCATGTCTTGCACATTACATTTGCTGATAAAAATACGGATTATAGGTTCTATTGATATTATACAATGCAGTTTAATGAAACCTCTTACTTGTAGTTTTTAATGTCAACGATCTATAATATTTCATTTTTCCTATGCCAGTTTAATCACCAGCCATATTAACCATTTTATCTCCCAATAATATTTTAGAAATGTATGATATTATTTTGCGGATAAATAAAACAGGTATTTTAGAAACATATATATATATGGTAGTAGCTGAAGATACTTTTTCATACTTAGCAATATTTTTGAATTTAATAATATAAGGAAGAAATATGTGTCGTTGTATGATAGTGAAAATAAGGCTCTGATTAATATATCAGTAAGAACATACCTGGGATTGGAATGAGGTCCTTCCTTTGTTTCCTATTCCATTTTATTATATGGCAGGTAACTCTTTAACAAGCTTTCTTACTTTCTATATGATAAATGCATATTCTCTTCTTCGAAATGCCCTGTAAGATCTTCAATTTTTGTTTATATTTTTTTCTTTGTATATATAAGAATGTGAAATGAAAAAGAAAGATAGGAAAGTTATATATCTACATTCCCTTTAATGTGGGTTTATTTATGTTGAACAATAATTATTATAAATTCACAATTTATAAATTAAAAAAATTATGACATTTAAACTATTTTTTCAGTCATACACAATTATAAATAAAATCTTTATATTGATGAAGGTATCGAAAAGATTAATTTTTATTTTTTGATGTATTCAAATTCATAAACCCAAAACCCATACTGTTCCTTTCTCCAAAACCTGTATCCAAACCAAATTCAATAATGTTCTTCTGCATATTATTCATGGAGATCCAAATAAAATCCCAGAGACTGGCTGAAATTCCATAACTCTTTCCATTAATAATAATACTGGTATGAATCTCTTTTTTGAAATAAAACTGTTCAAAAATTTCGTAAAACTCAATTTTTGTACCATAAAAATCATTATATTTTTTAATTAAATTATCAGTTAATTGTTTGAGGAATGCATTAAAGGAGTATTTTTTTCTCCAATACAAATACCTTTTTTTTCTTTCTTCTTCAGGAATCTGATATATATCATACATATATTCAGGTATCCTTATTATGATAGGCGTTGCAGAAGATATAATTACATCATTTCTAGGAACCTTTATTTCAAATTTTTCAAAGCTCTTCAATATAAATGATGCCTCCCCAATGTTCACACTCTTATCTACCAATGTTGAAATATAAGCTGATAAAGATTCAATAATATCCTTGCTGGGGGAAGATATTATAAAATATCTCAAATCACCTTGTTTCATGGGACCAGGTGGAAAAATATTGGAAAAGCAAAAGAACTTGTACCCTTTTTTGTCGTGTATATTGGAATAACCGCTTTCTTTCAATAGATTATAAACAAACCCTTGGAGTTTATGATATTCGCTTGAAATATCTATTTGATTATATTTTGCAATAATTTTAAGCATCAAACGCATACAATAAATTATAAAAAATAACAGTTAATAAATCTATAGTTTTACAATTTAATTTACTTCTTATGAACATCTCTGCGTATATGAAAATAACATATATGATGTAAGAAAAGCACATAAAAAATGTAAAACACTTTTAATTGAAAAGATGAATAAAGATATTAACACGGCAAAATACACAGGATATTGAAAAAGAAAAATGGTAATGGAAGATATGAAAATAAAGAAAAGAAAAAACGTTGAATTGATTTTTAGAGACGTGTTTGATGAAAATATTATAAAAGCTGTTGAAAAATATGATATAATATTTTCCGATCCGGCTAGGTTGAGAAAAACTGAGGTGGAATATAGTAAAAAAACACTCTGTGGCATATGTATTGAATTGAGTTCAATGATAAAATTATATTGATATAGAGGATTATGCATCTAGGTTTATAATTCATCTTTGGAAATATGAACGTGGAATGGCAGAAAATTTCATATGTGCTCTGTGGAAAGAAATAGATAAGTATTGGGCTCCAAAGGAATTAATGACGGATCACGGAGCGCATTTTCTATCATTGCTCAGAGATTAAAGGAATCAGAAAAAATAAATTCCAGAAATACCTTGAGGGAAATGGGATAATACACAATAAAGGCAAGGGAAAAGTATTTATAATCAAACTGGAAGCTGGAAAGACCGATTTTCACTTAAAATTATCTGAGGAAATATTTCAAAATATGAAGCGAAATGGTAAAATATTATAAAAACAGGAGGACGCACATGAGTATATGTTAAAATATGATAATAACACATGTGATGGCATATGATATTAAAAATTTGAAGAAAGGGGAGATTAAAGAATGAAAGATAGGAGTATAAAAAGGAAATAATTTCAGGATATCACGTTTTAATATTATCAAAAACTTTTAAATATTTGAAATTCATAAATTTACAATGTGGGTAATCGTTTAAGCCAGGAAGAAGAACTTTCTTATGGCAACAATAAAAATAGTTTAAATTTTACAGGGAATTGGTTTATAGATGCAGGAATTTTAGGCTTTATCAATTTGATGAAGGATGTTTATGGGTGGGATTTAGAACAATTGCAAAATGAAATAGACCAAAACGATATTGCAGTTTATTATGGATATTTTCCATTCGCATATATTTATAAATTGTTATCTAAAAGTAATAAAAATAAAGATTCATCATTAGATTCATCATTAATGCAAGATTTGGAGAGGTTAAAAAACGACGAGGAATTAAAAAAATTAGATGCTTCTAAATTAAAAGACCATATATGGGATAAATACATTGACAAATACAAAGCTATAAATAAAAAAAATATAAATAGAATTCCCATTGATGATCAATTTTATAAAAATTTTTCATTTTTTAATTATTTAAGTAGTTCTGAGCAGCAAAAGGAATCTTTTTATGATGCAATAAGTTTTAATTTGAATGAGGATCAATTTAAAACAATAGATAAGTCGATAAATAAATTTTTACCATCTCGAAATGAGTTTTCAAATATTAATTATTCAAAATTTTTTACAGAGCAATTTAAAAAAGAATTGCCATATTTTTTTGTTTACTTGCTTTGTTTTAAATATGCTTTTGAATATTTTAAAGGCTTGGGATATGTATTTTTTTATTCAAATGATTTACACTTTACATATAAAATTAATCAAAAACTTAGAACATATAATAAACAAATTAAAAATAATGATCAAAATTTAATCTTAAAAATTACTTGGGATAAAATAATAGACACTTTAGTAGAATATAAATCATCTTGGAGTTTGGAAAATATGTACATAATCTCTTACCAAAATCTAGTTAAACAACAAATAGAAGATGTTGAATATATTGGCATTCCAAAACTTCAAGCATCAATAATCTTGGATGACACGATTAGAGATGCTTTAAATAAATATATTCAATATAGGAATTTAAATTCCAGTAATAAAAATTCAGTATGGCTTATTAAGAAATTTATTGAAGGAGAACCCCTCTATCCAATAATTTTAAATCATGTGGAATTAGTTTTAAACGAGGAAAAATTAAATTTAGAATCTTCTGAATTGTTATACGCCTTGGTTATTGAGGCGAATATCCTAAATTTCAAATTTAAAAATAAAAAAGAGCTATTATTTTCAGATAAATATTTAGAAAATTATAAAATCTTGATAGACGATATAAAAAAA
>JBMFMO010000023.1:0-8558 GCA_049970635.1 Minisyncoccia bacterium | reverse complement strand
ACATTCACCCACGGCCTACCCGAATTTCGCTCGCAAATCTCGCTTTGCCTTTTATTTCTATAAAAAACTTTATTTATTAGTGTTTCTGCTATTCGCATATTGTTTGCATAATTGCTATCGCAATTAATTTTATCTCGCTTCTATAAGAAGCGAGATTTATTATTAATTATTTTGTTAGTATTCCTCGCAAACCTCACTTTCTTTTTATCCTACCCCCACTTTTATATTATAATAGATTTTATTAAAATATTTAATTTACACGCTCTGTACCCTGAGTGGTGCAGGGTGTGGTTATAAAATACCTATATTATAATTATTATATTATATTAAGGGGGCGTGGAGCAGCCTGGAGTGCTCGTCTCCCTGTCAAGGAGGAGGTCGCGGGTTCAAATCCCGTCGCCCCCGCAATGAGTAGAAGAATTTTCTTTTTCATAATTGCATTTTTTATATTGATTCTAATAATTTTAGCAACAACAATTTTTTGTTATTTAAAAAATAAAGTTGAAAAAGGAAGTGAATCAAATTTTATAAAACAAAAAAAGGTTATTTTTCAAACAGATGATGGTGTTAATATAGTAGGAGATTTTTATTATAATCCTAATAGCAAATTTGCTGGAATATTAGTACATTCTTTAGGTTCAAATAAGGAAAGATTTAAAAATTTGAGCGAATATCTGCTTAAATCTAATTATTCAATATTAGCAATAGATTTAAGAGGTCATAATGAGAGTATAAATTCTATAAATGGAAGATTAAATTGGAAAGATATAGATTGTAAAAATTATATTTATGATCTTTTTTCCGCAAGCAAATTTTTAGAGACAAAGGGGTTTAAGATAAGTAATCAGTTTTTAATAGGAGAAGAAGAAGGAGCTAATATTTCTTTAAAATTTTTATCTTTAAATGAAGATATAAAAGCCCTTGTTTTGTTGTCGCCAAAGGAAAATTATTGCGGAATATCACTTGAAAAATATATTAAAAAGGAGATGGAGAATAAGATAATGATTATAACAGATAGAAATTTCGACCTTTTTCAAAAAAGCTTTGCAAGCTCAACAATTTTAACTTATCAAAAAAAATTCAAAGATAAAATTTTTGATATTAAAGAGATTAATGATAAAATTAAGGTGTTCTTGATTGAACACTTGATATGAAGTCGGAATTAAGAAAAAATATTTATGCCTAACGGAAAAAGAGGGAGAAGGATGTATAGGCCAAGACCTGGTGAGGTATGGGTATGTGCTAAATGTGGTAAACCAGTAGAGGAATTACCTTTTGATCCACAAAGGGATGAAAATGGTAATTTATCAAGGCCTGTATATCATAGGGAATGCCTTCCTCCTAAAAATAGATAATTATTTAAAGTATAATTTTCCTGGTATTCTAAGATCTATTCTGGAATAAGAGTTTTTATAGTTGGTTAAAAAATAATGAAGCTTTTTTATCTCTTCATCAATATTTTTATTGGGGTCAAATAAAATCTCCTTCCCATCTTTTAAAACAATCTTTATATCTTTATTAGAAAGTATTTCACCACTTTTTAAGATAATTGAATTTAAATTTGAATATTCAAAGATTTTAGAAAAAGCATCTGTTAATAGGGGATCTAAATAAGAATTTCGTAAAATTTTTAATTGTGAAAATATAGGGAAATATTCATTCTTTATTGAATCTTTATAGATATATGAATAGGAGCCTAAATAATAACAATCTGAAGAGCAGATAATAGCAACTGGTTTCTCTTTTTCTAAATCAATATTCAAACTAAAATCTATAAAATTAGGTTTAAATTTAACCCTTACTGCATCATCGCAAATATCAAAAATTTTATCTGCCAAATCTTTTTTAAAAAATATGTAGTATAAAATATATAAATCTTTAATCTTTACACTATTATCAGAGACATTTATCTTCAAAAATCTTATTTGTGTTAGAGCAAAAATTAAAATTATCAAAATAAATATTAAAAAAAATCTATAATCGAAATTTATCTTTTTTATCCTTCTCGTTTTCCTTCTTCTCATTTATAAATTATAATTAATTAATGATAGATCCAAGGCTTTTATTAAAAAATTTAGATATTATTAAAGAAAACTGTAAGAAAAGAAATGTTGATATAGATCTTGAAAAATTGGTGAATATAAAGAAAGAAGCGAATGAATTAATAAAAGAAAGAGATAGATTGAGGCATATTTTAAATTTAGAATCAAAAGGAAAGCCTGAAAAAGAAAAATTAAAAGAATTAAAAGAGATCAAAGAAAGGATTAAAAATTTAGAAGATAGGATAGAAAAATTGAATAATGAATTTGATACTTTAATTAGAAAAATTCCAAATATTGTTTTTGATGATGTGCCAGTTGGGAAAAATGAGAATGATAATGTTGTTATAAGGGAGGTTGGAGAAAAACCAAAATTTGATTTTGAACCAAAGGACCATTTAACAATTGGAGAAAAATTAGATATTATTGATGTGAAAAGAGCAAGTAAAATTTCTGGATCAAGATTTGGTTATTTAAAAAATGAGGGAGCATTATTAGAGATAGCATTAATAAAATTCGTCTTTGATAATTTAACAGATAAAAATATTATTGAAAAGATAATTAAAGAAAATAATTTGAAGGTAAAGATAAAAGAATTTATTCCAGTTATTCCTCCAGTTATGATAAAACCTGAAATAATGCAAAATCTTGGATATGTTGATTCTGGTGATATAGAATTTTTTAAAATCACTGAAGATAATTTAGTATTGGTTGGAACAGCTGAACACTCCATTGTTTCAATGTTTAAAGATGAAATTTTAAATGAAAAAGATTTACCTTTAAGATTTTTAGGATTTTCAACATGTTTTAGAAGGGAGGCTGGTAGTTATGGAAAAGATGTTAGGGGGATTTTAAGGGTTCATCAATTTGATAAGATTGAAATGGTTTCATTTACAAAAAAAGAAGAATCAAGGGAAGAGCATAGATTTATTTTGGCTGCTGAAGAATATTTAGTAAAAAAGTTAAATTTACCATATAGGGTTGTAAGAATCTGTACAGGAGATATGGCTCATCCAAATGCAGAGCAATTTGATATAGAAACATGGATGCCATCTGAAAATAGATATAGAGAAACACACTCAACATCAAACACAACAGATTTTCAGGCAAGAAGATTGAATATAAGGGTTAAAAGAAAAAATGGAATAGAATTTGTACATATAATAAATGGAACAGCAATTGCTATAGGAAGAACAATCATTTCAATTATTGAAAACTTTCAAACAAAAAATGGTGAAGTTAAGATACCTGAAGAATTAATAAAATATTTAGGGTTTGAGATTATAAGATAAAAAAATATTTAAAAAATATAGGAAAATTAAGGGTTTTTGATAGTTCGGCAAAATAGGTTTAGAGGATTTTTGAAAGAGAATCTTTCTATTAAATGAATAGCAATATATACTTTTTATAATCTTGAAATAAAATCTTCTTAATGCTTCAAAAATTCTTTTAAACTAAATATTTTTTAAATCCCCTCAATTATTGAAAACTTTCAAACAAAAGAAGGATTTGTTAAGATATTAATTTAAAACTTCTACCTTTACATTATAATAAACGCCAAAATTTTTTGCTTCTTCTTTTGTTGGAAACCATATATCAACTCTATAATAAAATCTTTTATTCATTCTATCTTTAATTTCAAATACTTTATCACCAAATAATGATGGAATTTTAATCTTTGTTCCTATTGGCAAAAAATTTGATGCAGCTATTCCTTCCTTTACTAAATCTCCTGATGCAGTAATAAATGGTTCATCATCTGTCTCATCTCTACTAGAAGAATAACCAGTAACAGTAACAATATAATCTTTGGAGGCCTTCTCCTTTTCAATTGAAATGTTTCTATTAGTGCTTAAAAATAGATTATTTTCTATAAAATTATGTTGAACAACAGCATTTGTAGGAGAAAAAACCTCTTTTAAAAATGGAACCAATATTAAAATTAAAGCAATAATTAAAATCTTCTTCCGCATAATATAATTATAAAACAAGATTTAAAATATAAAAAATGGGAATTGTTAAAAAGATAATAGAAAAAGAGATAAAAAGACAGGAAAAAACGATAGATTTAATACCTTCTGAAAATTTTGTATCAAAAGATATTTTATATGCATTAGGATCTCCATTAACAAATAAATATTCAGAAGGTTATCCAGGGAAAAGATATTATCCAGGAAATGAGTATTATGATGAATTGGAATTATATGTTCAAAGATTAGCATTAAAAGCATTTAATTTAAATCCTAAAAAATGGTCAGTAAATGTTCAACCATATTCTGGTTCTCCAGCAAACTTAGCTGTCTATTTAGGATTAATAAGGCCAGGAGAAAAGATAATGGGCTTATCTTTAACAAGTGGAGGACATTTAACCCATGGTCATTTTGTAAGTTATAGCGGAAAATTGTTTAAGGTTAAACAATATGAAGTGGATAAGCAAACTGGTTTATTAAACTATGATGAGATTTATAAATTAGCAAAAAAATTTAAACCAAAATTAATAGTTTCTGGCATTACCTCTTATCCAAGAAGATTAAACTTTAAAAAATTTTATGAGATAGCAAAAGATGTTGGAGCATATCATGTAGCAGATATAGCGCACATAGCAGGTTTAGTATTAGCAAAATTGCATCCAAGCCCATTTCCTTATTCAGATGTTGTTACAATGACAACACATAAAACATTAAGAGGTCCAAGAGGAGCATTAATATTTATGAGAAAAGATTTAGAAGATGCAATTAATAGATCTGTTTTCCCAGGATTACAAGGGGGCCCACACAATAATGTTATTGCTGCAATAGGAGTGATGTTTGAAGAAGCTATGAAAAAAAGCTTTATAAATTATCAAAAACAGATTATAAAAAATTCTAAAAAATTAAGTGAAGAATTGATAAAAAGAGGGTTTAAGCTTTATACAGATGGTACAGATAATCATTTAATGGTAATAGATTTAAAAAATATAGAGATGGATGGTAAAACAGCTGAAAAAATTTTAGAATCTGCAAATATTTTAGCAAATAGAAACTCTTTGCCAGGTGACAAATCTCCATTTTATCCAAGTGGTTTAAGATTAGGAACGCCAGCAATAACAACAAGGGGAATGAAAGAAAAAGATATGGTAAAGATAGCTGATTGGATATATAGACTACTTATAAAAAAAGAAAATCCCAAAAATATAAAAATTGAAGTTTTAAAATTTCTAAAAAATTTTTCTCTTCCTTAAAAAACCCTTATTTTTCCTATATTTTCATCCCTTGACTTTTAAAATTTTTTAATTTGTAATTTTAGTAGAAAACTATAAAGAAAGGAGGTGAGAAGAATGAAATGGGATTATCTCGCAGGGAACCGGTTCTTGATAAGATACAGCTATGCTGAGAAGGATTTGGATGTTTGGTATGCTGTAGTAAAAGACCTGACAACATCGCAGCAGGGCGTGGGATGCGCACGCGGGGCCAACCCCGACAAAGCGATAAAGAAAGCATGGCGAGATTTGGAGAAGAAGATAGGGCCGATTCCTAAGAAGTTGAAGAAAAAGGAGCCTTATTACCGCTACACGGTGTCCTGCACCCTGGAGGGCTGCTATGTTAAGGACGAGGTAACAGGGAAGAGTGGCTGCGGCGAGGACTTAGAGGACGCGTGGGAAGATCTTAGTAAAGCCTTAGGACGCGAGATTCCGCAGAGCGAGAGGGAGGCGAGGTCTGAAACAGTCTTCTTCATCTGATAAGAAAAGATTCGGGGGCTGCAATATAATCCGCAGCCCCTTATTCGTTATCATCTAAAATTTAATTAGCTTGATTATAAAAAATAAATATAAAATCCATTTATTTTTGAAAGCGGAGGAAGTTAAAAAAGAAATAATAGATTTGATATTAAAGATTAGAAAAATTATTTCAATATATTAAAAAATAATTTATCTTCATTTTTAGAATATTTAATTGTTTATTTTTTTAAATCAAAAAATCTTTATTCTTCGATTGTTCTGTATTGTAATGCTTCTCCTATGTGTTCTTGATTAATAATATCTTTCTTTTCTAAATCGCTAATTGTTTTTGCTATTTTAATAATCTTGTGTGCTGATCTTATTGAAATCTTTAATCTATCTATTGATTTTTTAAGTAAATCTTCTGCTTTTTCATCTAATTTACAATATTTTTTAATCTCTTTTGGGCTAATTTCACTATTATATTTTCCTTGCCTTTTTAATTGTATCTCTTTCATCTCTTCAATCTTTTCAACAATATCTTTATAATCTCTTAAATCTTCTTTTAAAAGATCCTCACCTTTTATCCTTGGAACATTAATTAAAATATCTATTCTATCTAAAATTGGACCAGATATCTTTTTTCTATACCTTCTTATATCACTTGGAGAACAAACACATTCTTTTTCAGGATCACCATAATAACCACAGGGGCAAGGATTATATGCTCCTATGAATAAAAATTTTGCTGGGAATTTTATAGTTTTTTTAGCTCTTGCAACAGTTATCTCACCATTTTCCAATGGTTCTCTTAATCCCTCTAAAATATCTCTTCTAAATTCTGGTAATTCATCTAAAAATAATATTCCTCTATGAGCTAATGAAACCTCACCAGGCTTAGGATTTTGCCCACCACCTAAAATTGAAACTGGAGAAGCAGAATGATGTGGATTTCTAAATGGAGGATAATAAATAAAATCATCTAAAATTTCTCCACTTGCACTATATATTGATGTAACTTCTAATGATTCTTCATAACTTAAATTAGGTAAAAGATTTACTAAATTTTTAGCAATTAATGTTTTACCTGTTCCTGGTGGTCCAAACAATAATAGATTATGCCTTCCACTTGCAGCTATTAATAATGCTCTTAAAATATAATCAGAAATTTTTATAAAAGATAGATCTTCTAATCTTTTCTCATAATAAAATTCTTTTGGCTCAAATTTTTCTTTTCTTTCCCTTCCTTCAATATGATCAATAACCTCTCTTAAATTTTTAAATAGAAAAACTTTATTAGTTTTTAAAAATCTTATCTCATTCAAATTTTCTTCAGGCAAATATATCTCATCAAAATATCTTTCTAAACTTAAAATTATAGGTAATGCTCCTTTAATTTTTCTTAAATTTCCATCTAAAGATAGTTCTCCTAAAAATAAAATCTTTTTACTCAAATCACTAAAATTAATCTGTTTTGATGCAGATAAAAAACTTATTGCTATCCCTAAATCTAAATATGCACCCTCTTTTTTAATATCAGCTGGAGCAAGATTAACAACTGTTTTTCTATTAAATTTTAAAGGAGGCTTTGCACCTATAGATTTTAATGCTAATGTTATTCTTTCTTTTGCTTCTTGTATAGCTTTATCAGGTAAGCCAACAATTGAAAAAGATGTTATTCCAGAAAGTAATCCAGTTTCAATTTCAACGATCTCTCCTTCTAAACCATCTAAAATTGCTGAAAATACCCTTGCAAACATTAAAAAATTTTAAAACAAAAACTTGATTTTTAAAAATTTTGTTATAATAATATAAATAAAGGTCGAATTAATATTTAATAATAATATAAATAAAGGTCGAATTAATATTTAATTAAAATGAAAAAGCTATTGCCAATTATAACAATCCTTGTCTTATTAGCACCAGTATATCTATCATTAGCACAAGAAATAGCCCCACCAGTTGAACCAGGAGATGTTACCCAACAGCCAGGAATACTTAAGGGCAGTGTAGAAGAGACGCTTCGTTATGGTTTATCAGTAGCTTTTAAGTTTATATTTTATATAGCTATTATGCTTGCTGTAATTTTTTATATCTGGGCTGGTATAATATATATAAGAGGGCAACATATGACCAAAGAAGGTGGTGATGTAGCAAAGAGTAGGATTATCTATGGAACGATTGGTTTAATTGTAGCTTTGATATCATGGGGGCTTGTATCATGGCTTGCTAGTATAATAAAAACAGGGACAATTACGAAATAAAATAACAAATTAATAATTTTTAATGTTAGCTCAGAATGTAAATTATCCATTTCCTGGTAAATATGGTTTAAGTTCATCTTCTTTAGAACCTGCTCCAATTGTTTGCAAAGGATTTATTAATTGTTTTTTAGTATTTTTTAGTTTTGCTTTTAAAATCTTAATTATATTGTCTGGTTCTTTTGCTGTAATAATGTATATATGGACTGGAATTTTACTAATAACAAAAGGACATGATGAAAAAGCAAGAGGAGAAGCAAAAACAAGATTAATATGGGGAACAATCGGATTAGTAATAGCATTATTATCTTATGGATTAGTAAACTTAATTGAAAGATCATTATCATCAGGAGTTAGTTTAATAAATAAAGCTTATGCAGAGACACGGATATGCGACGAAAATGAAGTGCCCAACTCTAAGGGTGTAATAAATATTACATATGGAGATGCAACTAGCTCAGCATTAAGAAATATAATAAATAATCCTCAATATGGGTCCTTATTGGGATCGGAATATGAAGGTAAAAGCCTTGCACAGCTTGCTAATGAAAGGGTAATAAG
>JBMFMO010000022.1:0-8565 GCA_049970635.1 Minisyncoccia bacterium | reverse complement strand
GTAGGCCGTGGGTGAATGTCCGAGCCGAAGCATAAGCGAAGGCCGGACTGGCGATTGAGCGAGCAAACTCGCTTTGCCTAAGTAGGATGGGCCTAGAGGAATATAGCGGGGTGGTGGAGTAGTACCACGCGGGTCTCATAAGCCCGAGGCGCCGGTGCAATTCCGGCCCCCGCAACAATTTATCTTAAATGTAAAATCTTTATTCCATATGGTACCAATTTTTCTCCTGATTTGCTTATTTTTATAAAAAAATCTTCACCAAAAATAAATCCGAAAAAATATATCAAAACTGCAATTATCAAAGCATATTTTAAAATATCAAGTGCCTTATCCATTTAAATAACGTTTAATAATATATTATTTAATTGTAAATTTTTATTTAAAAAGTTTTGAGAGTCTTGATATAAAGCTTCTAAAATTTTTATCTTATAAATTGATTCTTTATTACCGCTTAACATTTTTTTTCTTTCAAATATTATTAAATATGACAAAAATTCATCTAACTCAATCTTTTCTTCAATCTTTGATAATAATAAGAGTCTTTCAAAATCATCTTTTAAATTGTAGATCTTTGATACAGTATTAAAAATATCTTTATTCTCTAAAATTTTCAAAATCTTTCCAATCTGTCCAGGAAATAATTCTAAGGCTAAATTTATAGTCTTCTCACTTAATCCTTTTTCTTTTAAAAATTTTTTAATCTCATCATTTGGTACAAAATCAAACTTTATATTTTGCATTCTCGATCTTATCGTTGGATAAATTTTAAATGGTTTATGTGTTACAAAAAATAACAATGCTTCTGTTTGTATCTCTTCTATTATTTTTAATAAAGAATTTTGTGCTTCTTTATTTAATTTATGTGCATCATTTACAATAATAATTCTTTTAAAATCTGTGCTAATTCTTAATAAATTTTGCATAAACTTTGCAGTAGAAACTTTAATTATTTTTTCATCTGTATCAATCAAAACCAAATCTTTCTTTTCTTTTAAATAATCTTTTGCTATCTCTTTTGCAGAAGAAAATTTACCTACTCCCTCTGGCCCTGTTAATATAAATGATCCTCTTTTATAATCTGAAAATATTCTTCTTAATATATCCTGCTGTTTATAATTCCCTATAATCATTTTTGCGTTATTAAAATTCTTCTATATAAATCTAATTTTTCTATTATTTTTCCAGTTCCTCTTGCCACAGCAAATAAAGGATCATCTACTAAAAATGTTGGAACTCCAGTATGTTGATAAATCAATTCATCTAAATTCCTTAATAATGCACCTCCTCCTGAAAGAGCTATCCCCTTTTCCATAATATCTGCTACAAGTTCAGGTGGGGTTATTGCTAAAACTTTTTTTATACCTGAAATTATTTCTCTTAAATCTCTTTGAAGTGCTTCTGCTACATTGTTTGAAGTTATTTTAATTGTTGTTGGCAAACCAGTAAGAATGTTTATGCCATTTACATTCATAGATAGTTCATTATTATTTTTTGTCATTGTTGCTGAACCTATTTGTATCTTTATATTTTCTGCAGTTGTTTCTCCTACCGCTAAATTAAATTTTCTTCTTAAATAATCTTTTATAGCCTGATCAAATCTATCTCCTGCAGTTCTTATAGAATCCCAAGTAACTATTCCTCCTAATGATATTACTGCTATTTCAGAGGTCCCTCCTCCTATATTAACTATCATATGACCTGATGGCATATTTATTGGTAAATCCGCTCCTAATGCTGCTAAAATAGGCTCTCTTATGGGATAAACTTCCCTTGCTCCTGCTTCTAATGCTGCATCAATTATTGCTTTCTTTTCTGTTGAAGTTATCCCTGCTGGAGCTGAAATTACTAATATTGGTTTTAAAAATTTGGGGATTTTTGTTCTTTCTAAAAAATATCTTAATAATGCTAATGTTGCCTTATAATCTGCTATAACTCCATCTTTTAAGGGTCTATAAATTTTTATATCGCCAGGGGTTTTTCCTATCATTTCTTTTGCCTCTTTGCCAACAGCTAAAATCTTATTAGTAAGCTCATCAACTGCTATAACTGTTGGTTCTGTTAAAACTATTCCTTTCCCAGAAATATAAACTGTTGTATTTGCTGTTCCTAAATCTATTCCAATTTTTACTGCCATTATTTTTATTAATAATTATTTAATATTGTTAAAAATTACTTTTAAAATAATGATTATTTAATATTTGCTTATAATATGATGATTGGAAAAATTTTCTGTTAACAGGAGATAAAAATTTTTTATCCCTTAAGCTTTCATCAATAAATAGATTACTATCCTTATATACTAAAAACTCTTTTATTTTCTTACATTTTTCAATATTATAAAACTTTTCTTCAAAATCTTTTCTTCTTCTATTTGCTGTCCCTAAATCTATTCCAATTTTTACTGCCATTATTTTTATTAAATTTTAAATAATGCCTTAAAATAATTTTATCAAAAAATAAAAAATGGCGAAAATATATACTTTAAATATTATAATATTAGACCAACTTCCACCAAATACTCCTGATTATTTTACTTATTTTTCAACAAAATATATTAAAAAATATAGCTTAGTAAAAGTAGATTTTAAAGGAAAAAACAAAATAGGAATTGTGAAGGATATTAAGCCAATTATTAAAAGCGAGGTAAAAAAATTAGATTTTACTCTCAAAAATGTAAAAGAGGTTTTAAAAGAAAGCTTTTTGTCTGAAATTCAAGAAAGATTTTCTCATTGGATAAGCAAAAATTATTTTATATCGTTATCTCATTCTTTTTGTTTTTTTACAAATTTTTACAAAAAAATAGAAGATTTAAAGATTGAACCAAAACCAGAGTTTAACAAAAGATTCAATATTCTCTATTTCAAAAGATTTGATAAAAATTTACTAAATAAACCTCCTTTACTTATAATTACACCGACAAAAGAAGAGGCAAAATTATTAAATAGTGAGATAGATAATTCCTATCTAATTGATTTTGAGATTAAAAAAGAGAAATTTTCAGATCTTATAAAAAAAATCCTGAATAAAGAAGATGTAATTTTTATAGGAGCGAAAAATTCAATATTTTTACCATGGCAAAAATTAAACTCTATTATAGTTTTTGAAGAGGGTAGTATATTTTATAAAGAACATTTTAAACCACCATATTTTAATTATTTAAATCTTATTAAAGAATTAGCAAGGCTTTTAAAAACAGAACTTATTTTAATTGATAGTTTTCCAACATTAGAAACATATGTAAGATTAGATCTTAAAAAATTCCCAATTTTTTCATTTAAAACAATTAAAAATATAGATGAGCTACCAAAATTATTAGAAAACTATAAAAACTCAAAGATATATACGCCTACAAAATCTTTGGCTGAAAAATTTTATTGTAATAACTGTTTTTATGAATTTAATTGTCCAAAATGCAATTATCCATTATCTATTTTAGAAAATAAGCTTTATTGTAGAATTTGTTTTAATGAATATGATATTGCAAAAAAATGTCCAAATTGTGGTTCTTCTGATCTATCTTTAAAAGGTATTGGTGGTTTATGGATAAAAAATTTTTTGGAGAAAAAAGGATTTTTTACTATTTTTATAAATGATGAATCTGATATAAAAAATTTTTTAAAAAAAGATTATAAAAGATATACTTTAATAGGAAGCTTACATATTTTAAACCCATTAATACCAAAAACAGACTTGGCTATATTTTTAAATTTTGACTCTGCATTTTTCTCATGGAACATATTTTTAAAAGAAAGGAACTTAAGAATACTAAATTTTTTATCCAATAGAGCAGACGAAACATATATTCAGACAAAACTTAATGATGAAATTTTAGAAAAGATAAAAAATGGAGAGATTATAAAAGATATTATTAATGAAAGAAAAGAAGGCTTTTTACCACCATTTTCAAGAATAGTAAAACTTATAGGGAGATTAAAAAATTTAGAAGAATTAAATAAAAGATTGTTGGAGGTAAAAGATGAATTGAATAATAGGAAAATTTTGTTTAATAAAAGAATTGAAATATCAGGACCATTTTTAGAAAAAATCCCATTAAGAATAAAAAGGTATCAGATGTTTTTAATATTAAAAATTGAAGAGGGGGTTGATTTAAAAAAATTCTTAGAGAATATTAAATATATAGAAGAAATAAGAGGAGATGAAGAGGAAATTTAAATACTAAATATTGTTTTAAAAATAATCAAAAGATCTAAGATAAAGTTTTTATTTTTTAGATAAAATAAATCGTATTCTAATTTTATTTTACTCTCTTCTATGCTCCCAGCATATTTATAATTAACCTGTGCCCATCCAGTTATACCAGGAAGTACTAAATGTCTAATATTAAAAAATTCTATCTTCTTTTCTAAATCATTAACTATATTAATCTGTTCTGGTCTTGGTCCTACAAATGATAATTCATTTTTTAAAATATTTATAACTTGAGGTAATTCATCCAAATGTAATCTTCTTAAGATTTTTCCAAAAAAGAATATTCTTTCATCATCTTTTCTTGCCCAAATCCCTAAATCTTTTTCTCCTCTCATTGTTCTAAATTTATATAGAGTAAAAATCTTATTATCTTTTCCAACTCTTTTTTGAGAAAATATTATTGGGCCTGGAGAATTTATTAAAATTCCTAATGCTATAAATGGAAAGAGAATTATTAAAAACACCATCAAAATTAAAGCAAAAAATAGATCAAAAGCTCTTTTAATAAAAACTTCTATCTTATATTCTGGATTTATTATATTTTTCAAAATCCAATATTCATCAATCTCTTCTAATATTATCCTGTTAAAATTTTGTTCATAAAAATCAATAAGCTCTATTATTGGAATCTTAAAATCAACTTCCTTTATTAATATATCTAAAGCATTATGGGTTTTTAAATGATTGCTTATTATAATAAGATCAACATTTTCAAAAATTTTTTTATCAGAAGGAATTTCAGAAAGATAGTTTTTTATCTCATATAAAGATAGATTTTTAAAATCTTCGAAGATTTTTTCTTTTAAAATTTCTGGTGCTATTATTAAAACTTTAATTTTTTCTTCTTTTATAAATCTTTCTTCGAATTTTTTTCTAAATATTAAAAACAATGAAAAAAAGTAAATAGTAAAGAGAATAAGATTTATTTTTGGCGTAATTTTTAAATATGGAATAAAATAGAAGAATAAGATTGAAACTAAAAAGCCTGAAATAAATGCTCTTAAAATCCTAATATAATTTCTATATCCCCTGGTATTAAATTCATAAAGATTATTTAAATAAAAAGAAATTATCCAAAATGGGAGGATAAAAGAAAAGCCTATGAAATGAATCTTTAATTCTCTAAAATTAAAATCATATCTTACTAAGACTAAGATAAAGATTGATAAATAAAAAGAGATTATATCTAAAAATATAAAAAGGTATTTCAAAATTTTTTGATATCTCATTTAGGCATTGATGTTAAATTTTTCCAAATTTTAAGTATAATCTTAACACTTATTATCCATAATATAACACCAGCAAGCATAATTTTTCCTATTATATCTATAATTTTTTCTAATACCTCCATTATTTTTTATAAATCTTAATTTCGCAAGGAGTAAAAATTTTTGAACCATAAATAAATCCTATTTGAAAGAATAATAATGCAACAAGGGCTATTGTTAAAATAATAATAATTTTTTCCCTTTTCTCTTTTAAGGTTTTTAGAATTTTTTTCATTGCTTTATAATTTATTTGGCAAAGGGTTGGGGCATATAATTTGACTGCTCCACTCTTTCCGGCCCTGTCCTTATTGGACAGGGTTTTAATTTGCGCCCGGAGGGAGTCGAACCCCCAACCTTGAGCTTAGAACGCTCCTGCTCTTCCAATTGAGCTACGGGCGCTATATTTAAATTATATTATAATTTAAAAATGAGGAGGCAAAAACAGATTCTTTATGGAATAATATTTTTTTCAATATTTTTAATCTTTTCATTCTTAATATACAATTTCTTATTCAAACCAAAACCAAGTTGTTATGATGGAATAAAAAATCAAGGAGAGGAAGGGATAGATTGTGGCGGACCATGCATTCCTTGCGAGGTTTTAAAACTTTCTCCATTAAGAAAATCTGAAGCAAAGATTTTAATATATCCTGATAACACATTAGATCTTATAGCAAGCGTAGGAAACCCAAATGATAATTATGGTGTAAAAAAATTTTCATATAGATTTTTAATTTATGGTAATAATGATTTTAAGCAAGTATCTGGTGAAAGTTTTATATTGCCTTTAGAAAAAAAGTATATCTTAGAAACAAATTTAAAAATGCCAGGTTTCCAAATAAGAAAGGTTGATTTTGAGATTAGTTTTCCTATTGAAAACTGGAAGAAAATAGAAGAAAATAAGGTTAAGATAGATTTATTAAATTATAATATTTATCAAAACAGATTTGAATGTGAGGTTGTAAATTCTAGTGAGAGAGAATATAAAAATATAGAATTAGATTTTTTAATAGTTAATAAAGATAATGAAATTATAGGAGCATTGAAAACATATGTTGATTCTCTAGAACCGAATGAAAGTAAAAATATAGTCTTAACATTGCCACCATTAACAGAAACACCAGATAAGGTTTTATTTTTCCCTGAAGTAAATCTATTTGAAGAATGAAGATAAATATTCCTATTTTTATAATTTTAATCTTTTTTATGCTTATTTCATCGTCAACATTATTTTCAATAGGAAAATCCGATTATTTTATTAAACAGATAATTTTTTGGGGCATCTCTTTTTTAATCCTATTATCATCAAGTTTTGTAACGTACAATAATCTTTTAAGGGATCCATATTTCAAATTTTTTTATATTTTTATAATATTAATGCTTACATTGCTTTTTATCTTGCCTTCATACCGTAGAAGTTGGTTTTCATTTTTAGGTTTTTCAATTCAACCTTCTGAATTTTCAAGAATTCTACTTGTAGCCTCTTTATCAATTTTTTTAAGTAAATTTGCTTATCAATTAAAAAACAACATATTTTTGCTCTTTAGTTTTTTGATAATAGCTCCCATAGTTCTTTTAATTTTATTACAACCAGATCTCGGAATGGTATCAATCTTTTTATTAACATGGCTTGTATCTATTGTAATATTCTTGAATAAAAAACAAATAATTGGATTATTTTTAATTTTGTTATTGCTTTTTATTATCTCCTGGTTTTTCATATTAAAAGAATATCAAAAAGAAAGAATTTTAACATTCATCAATCCAGAAAGAAAACCATTAGAGGAAGGATATAATTTAAGGCAATTAAAAATAACTATTGGGTCTGCAGGGTTTTTAGGAAAGGGATATGGGAAAGGAACGCAAGCAAGGCTTGGTTTTTTACCATCAGCTCACACAGATTTTATATTAGCAAGTTTTATTGAGGAAAGAGGTTTTTTAGGATTTTTATTTTATGTTTTTTTATCCTTATTTTTACTAAAAACAATAGTATCAGAAGCAAGTTTTATAAAAGAACCACTTGGCTATGTTTATTCATACATTTTAGCAATCCATTTTGGAATAAGATTTTTATTAGCAATAATGATAAATTTAGGAATATTCCCTATTATAGGACTTTCTGTTCCATTTTTAAGCTATGGAGGTTCTCATCTAATATCTGATTTCATGCTTTTATCAATTTGGCATAATTTTAGATATTTGTGATAAATTTGTATAATTTAATAAGGTCGATTAAAAATTTTTAAAAATGGGAAGGAATATTTTGTTAATCTTAATAGTTTTAATAATATTTTTTGGATTTTTATTTTATATAAAAAATAGAGCACCTATTGTAACAAAAGTTGAATTGCCAGAGATTTCTCCATCTGAATCTCCTATAATAGCTCCTACTGGAACAAGAGTTTTAGAAATTCCAGAGCCAATAAAACCAACAACAACAATCCAAAGTATTGAAGCAAAATTTGAAAATGATAAATTAGAACCAAATGAGATAAAGATTAAAGAAGGCGATGAGTTAAATCTAAAGATTATAAATGCTGGCACATCAACTCCTATTATAGAAATTAAAGGTGGTGATTTCTCAACATCTACAGAAAAAATCGAAGCAGCAAAAGAAGCTAATTTAAATCTTAAGCTATCTAAAGGAGTATATTTAATATTTTATAAGATTGATGATATTGAAAAAGAAGCTGGAAAGATTATTGTAGAATAAAAATTACCGGGGGTGGGAGTCGAACCCACTTTAGCCGCTTATGAGACGGCCTGAGAAACCCTTCTCCTCCCCGGCTCTATAATAATTATATCATAAGCCACGGATATACGCGGATTATTTTATAGCCACGGATGAACGCTGATAAATTAAAAGCCGCGGATTTACGCTGATAAATTAAAAGCCGCGGATTTACGCTGATAAAATTCATGAATAAGCCGGATAAAATATCTGTTAAATTTTTATTTTTTAATTAAGATTATGTTATAATTAAATTATGGCTACTATTAAAACAATTAAAGAAAAAACTGCTTTGGATAAAAATAATTTTATAAAAAAAGCTTTTGGAATATTAAAGAAAAGTTTTGGAAATAAAAG
>JBMFMO010000021.1:0-9518 GCA_049970635.1 Minisyncoccia bacterium | reverse complement strand
AGTTTGAGGTTAGGATTGTTCTTGAAATGAATTTCAAAGTGTGCAAATGAAGCACGAATAATAGTCTATGAAAATCTTACCTCAAAACAGATAAAAAAGGTGGTCTGATGATCAATTAATCGAAAAACATAATAGTCCCGAATTATTTGACTATAAAAAATATTTATATATTGGAAATTTATAAAGTTTATTTGTGGATACAAATTATAAATATTCGGAATCATCATTAATAAAATTAATTAATACAAATGAAAATTTAGATTATGAGTATGCTTTAAACTTTATTAATTTTGTAAATATAGAAGATAACCATTCTTACATATTAGATGCTTTTAAAAATATTATAAATAAAAATTTTATTTATAATTTTGATGAGATTTTGTATGGAATAAAATTAGGTTTTATTATATATAAATATCAAATTAAAGATAAAATTGAAAATGAATTAATTGAATTTTTAATTGAAAATATTAGAAATTTACTGAATTACAAAAAAAATGAAGACAATTTAGAAGAAAATTATAATAAAATATCTATTTTAATTGCAATTTTAAACTGGTTGATATTAATTGATAATAGTTTTAAATCAAATAATAAAACAATTGAACAAATTATTAATGAAATCTTAATTAAAATATTAAATCAAGAAGATTTAAAAAAATATAATTTTTTAAATTTGTTTATTGGAATAGGGAATTTAATTAAAAATGTTGATATAAAAATAAAAAATGATAATAATGATAAAATTGTTAAATATATTTTTCATAACAAAGAGTTAAAAGAAGAAAATAAAATAGGATTATCATTATTATTTTTAAAATATATTTTTAAATTAGAAAAAAATGAGGATATAATAGATAAATTTCAAAAAAATTTAAGAAAAGTAAATGAATTTGAATTTCCACTAATAATTCTTATTAAAATTTCAAAAGAAATTAACAATTTAAAAAATTTAAAAGGTCTAAATATTTTTACAGAAGATATCGAGACATTGCTATTAACTAAAATTTTAAATATAATTTTTTTAAAATTAAATAAAGGAGAAAATATAGATGAAGAACTAAAAATAATTACTGAAGATAAGGAAATTACTGAAAAAACATTAAGGTTTATTATAAATGAAAATAATTACATAAAATTAAATAAGAAATTTTTATATAATTTATTTAATTTTTTAGATAAAATTTTGAATAGTAATATATTAAAAGATGATGATAATAAAAGGATATTAAGAGAAAGATTAGAGATTTACTTAGGTTATTTTGAACATCAAGATCATAATAATGATGAATTTTTAAAATTAGTAAGATATATTAACAAAAATGATAACGAATTAATATACGAACTAGATGTAAAGATAATCAGTATTTGGATATTTTTATTATCAAAATTAGAATTAATTTCTCAAATATTAGAAAATGATAAGAGAAGATTTAATGAAGATAAAAAAATTATTGAAAAAGAAATTGATAATTTATTAAAAGATACAGATAAAAAAATATTTGGAATTTTTCTATTAGATGAGTTATTAAAAAATAATAAAAGGATATTTGAGGAGGATGATAAGTTTAAGGCTTATTGTAAAGAGCGTTTAATAAATTTTATTAAAGAAAAAGATTTTGAGATTTATTTTTTAGCTTCAAAGATTTTAGCTAATTTAATCAAAGATGATTTTTTTAATTTATCTAAAGAAGAAGTTCGTGATAATAAAAATAAAATGTTTCGGCAAATAATCGCAATTGAAATTGCAAAAAAATTAAATTTTAATAAAGAAGAAATGAACGATGAAATTAAAAATTTCCTAATGGAAAGTGATGAAGATATCATAAATGCTTTTATTGATAATATTAATATTAATGACACTAATTTTGAATTTATTTTAGATGTTTTTGAAGAAATAATTAATAGAACACAATATATTAATATTATAATTTCTATTTTAAATACTTTATTAAATAAAAAAGATCTAAAGCATAATATTGATCCTTATAATAATAAAGTTAAATTATTAATAAAATCCATCATAAAAAATGGAATAAAAGAAAAAAATATTATAAAAATAAAAAAATATATAAATTTACTAGCTGAAATTGCCAACGATCTAAAAGATGAAAATATTAAAGAAGAGATTATAAATTATTTATCTAATATTAGAAAAAACGATAACAATGACTTAATTAATACATATTTAAATTCATTATCTATTTTTAATTTAAAAAGTGATAAAATTAATGAAATTTATTCATTAATTAAAGATAGATTAAAATCTATTAAAAATTTACAAACAATCGAAATGATTAATAATATAATTAAAATTATAAATAATTCTTCTGATGCAAATGAATCTATGGATAAAATAAAAGAGGAAATAGATGATATTATAGAAAATATGAAAAAGATTGGAATATATACTCCTGAAATGCTTAAATTCAAATTAAATATATATTTAAAAAAGAATATAAATAAAAAATTAAAAAATAATATTTTAGAAGAAATAAATGATTACTATAAAAAAGGATCTGATAAAAAAATTTTAATTAATGTAATAGATTATTTACTCACAAAAGAAGAATTAATAAATATAAAAGGAAATATGATTGAAATTATAAAAAATTTAACTTTAAATGAATCTGAAGAAATACGAATGGAAGCAATAAAAAAGATTATATATTATTATCTTTATGATAAAGATAATAATTGCAAATCTTTAATAATGATTCTGTCAAAATTCATAAATAGAGAAAAATCCATAGAAATTTTAAAATTAATTTCTAACTTAATCAAAGCAGAAATAACAAATCCATATAGCTATGATTGTCAATTTGATTATATTTTAATATTATCTAAATTATTTTCGATAAATTTCAATATTAATTATCAATTTATTGAAATTTTAGAGAATGTTTATGAGATTCCAATTTTAAATGATATTGATATGGAAAACTTTTTTAAATTAAAATTGGGTGAATATTATGAAATATATAATGATATTAAAAATAAATTATTTAATTCTAAAATATTTAGAGAAATAGATGTAAAGTATGCATGGATGAAAGAAACTGAAAAAAGATTTGTATCACACGGAGAAAAACACATAAAAAATTTATTATCATTATATTTTAAAATTTGTAGTAAAAATCAAGGATTGGAAAATATGGATCCTATACATATATATATAATGTTGTTATCCATTTTATTTCATGATATAGGACTTTATTTTGCTAAAATAAGAAAAATTGAAGAATTATTTGAAGATAAAACAACCATAAAAGTAAGAAAAATCCATAATTTTTTGAGCGGTTATTTTATAGAGTACGATGATGATATTTTTGATAATGAATTAAAAAATATAAAGGATTTTATTAATGAAAAGTTAAAATTAGATGCAGATTCAGACAATCTTAAAAGGATAATCGCGACAATCATAAGATATCATTCATCTTGGGTACCAATTAATAATAATAAGGATAATAAGGATGATAATAAGGATAATAATAAGGATAATAATAAGGATAATAATAAGGATATTATAGTTGAGCTATTAAATAAAAATA
Organism: Minisyncoccia bacterium; assembly: GCA_049970635.1. Classification (GTDB taxonomy): domain Bacteria; phylum Patescibacteriota; class Minisyncoccia; order UBA6257; family HR35; genus JBMFMO01. The sequence continues at coordinate 5,964 of JBMFMO010000021.1, read as the reverse complement.
ATAAAATTATTTCTTTAATATCTACAGATAAATTAGATAATATGTTTATACCTTTGACTGAACTAGATAGTAAATCATATAAATATAGAAATGAACAAATAAACATAAAATTTCTTATCAGTTTATTAAGAATTCTTGATGAAGCTGATGGAGGATTTCAGAGATTTGAATATATTGATATTAAAAATCAAGATGAAAATAGAGAATATAAACAAGATGAATATCATCAAAAGAAGCATATAGATGTTTTATGCACAGATTATGATAATATAAAAAAATCCATAATTATTGTACCATATTATCCAATTTTATCTGACCAAAATTTAGAATTTAATTTAGAAAAAGATATAAAAAAAGAATTAGAAAATTTAAAAGAATTTATAAAATCTGTAATAGTCAGTGTGGAAATATATGATAATTGGGGGTGTAATATTGAAAGATAATGAAAATGAAAAAAATTTACAAAAAGCATTACTTAAACTTATAGTAGGAAATTTTATCGAAGATAGTAATTTAATAATTTCTGATATTGATGGAGTTGTAGTTAAAGGAGATACCAAAATAGAAGGAGCAATAGAAATACTTTCAGAATTTAAAAACTATTGGGGTAAAGATTTATTTTTTATTACTAATCATCCATCTATATGGAAGAATTATATTATTAAGAACATGCTTGATGGAAATAAATCTCTAAATCTAACTGAAAATGAAATTATTACACCAAATGATGTAATTAATGATGTTTTACAAGAAAAAAGAGAAGAAAAAAAAGATTTAGAAAATAAGATTATAAAAGTATATTTAATTGGAGGTGCACCAACAGAAAATACTATTATAAACATAAAAGATTTTAATATTAAATTATCTTATAGATCAGATATATTAAATGAGGAAGGAAAAGAAAATTCAAACCATGTAAATTTAATTTTGTTAGGTTTTCCTTCAATATATAACGGCGATGATTTAGATATGGCTTTAAATATATTAAAAGAAAAAAATTCGATATTAATGGTAACTTCTGAAGATCTTTATTATCCACTTCCAAATGATAAATTAAGGTTAGGCCCAGGAATTTTTGCAAATGCTTTAAAAGATAATAGCAGAAAAGATCTTGAAATTTGGTACCTAGGAAAACCAGAAAAATATCTATACAATAAAGTGAAAACAAATTATTCATTTGTTCCTGATTATAGGGTTATTATGATAGGTGACAATTTTAAAACAGATGTTGAATTTTCCTTAAATAATGGAACTAAATGTATTCATGTAAATACAGGAGTAGATAGGATAAATATAAATGACAATGAAAATTTTTTAAAAGAGTTTATAGAAAATTTAAATAATAATTATAAAATAAATTTAGATGAAATAGGTACAATAGTATCAAGTATTCTGATTTTAAGTCTATTTTATTTTCCTGAAATTAAAAATAAAATATTAAAAAATTTTATCAGCTATTTAAAAAATAATAAAAATGAATATAAATACTTACCTATAAAATTGGAAATTTTAGAAACATTAGGATATATATTTCCAGCAATGGATGAAATAAATAAAAATGATTATTTAGAATTTATAAAATCTATAATAGAAAATGATAAAGTTAATATTAATTTAATAAGCTCATCACTTTTAAGTTTGAGTAGATTAATAAAGATATCTAACAAATTAGATAATAATTTTATTAAAAAAAATAATGACTTAATTAACATATTTTACAATATGATTGAAAAATTAAATAATAAATATAAATTTAACAATAATATATATAAATTTAATATACAAAAAATTATTTTTTCTTTAGAAAATATTTTAGATGATAATAAAATAGAATCAATATATAAAGTTAAAAATGGATTATTAGATTTGGAATTCAAATTAATTCAAAATTTATTAAAAATAAAATCAATACCATTAAGTAATCAAATAAAATTATTAGAACTTATTGCTGATTTAAATATTTATTTAAATAAAAATATTGAGTACCCAGATATGTTTGAGATTAGATTTTTTATTAGTGAAATTTTAAATAAATATTATAATATATATCTTAATAATCCTCTTAATGAAATTAAAAAAATGAAATTGGGAGATTTATTTAATAATGAATTTAATTTTCAAGAAAAATTAAATAATATTATAAAAAATAATAAAAATAAAAGTGTAATAGAATTTTTAAATGATTTTTTAAAAATATTTAAAAAAGATTCAATAAATATGATATCGATACCTTCGTTAGGAAATTCAGAAGCAAAAAATTTATTTATACAATTTAATGAAATTATAAAGGATATTCATGAAGAAATTTTAAACATAAAATCTGTACATAGTGCAATTGTATTAAAAAATAAAGATAATATAAAAATATTATTAGATAATAGAAATAGAGATCCTCTTAGAGGATATTTTGATTTTTTTGGTGGAACATTAAATATAGAAGATATAATACAATCTGAAGATTTATCACTTGATTTTGAGAAAATTTTAAAGAGAGAATTAGAGGAGGAATTAGGAATAAAAATAAATATGGAAAAATTGAAAAGAAATTTAAATTCTAAACCTGTATTTAATAGAGAAGTTATTTCTTATAGTAGAAAACATTTATTTGATGATTATATATATATATTAGAGCTTGATAATTTAGAGCTTGATAATTTAGAGCTTAATTTACCTAGTATAGAATCGCATTCATTTATTTATTTAAATGTAGATAAAGACAAAAATAAATATATTGAAAATTTAGAAAAATTAAAACCAATGCATCCAATAGTTAAAAATACTTGTCTTAAAATTTATGATATATATTATGGTGAAATTAAATGAAAGATCTATACATAATTAAAATAGGAGGAAGCGTAGTTTTTGAAAATAATAAATTATCTCAAAAAAATTTATTAAATATAATTGATGATTTGTTGTTTTTCAGAAAACATTCAAAAATTAAAATTATATTAATTTATGGGAATGGCTCGTATGTTTATAATATATTAAATAGGAAAAAATTATTTGGTAAAAATATTAGTGATAGAAAAAAGATAGAAATAGGAAAGTTAAAGTTCAAATTAGAAGATTATAATAATAAGATTTTAAAAATCTTTACTAAAAATAATTTTCAAGTTTTTCCTATATCAATATTTTCTACAGTAGAAATGATATCTGGGAAGTTAAATAAAATAAAATTAGACATTATAAATAATTGTTTAAAAAATAATATAATTCCAATATTAAGGGGTGATGTCGTATTAGATAAAACTTTTGCATTTTCATTTATTACAGGAGATGATATTTTATATTATTTATCTTCAGTATATCGACCTGACAAAGTTTTCATATTAACTTCAGAAGAGGGAGTTTATACAAAAGATCCAAAATTAAATCCAAATGCAGAACTAATAAATAAAATAAGTTTTAAAACTTTAGGTAATTATTTTAATATTAACGATTTATTGAATGAATATGAAAATAATCCATTACGCTCAGAAAAAATGATTTATAAGGTCTATAAATTATCAGAATTAGTCGATAAGGGATATATAATAAATTATGCAAGAATTTTTAATGGAAAAATTAAAGGGAATTTAAAAAATGTATTATTAAATAATGCAGAGGTAGGAACCAAAATTGTTAAAAATTAAATTGTATATGGTTTTACAATAGTACCTAATAAATTATCCAAATTTTTACCCTCAATTGCATCAATAATTGATTTTTTGTTTGAACCATTCACAAGAATGCTTGGTATACCAAATTTTGATATTTTTAACATTTCAATTAATTTACCGTAAATTCCTCCAGTTGCATCTTTCATATCATTTTCTTTTTTTAAATTATTTAATACAATATCTATATTATTTTTATCAATAAATCTAATAATTTGTTTTTTATTTTTTTCAATCTCTGAATATATACCATCCGTATCACTTATCATTATAACTCTTGTAGCCTTTAAATTTATAGCAAGATAACTTGTTAATTTATCACTAGATATTATTGAAAATTGAGATTTTTTATCAAATGCCCAATCTCCATGTATTACTGGGATAAATCCTAGTATTAATAATTGAGAAATTATTTCTAAATCGAAATTTTTGATTTCGTCCTCCTCAGTTGAGAGAAAAGAAGATGGAAATAATGAAATAGCTGGGAGTCTAAAATTCCAAAGAATTTTCATTATTTTATTATTTAAATCAAAAATATTTTTCCTACTAAGTATTATATATTTATATTGCTCAAAATTTGTTTTTTTATTTATCTCTTTATTCTTTAAATATCTTATTGCATTTCTATGTCCAAAAGAACCAGTTCCATGAATCAAAATTAATTGATGATCAATATAAATTTTTGATAAAATAGTAGATATATTATATAATATTTCTTTATTTATTTTCATTTTTCCTTTTTCGTATTTATTTGTTATAGCACTGCCCCCTAATTTAATAATTATTAAATCCATTTATATCCTCCTCTTTTTGTTAATTAATCAAAATCGTCATAATAATAATTAGCTTTTAACTTTTTTAACCATGGTTCAATATTTTTTGGGTTTTCTTTATTTTCAATTAATTTTAATATTTTATTTAAAATATAACTTATGTCATACCTTGTGCTTGAAGGTACCATGTCACCACTTGTTAAAGATTTATTGAAATCATTGTTTAATTTTTGTAGACTTTTTAAAGCATTGTTAAAATCCAAATTGGAATAATTTATATTAAATAATTCAAGTATTTCCTTTATATATAAAATGTATATTTCTTCATCATTTTTATCTTTTTTTATATTATTTTTCTTCATTATCCCTATACATAATATGAATTTCAAATATAAAAATATTTCTTATTGCCATTTTTATTGCATTTGATTCATGAACTGGCTTGTGTCCATGCCTGTAATATCTGTGTAAATTGAAGTAACGAATATAGATGAGTGGCTCAGCCATTTCTGGAGAACATTTAGAGGAATTCCACTTAATACAGCCTTCACAGCAAATGTATGCCTGAACTTATAGGCGTGGATTTTGAAGTTAAGGTCTTTCTGAATCTTTTTGAAAAATGCATCCACAGATTGCCTGGTTATGTTAAATAACTTATCTTCAGATCTTTTGTTAATGTTATAATCAAGGTAATACTGCATAATATCACTCTTTAATTCAGGATGCAAGGGTATGGTCCTTTTAGCTTCCTTGTCCTTCTTTTTTAATGTAATGAGAGTTATCACGTTCATTTCCAAGTTGATATCTGCAGGCCTGATAGCGAGGACCTCGTCTATCCTCACCCCAGTCATTAAATGGAACTTAATCAGGAGATAATATTTCCTTAATAGTCAATTTCCTTTTTTCTCTTAGTTGATTGAACATGCTCCTGGATCCAGTTAAAAATCTGGAAAAGTTCCTCATCCGTGAAAAATTCTACCTTGATCTTAATTGAGGAATATTTCATCATATCCCTGTGTTAACAGGGATTATGTTATTGATAATTTTTGACATTACTTATTAGTATATAAGGATTATTCACCAATTCATCAAATGTATAGTCCAGAATTATTTGACCATAAAAAGCTTGTGGTCAGATATGGGCTACAGGAAACTTACTTCACGCAAAATCACCTATATCATTAACTCCAGAAAAAGAGGATTCACCATAAAACAGATAGCCATGGATCTTAAAATAAGTCAATCGACTGTTAAAAGGGTATGGAAGTATTATCTGGATACTGGTGAAAAATTGATCATTAAAGATTGAGGAAGGAAGATGAAAGAAATTAATCCTGATGAGGAGAAAATTGTAATTCAGGCATTCATGATCCATAAAATGGGAGCAAGAAGACTGGAAAAATCATAGAGAATGATCATGGAATACATATACCCCATAATACGATCCACAGGATTCTCTTGAAAAATAATCTTGCATATGAAGATGAAAAGAAGAAAAGGCCAAGGAAAAAGTGGATTCGATATGAAAGGAA
>JBMFMO010000020.1:0-9893 GCA_049970635.1 Minisyncoccia bacterium | reverse complement strand
TGGCTCAAATGGTAGATTTTCCCAGTTTGCACTTTCTACTTCAATTTGTTCATTTGAATAAAAGCCTCTATTATAAACATATAATCTTAGATTTAAATTACCAGCTCCCCCTCCTGCTCCAAAAGTATTTGAAAAGCATAAAATTAATAATAAAATAATCCCTAAAAATAAGCTAATTTTTAAATATCTATTCATATTATTTGATTATAAAAAATTTTTTTCAAAAATCAAGTTTTTGGAGATAAAAATTTTTCTTTTAAAATAATATTATCACCCTCCCTCTCCACTTCATCCCTCCCCCCACCCTGGAGCGGAGGCCCCCTTTATTGGCATTTCATTCCTCCACGCCGCTGCCAGGGTGGGGTAATTTTTTATTATAATAATATTTTATAATATAATTATAATTTAAATATGGCGATAAAAAAATCAGCGAAAAAGGAGTTAAGAAAAAATTTAAAGAGAAAGATTTTGAATTTGGAAAGAAAAAGAAAGATAAAGATTTCAATAAAAAATTTTTTGAAAGCATTAAAAGAGAAAAATAGGGAAAAGGCAGAAGAATATTTGAGATTGGCATTTAAAAATTTAGATAAAGCTGCAAAAAGATTTTATAAAAAGAATAAAGCAAGTAGAATAAAATCAAAACTTTCTAAAAAATTTAACTTAGCTTTTTCAAATAGTTAAAATTAGTAAATTTTATATCTATTAACAATTAGACCGTTTGAATCGTATAATTCTATCTCTTCAAATCTAGTAAAATGTAAAGGTTTTATTGGTCTTCTATTTTCTATATCATATTTGTCTCTTGTATCTATATAAACTCTCCATTCATTTCCCCAAAAATCTTTATCATCTTTATGTCTCTCAATACAACTATTATAATTAAATCTATCTTCTAAAAATGCCCTACATCTTGAATCAGGTGCTCCAATTATGTATCTCATTGAAGGAAAACAACCTAAACCATAAAGATATCTTGCACAAGATTCAGATATTTGAAGATTTTTTCTCATTTGAAAAATCTCATCTGTTGAAAGTCTATCACAAGTATATGCTGGATAATTTAAATCTTTAAAATCCCTATTTAGATAGATGAAACACTTGTTACCTAAAAAATTTTTTTCAAGTGGTGAAAGCGGAATATCTTTTAAATTCAATGGAGCAGATGTTGCAGAGCTATAAACACTTATTATCTTTAGGGTATCTCCTGGCTTTAAAACTATATCCTCTTCAAAATTCTTACTTTTATCTAAATAAAAATACTTAACTGCTTTTGGGATTTTATATAATCCAGCTAGTGTTTTTACATACCAATTTGTTACATCTATATCTTTGTTTGAGTTATTTCTTATTGTTATAGAATAACCATCATATGAACCATAAATTGAAAGATCTTTATAATAATTTGAAATTTTTGTTATAAAAAAATAATATGCAGGAGATGGATCATAATATCCATCATTCCTTGCTCTTACAAAAAATATGTAAAAAGAATAGTTTTTTGGTAGATAATAGATCTTTGAATCTCCATATGTATCTTGCCAATTTTTATCTAATGGATATAAAAAAGTTTGATATCTTAATCTTTCTAATGGTTTTTTGTAATTTTTTCCAGAAAATTTAAATATTGCTATATTATCTTCAAGGAAATAATTCGGTCCTGAGATTATAAATGTATCTAAATCTTTGCTTGGTTTTAATATTTTTGCATATGCTTTTTTAAAAAATAGAAATGGAAGCTCTTCTTTTTTAGGGAAAAATGTTCCTGGTGGTAATAAAGATTTTTCTGCTGGTTTTATTTCTTTTACAGGCGTAAAAACAGGAATTGTTCCAGTTTTAAAATAAAAATAATATGTTATACAAAATAATATTAAAAGTAGTGTTATAATAAATATAAAGAAGTTTTCAAGTTGTCCTTTATTTTCCATTTTATTTTATAATTATAATTTAATAATGATAGATATAAAAAATTTGCGTAATTTTATAGCACAAATAATAGAAGAGAGAGATATATCAGAAAAGGAGGTTCAAGATATTATAGCTTCTGCGCTTGCTTCTGCTTATAAAAAAGATTATAGAAATAAAGAAGAAAAAGTTGAAGGAGAGGTTGATCTTCAAAGGAATAAAGTAAATTTTTATTTAGTTAAAACTGTTGTTGATGATTCTTTAGTTGAGGGGGGGAAGATAAACCCATATAGAGAAATACCTTTATCTTCTGCTAAAAAGATAAATAGTAATGTGAAAATAGGAGATGAAATTAGAATACCATTAGAGTATAAAGAAAATTTTAGTAGGATTGCAGCACAAACAGCAAAACAAGTTATTATACAAAAATTAAGAGAAGTTGAAAAAGAAAATGTGTTTAATGATTTTAAAGAAAAAGAGGGAAGTATAATAACTGGAACAATTCAAAAAGTTGATCAAAAGGCTGTTTATGTTGATTTAACAAGAACAACTGGGATAATGTTTAGAGCAGAAGGAATACCAGGAGAATTTTATAAATTAGGAAGCAGGAAAAGGTTTTATATTTATGCTGTTGAAAAAACACCAAAAGGGGTTGAGGTATATTTATCAAGGGCGCATCCATATTTTGTCCCAGCAATATTTAAATTTGAGATTCCAGAGATAGCAGAAGGAATAATTGAAATTAAAGGTGTTGCAAGAATGCCTGGTATAAGAACAAAAATAGCTGTTAAATCAAATGTTGAGGGGATAGATGCTGTTGGTTCATGCATAGGGCCCAAAGGAGCAAGAGTTTTAACTATATCAAATGAATTAAATGGAGAAAGAATAGATGTTATTCCATATTCAGATGATCCATTGCAATATGTTGTAAATTCTTTATTGCCTGCAAAGGTTTTAAAAGCCGAGATGTTGCCTAGAAGAACAGTTAAGGTTTATGTTAATGAAGAAGAAATTCCTATTGCATTAGGGAAGAATGGACAAAATATAAAATTAGCAGCAAAATTAACTGGATGGAAAATAGATGTAAGATTAATAGAAGAGCCAGAAAAAGAGATAGAAGGAGGAATAGCAGAAGCAGAAGAGATAGGCCAAACAAAATCTGGTGATTCCCAAAATAGTGAGTCACCAGAAAGATAAAAAATGGAGTTAGATGTTTTAATAGAAATTTCAAAAAATAGCAATGTAAAATATGAATTAGATAAAGAAAAAAATAGGATAAGGGTTGATAGATTTTTATATACTTCTATGGTATTTCCATTTAATTATGGTTTTATACCAGAAACATTAGCTGATGATGGTGATCCAGTAGATGTTATAGTTCTTTCTTATGGCGAAATTTTGCCTGGTAGCTTGATTAAAGTAAAACCTATAGGAATGCTAGAAATGGAAGATGAAGCAGGAAAAGATGAAAAAGTTGTTGCGGTTCCCAAGGAAAAGGTCGATCCTTTTTGGGGTAAATATGAAAATATTGAAGATATACCTCAAATTTATAAGGACCAAATAAAACATTTTTTTGAAAACTACAAAACGTTAGAACCAGGCAAATGGGTGAAAATAAAAGATTGGTCAGGGAAAGATAAGGCAGAAGAATTAATAAATAAAGCAATAGAAAATTATAAAAATGCAAATAAATAAGGAGGGCTTAATAAAATTAGAGGAGAAAATATTAAATTTTTGGAGAGCAAATAATATCTTTAAATTAACATTAGAAAAAAATAAGAATAATAAAAGATTTAATTTTTTAGAAGGACCTCCATATGCTAATGCCTCACCACATATGGGCCATTTTCTAAATAGAATATATAAAGATGTTATTTTAAGATTTAGAACAATGATTGGTGAATATGTTCCAAGATTTGCAGGATGGGATACGCATGGATTACCAATAGAGGTAGCAACTGAAAAAGAATTAGGAATAAAAAATAAAAAAGAGATAATAAATTATGGAATTGATAAATTTAATAAAAAATGCAAAGAGCTTGTTATGGCTTCAAAAGATGAGTTTGAATATATGGATGATAGAATGGGATTATGGATTGATCATCAAAATGCATATGTAACATATGATCCATTTTATATGGAGTCTTGCTGGTGGATTATTAAAAAGATATATGAAAAAGGATTTTTAAAAGAAGAATATAGAGTTTTTCCATATTGCCCGAGATGCGAAACAGTAATATCTCAGGCTGAAGTAGGACAAATTGATGCATATAAAAAAGTTTTAGATCCCAATATTTATGTAAAGTTTAAATTAAAAGATAGAGAAGAATATTTTTTAGTTTGGACAACTACACCTTGGACATTAATTTCTAATTTAGCATTAGCAATACATCCTGAATATAAATATTTTTTATATGAGATAGATAATGAAAAAATTTGGGCAATAGAAGGAATTGATGAAAGATTAAAGAAGCTTTTAAAGAAAGATATAAAAATCTTAGATGAAAAAATTGGTAAAGAATTTGAAGGAATAAGATATGAGCCATTATATAAATTAACAGATGATGAAAAATCTTATAAAGTTTATTTGGCAGATTTTGTTAAAAAGGAGGAAGGGACAGGAATAGTTCATATAGCACCTGCATTTGGAGAAGAAGATTTTGAATTAGGAAAAGAAAATAATCTTCCCTTAATAAATCCAATAAATATTAGTGGTTTATTTGATATAAAAGAAGATTTAGATATAAAAGATAAGATAAATGGATTGTTTTTTAAAGATGCTGATAAATTTATATTAGAAGATTTAAAGAACAAAAATTTAGTTTTATATGGAAAATTAAATGATTATGAGCATGAATATCCACATTGTTGGAGATGCAAAACACCATTAATATATTATTCAACGAAAAATTGGGTTATAAAAGTTTCAAGAATAAGAAATAGATTAATAAAAGAAAATGAAAAAGTAAATTGGATTCCAAAAGAATTTGGGAATAGATTTTATGAATGGATAAAAGAAGGAAAGGATTGGAATTTATCAAGGACAAGATTTTGGGGAATACCATTGCCTATATGGAGATGCAACAAATGTGGAAGCATTGAAGTTATTGGAAGTTTAAAGGATTTAGGAAGTAAATTTAAGTCAAAAAATAGATATATATTTTTAAGACATGGAGAAGCAATAAGTAATAGGAAAAATCTAATATCATCTTATCCAGAAAAATTCTTTAATCCTTTAACAGAAAATGGGATAAAAAAAATAGAAGAAGTAGTAAAAAAGATTAAAAAATATAAGATAGACTTAATAATATCATCACCATTATTAAGAACATTGGAAACAGCAAGAATTATCTCTGAAAAATTAAATATTCCTATAATTACAGATTTTAGATTAAGAGAGATAGACTTTGGTACATTAAATGGTAAAAAAGTTTCAGATTATCATAATTTTACAGGTTCTATTTATGAAAAATATTTTAGAACTCCGCCCGAAGGAGAAAACTTAGAAGATGTTAAGAAAAGAATGATTAGTGTTATTTTAGATTTAGAAGATAAGTATGAAGGTAAAAATATATTAATAGTTTCTCATGAACTTCCATTAAGAGTTTTATTTGGAGAAATGCTTGCTTTATCAAAAAGAGAAGTTGAAAAAAGAAATGATTTGAAATTGGAACCTGGAGAATTAAAAGAAGTTGAATTTTTAGTTTTACCAAGAGATGAAAACAATGAGATAAATATTCATAGGCCATATGTTGATAAATTTAAGTGGAAGTGCAAATGTGGAGGGATAAAAGAAAGGATAGAAGAATTAGTAGATATTTGGTTCGATTCTGGCTCAGCACCTTTTTCTGTTTATCATTATCCATTTGAGAATGAAAAAGAAATGGAAAAATTATATCCAATAGATTTTATATTAGAAGGATTAGATCAAACAAGGGGTTGGTTTTATACTCTATTTGTTATAGGATTATTAATAAAAGGAGAGGCACCATATAAAAATGTTATGTCTTATGGATTAGTTTTAGATAAGGCTGGAAGAAAAATGTCAAAATCTTTAGGTAATGTAGCTGATCCAATTAAAGAAATGGAAAAATATGGTGCTGATTTATTAAGATTATACTTTTTAACATTAAGTGATCCAATAGAGAATAAAAAATATGAGGAAGAATCATTATTAAGTTTAAAAACAAACTTTTTTGATCTAATTTTCAATATACTAAACTTCTATAGAATGTATTATGTTAGAGAGAAAAATAGATTTAAAAAGCCTAAAAAAGAATTATTAATTGATAAATGGTTTGATATAAGAGTAAAAGAAACTTATAAAATTTTGTATGAATCACTGTTATTATATAATCCAACAAAACCATCAAGAGAAATTTTTAATTTAGTGCAAGATCTTTCTCATTGGTGGTTAAGAAGAAGCAGAAAAAGATTTCAAAGACCTCAAAATAAACAAGAATTAATAGATGCATTATTAAAATTAGAAGAATATTTATTTAATATATCAAAGTTTTTAGCACCATTTACACCATTCTTTAGCGAATATTTATATCAGGAGATAAAAAATGAAGTTAAGAATAGATTTAAAACTCAGCTTAGTGTTCATCTTGAAAGATTTGAAAAACAAAAAGATTTAACGAAAAAAGAGAAAGAAATTTTAGAAAATATGAGATTAGCAAGAGAAATAGCATCTATATTATTAATGTTGAGAAAGACAAATGGTATAAAAGTTAGACAACCATTAAAAGATGCTTATATAGGAAGAAAATTAGATCCAGAATATTTAGAATTGGTAAAAGAAGAAGCAAATGTAAAGGATATATTTATTGGAGAGCCCAAAAACAAAGAAGATTATTTTGAAAATAGAAAGGGTATTTATGTATGGCTAAATAAAAATATAACCCCTGAATTAAAAGAAGAAGGAATAATAAATGATTTTATAAGATATATTCAAGATTTAAGACAGGATTTAGATTTAATACCTCAAAAAAAGGCAATTGTTTCAGTAGAAGCAAATAAAAATTTAGAAGAAATTTTAAGAAAAGATAAGAAAACTATAATTAAAAATACAAATTTAATAGATATAAGCTTTTCAAAGCCAAAAAGTTTTAGCATTAAAAAGGAATTTAATTATGAAGATTTTGGAAAGGTTGTTCTATATTTAAATATTCAATGATTAATTTTAAAGATAAAGATTTATTAAGGAAAAATCCTAAAAAGGTAAAAGATAAAGATGTTTTGTTGAGGGTTGATTATAATGTTGATATTGAAAAAGGAAAAATTTTTGATGATTATAGAATATTAAAAAGTTTTGATACTATAAATTTTCTAAAAAAAGCTGGAGCAAGAAAAATAATCTTAATTTCACACTTAGGAAGACCAAATGGTTTTGATGAAAAATATTCATTAAAAAAAATCTATCTATACCTTAAAAAAAGATTAAAAGATATAAGCTTTATTAAATGGAAGCCAGGAGAAAATATTGATAATCATAAGATTATTTTATTAGAAAATATTAGGTTTTTTAAAGGAGAGGAAGAAAATGATGAAAAATTTGCAAAAGAATTAAGTAAATTAGGAGATATATTTGTTAATGATGCTTTTTCTGTATCACATAGAAAACATGCATCAGTTTATGGAATAAAAAAATTTTTACCAACTTTATATGGATTAAATTTTGAAAAAGAAATTAATAATTTAAATAGGGTATTTAAAGCAAAAAATTTGGGTATTATTATAGGAGGGATAAAAACTGATACAAAGATTGGTGTTATAAAAAAATTTTTAAATAGAGCAAATTTAATTATTTTAGGTGGAGGAATAGCAAATACATTTTTAAAAGCAAAAGGATTTGAGATAGGAAATTCAATTTATGATAAAGAATATATTGATTATTTAAAAAAGATTAATAACCCAAAGATATTAACCCCATTTGATTTTATAACAAATAATGGATATAAATTTTTAGGAGAAATATCAAAAGATGATTCTATTCTTGATATAGGAGAAGAAAGCATAAGAGTTTTTATTAGTGAATTAAAAAGAGTAAAAACAATTGTTTGGAATGGACCATTTGGAAAGATTGAAGATAAAAAATATTCTAAAGGAACAATAAAATTTTTAAAAGAATTAGTAAAATTAAAAGGAGAAAAGATTGTTGGTGGTGGTGATACAATAAAATTGATAAATAAACTAAAGCTTGATAAAAAATTTGATTTTGTTTCAACAGGGGGAGGAGCAATGCTCGAATATCTATCAAGCGGAAAATTGCCAATTTTATAATATAATATTAATATAATATTAATATGAATATATATGAAATTTTTAAATTAGGTATAGAGATGGGGGTTGATGCTGATTTTAGGGGTAGAGAAGGGGTTAAAAAAATGTTGGAAAAAAGAAGGGAAGAATTTGAAAAATTAAGCGAGGAAGAGAAAAAGTTTTATGATTTAGAAAGGTTAGAAAATCCATATTCAGATTCAAGGATTCTAAATGTTTCTAATGAAAAAGATGTAAAAAGAGTTTTAGTTGGGATTGATATAGAGCCTGCAGAGATATTATTAGCAAAAGAGATTGGTAATATAGATTTAATTATTTCACATCATCCAATTGGAAAAGGTTTAGCAAATCTTCATGAGGTTATGGAGCTTCAATGTGATGTTTTAAATTTTTATGGTGTTCCTATTAATATTGCTGAAGGTTTAATGTTTGAAAGAATAAATGAAGTTGCTAGAGGGATAAATGCAAAAAATCACCAAAGAACTGTTGATGCTGCAAAAATTTTAGGATTTAATTTAATCTGTTTGCATACTGCTTGTGATAACTTAGCTGCAAAATTTTTGAAAGATGAGATAGAAAAAGAAAATTTTGAGAGGGTTGGTGATTTATTAAAATTTTTAAGAGGAATTCCAGAATATCAAGAAGCTGAAAAAATAGGAGCTGGTCCTAAAATTTATGTAGGAAGCCCTGAAAGAAGATGTGGCAAAATTGCATTAACAGAAATAACAGGAGGAACAGAAGGCTCTCCAAAGCTTTATGAAAAAATGGCTATAGCAGGAATAGGAACTGTTGTAGGAATGCATATATCTGAAGAGCATAAAAAAGAGGCAGAAGCATCTAATATAAATGTTGTTATAGCAGGCCATATAAGCTCAGATTCATTAGGAATGAATATATTTTTAGATAAGTTAGAAAAAAATGGAATAGAAATAATACCTTGCTCTGGATTAATAAGGGTTTCTAGAAATTAAGTTTTATGTTATAATTTAATATCTAATGAAAAAAGAAAGAGTAGAAGGAGTTGTTTTAGAGGCATTGCCAGATACAACATTTAAAGTAAGATTGAATGATGGAAGTGAGATTTTAGCTTATTTATCTGGAAAGATGAGAATTAATTTTATAAAGATTGTTGCTGGAGATATTGTTGAGATAGAGCTTTCTCCTTATGATAAAACAAAAGGAAGAATAATTAGAAGAAAATAATTTAAATTAATATTTATTAATTATTTTTAATTTACCAAATGAAAGTAAGAGCATCTGTAAAAAGAAGGTGTAAAAAATGTAAGATTGTAAGAAGGAAGGGAAGGATTTATGTTATTTGTGAAAATCCAAAACATAAACAGAGACAAGGTTAAAATGGTAAGGATAGCAGGAGTAGAGATACCAAATAAAAAAAGATTGAAATTTTCATTAGCATATATTTATGGAATAGGGATATCATTAGGAGAAAAGATTTGCAAAGAATTGAATATTGATCCTATGAAAAAAGCTGAAGAATTGACAAAAGAAGAAATTGGTAAAATAGAAAGATATATTAATGATAATTTGAAAATTGAAGGTGATTTAAAAAGAGAAATTCAAGCAAATATTAGAAGGTTAATAGATATACAATCTTATAGAGGGATAAGGCATAAAAAAGGATTGCCAGTTAGAGGTCAGAGAACAAGGACAAATGCAAGAACAAGGAAAGGACCAAGAAAAACAGTAGG
>JBMFMO010000019.1:0-10181 GCA_049970635.1 Minisyncoccia bacterium | reverse complement strand
ATGAATAAAAACCACGGATATACGCGGATAAATTCGATTATAATAATTAATAATTCAAGTTAGAGTTAATTGCGATAGCAAGAACACTAATAAATAATTATTAATAAATAAAGTTTTTTGTAGAAATAAAAAGCAAAGCGAGATTTGCGAGCGAAATTCGGGTAGGCCGTGGGTGAATGTCCGAGCCGAAGCATAAGCGAAGGCCGGACCGGCGATTGAGCGAGCAAACTCGCTTTGCTAAAACCGGATGGGCCTAGAGGTATGTTGCCCGGGTGGCGGAATTGGTAGACGCGTTGGGCTTAAAACCCAATGGCCTACATAGGCTGTGAGGGTTCGAATCCCTCCCCGGGCAAACTTAAAGTATAAACTCTGCTATTGATATCTCTAAAGGAAGAGTTGGAATTGGAGGATCTTTTTTAAAAGAAATTTCTGAATCTAAAAACAATTTTATTGCCCTTTGGATTTCCTCAATATTTACATCTTTCGACAAATTTAAAATTTTTTCTACAAATTCTTCTGAATAATCTTTTTGAAGATAATTTTTCCAATATGGAACAGTTTTTACCATTAAAATATTTCTTAAAATTTTTATAACCTCCTTATTAAAAATTAATAAATCAAATCCTTCTGTATAAATCTCATTTATAAACCTTATACAATCTTCTAATTTTTTATCAAATAAATTTTTCAAAAAATCTAATATTTTAAATTGGCTAACTTTTCCAAGAAAATTTTCTACATATTCAACATCAACCTTTCTTGATGGATTTAAAGATAAAACTATCTTTTCTAATAATGTTTCTGCATCTCTTAATGCTCCATCTGATTCTTCTGCAATTAAAGACAATGCTTTTTCATCTGCTTCAATATTCTCATTCTCGCAAATCATCTTTAATTTTTCTACAATACTTTTTAATGGTATCCTCCTAAAATCAAATCTTTGTACTCTTGATAAAATTGTCAATGGAATTTTTTCTGGTTCTGTTGTGACTAAGATAAAAATTGCGTGTTTTGGCGGTTCTTCCAATGTTTTTAATAAAGCATTCCAAGCTGGTTCTGTAAGCATATGTGCTTCATCTATTATAAAAACTTTAAATTTTCCCTGCATAGGCCTAAATCCTATATGCTCTTTTAGATTTCTAATCTCATCAATCCCTCTATTAGAAGCACCATCAAGTTCTATTAAATCTAAAAATTGAAAATTATTAAAGCTTTCACAGTTTATACATTTATTGCATGGCTCATATTCAGAATCTAAATTTAAGCAATTTAAAGCTTTAGCAAATATTCTTGCTGTTGAAGTTTTACCTGTTCCCCTTTGCCCTGCAAATAAATAGCCTTGTGGTATATCATTAATATTCCTTAAAAAATTTTTTAAAATTTTAATAATAATATCTTGTCCTTTTATATCCTTGAAGCTTTTTGGACGATATTTTCTATAGAGCATATTAATAATTATTTTTAATATCTAATATAACCCCATGATTTTTAAGCTGTTCTAATGCTTGTATCTCTAATTGCCTAACCCTTTCCCTTGTTATCCCAAAGATTTTACCAACCTCTTCTAATGTGTGCATAATTCCATCTTTCAAACCATATCTTAATTTTATTATCTCTCTTTCTCTTGGTGGAAGATCTTCTATTGCTTTTAATAATTTTTCTCTTATAACCTCTAAATTTGCTTCTTTGGCAGGAGATATTGTTTTTTCATCTTTTATTAATTCACCTAATTCTGTTTCTCCCTCTCCTATTGATATCTCTAATGATGTTACATCTTGTGTTAATTTTAATAATCTATGGATCTTTTTTTCACTTATCCCAGATTCCCTTGCTAATTCTTCAGGAGTTGGTTGTCTTCCCAATTCTTCACTTAATTTTTTCTGAATTTTATTTAATTTATAAAGTTGTTCAATTATATGAACCGGCAATCTTACTGTCCTTGCATAATCAGCCATTGCCCTTGTTATTGCTTGTCTTATCCACCATGTAGCATATGTTGAAAGCTTAAATCCTTTTCTATAATCAAACCTATCAATTGCTTTTGCTAATCCCAGGCTTCCTTCTTGTAATAAATCCATAAAACTTAATTTTTTACTTCTACCATAATATTTTTTTGCTATACTAAAAACTAATCTAAGATTTGATTTAATTAATCTTTCCCTTGCTTCTAAATCACCCTCAGCTGCTCTTTTAGCTAATTCTTTTTCTTCTTTAGGTGTTAGTAATGGAATCTTATTTATCTCTTTTAAGTATTGCTGAATAGCTGTTGGTAAATTTTCTGTTGCCTCCAATTCCTTGCTAATAGTTTCTTCATTTATCTCCTCATTTAGATTCCATAATTCTCCACTGCTTTTAATTTCTAAACCTGCAACTTCTAATCTTTCTGCAATTTTTTCAAGCAAATCAATATCTGATTCAATATCTGGAAAATAATGTAAAATATCTTTTTCAGTAACAAAACCCTTATCTTTATTTTTATTTATTAAATCTTTAATCTTTGCTTCTATAACCTCTTTTGTTTTTGGTTTTCTTCCTCTTTTTTTCTTAGGCATTTTTTTCTATTTTCCTTAATTTTTCAATATATATTTTAACTTCTTTTAAAACATTGTCAATATTTTGATTTTCTCTAAATTTTAATAGATCTTTTAGGAATTTGATTTTCCTTTTATAAAATTCTTTTGCAATTTCCCTCTCTAAAAAAATTAATTCCTCATCTAAATTTATATTCAATGATTTTTCATACAAACTTCTTAATCTTACTATTTCAACATCATTATCATCAATACCATTTATAATTTTTTCAATATATCCTTTTTCTTCATCATCCAAAAATTCTTTTATACTAACTAAATTTTTCTCTTTATCCAAAACTAAGCTAATTGCGCTATATCTTTCCAAAAGTATTTTAAATCTATCTTGTAAAATTGGTTCAATCCTTTCTTCCTCTTCTATCTTTTCAATCTTTGTTTTCTCTAATTCTTCTAAAATAAAATTTTCATTTATATTTAAAACCATAGAAAGTTTATGAACATATTCCATTTTTAAGGCAGGATCATAAAACTTTATTAAAGGCAATAAAGATAATAAGACCATTCTTTTGTTCTCAATCTTATCTAAATCAAAATTTTCAGAGTAATATCTAATTAAATATTCTATTAAAGGAACTTTTTTAATATCTTCTTTTTTAAATCCTTTTTCAAAGTATTCTCCTAAATCTTTTGTATTAAATTCTAATTTTTCAACCTCAAATCCATTCTTTAGAGCATTTAAACTCGATCTTAACGTGGAATTAAAACCTGGCTCATCATTATCTAAAGCAAAAACTATTTTATTACAATATCTCTTTAAAATTTTTAACTGCTCATCTGTAAATGCTGAACCTGATATTGCTATAATATTTTTTAAACCATTTTGGAATGCTAAAATAAAATCAAATTGCCCTTCTGTAACAATAACTTCTTTTTCTTTCAAAATATAATCTTTAGAATAAACTAATCCATATATAAATTGTGATTTTTTAAATAATGGTGTTTCTGGTGAATTTAAATACTTTGGTCCATATTCTCTTTCAGGAAACAATCTACCTGTAAATCCTACAACCCTATTTTTATGATCTATCAATGGAAATATTATTCTATTTTGAAATTTGTCTTCTTTTTTATCATTTAAAAGTCCTGAGATTTTTAAATCTTCCAAACTATAATTTAACTTAAATAGATAATCTCTTAACTCATTACCAATATTTGCATAACCTAAATCAAAATAATCTATAAATTTTTCACTAACTCCTCTTTTTTTAATATAGTTTAATGCTTCTATGTTTTTTTGTAAATTTTTCTTAAAAAAATTTAAGGCTATCTTATTTAATTCTAAAAGTTTTTTAATTGCTTTATCTTCTTTTTTTTCTGGCTTAATATCAACACCAACCATTTCAGCTAATCTTTTTAATGCAGTTTTAAAATCTAAATTTTCTATCATCATATAAAATGTAACAACATCACCTCCTCTATTGCATCCAAAGCATTTAAATATCTGTTTTTGTGGAGAAACATAAAATGATGGATTCTTCTCGCTATGGAATGGACATAATCCCCTATAATAACTACCAACTTTTTTCAATTCAACATAATTTTTTACAAACTCTACTATATCTAATTTTTCCTTTATTTCCTCTAGCATATTTTAATTATAATTTATAATATGTTAAAATATTTAATTATGGGTAAAGCAAAAAAAATAGAAAAAGAAGAGATAGAAATTGATGCTAAAAATAAACCATTAGGAAGATTATCAACATTGATAGCATATTATCTGCAAGGAAAGCATAAAGCAAATTATGCTCCATATATTGATTTTCCTGTTTATGTAAAAATTAAAAATTGGGATAAAATTATCTTTACTGGTGATAAGTTAGATAAAAAGATGATTTATAAATATACTGGGTATATGGGGGGAGTTAAAGAATATAAATTAAAAGATCTTTGGAAGAAACAACCATTAAAAGTTATTCAAAAAGCAGTTAGCGGAATGCTACCAAAAAATAAATTAAGAAAGGGAAGATTAAAAAGAATAATTTTAGAATAATGGAAGAAACAAAAACAGAAGAAATAATAGAAGAAAAAGAAGAAATTGAAGAAGAAAAGATAGAATATCCTAAAATTGAAGAAGGAAAATATGTTGAGGGAATTGGAAGGAGAAAAACAGCTATTGCGAGAGTAAGAATATATTCTAATCCTCAAAAAGAAGTAATGGGCATTTATGTTAATGATCAACATTATACAAAATATTTTCCAACCTTGGACTTACAAAAAAGTGCTGATGCTGCTTTAAGAAAATTAAGATTGTTTGATGCTTATATTGTAAAAGTATTAGTAAAAGGAGGAGGATTAAGAGGACAAGCAGATGCTATAAAACTTGGATTAGCAAGGGCATTGGTAAAATTAAATCCTGAATGGAGAGAAAAATTAAAGAAATCTGGATTATTAACAAGAGATGCAAGAGAAGTTGAAAGGAAAAAATATGGTTTACATAAGGCTAGAAGAGCACCACAATGGCATAAAAGATAATGGTTTTAAACCAAAGGCTTTTTATTCCAATAATTTCTCTCTCTATTCTTGGTATCTATTTCTTTTATGGAGCTAGTTTAATATATTCTGAAAAACAGTTTGGTGATCCATATTATTATTTCAAAAAATTTTTGATAGGTAATTTTTTACTTGGTTTTTTATTCTTTTTTTTATTTTCTTTTATTGATTGGAAAACCTTAAGGAAATTAATTTTATTTATTTTTATATTAAATATAATTTTTACTTTATTAGCATTTATTCCTAAATTTAGATTACCTGGCCAACCAACAGCTAGATGGTTTCATTTCAAAGGATTATCATTCCAACCTTCTGAATTTTTAAAATTAACAACTTTATTATTTGTAAGCTTTATAATCCCATTTTTAAAAAGGAGAAAAAAGAAAGATTATATATTTTTATTAAGCTTAGCAATAATTTTTGTTTTATTTTTAATTTATAATCAACCAGCATTAGCAAATTTATTAATCTTATCTGTGGGTTTATTAGGAGGTTTTTTATCATCAAACTTAAAAGAACCTATTATTATACTTTCAGGATTAATGATAGTTTTTATATTATTTAGTTTTTTGTGGGGTTATAGGGTTGAAAGAGTAAAGAGTTTTTTAAAAAAAGGTGGATTTCAAGCATTGCAAACAAGATTAGCAATAGGCTCGGGAGGGATTTTAGGAAAAGGAATAGGAAAATCAGAACTTAAATTAATAGGAATTCCATTATTAATAACAGATTCAATATTTGCTGTATATGGAGAGGAAACTGGATTTTTAGGCTCAATAATTTTAATATCTCTATTTTTATATTTAATACTTACAATCTTTTCTATAGGAAGGGAAGAAACATCTGATGATAAAAGATTTTTTATTTATTCAGTCGGATGTTGGATATCTGCTCAAGCCTTTTTGCATATAGCATCTAATTTAGCATTTATACCACCTGTTGGAATAGCATTACCATTTTTTAGTTATGGTCCTTCAAGCCAAATATCAATTATGTCAGCTTTAGGAATTATAAATAGAATATCCTCAAAATAAAGATTTTTGATATTTAAAAATTTTAATATAATAAAGTGATGCCAAAATATATCTTTGTTTGCGGTGGGGTAATGTCAGGAGTTGGGAAAGGTATTGCTACTGCTTCAATTTCTAAAATTTTAACTTGGTATGGATATAAAACAACAGCTATAAAGATTGACCCTTATGTAAATGTTGATGCTGGAACAATGAATCCTATTGAGCATGGTGAAGTTTTTGTTTTAAAAGATGGAACTGAATGTGATCAAGATATGGGACATTATGAAAGATTTTTAAATAAAGAGCTTACAAAAGAAAATTATATGACAACTGGAAGCATTTATCTATCTCTAATACAAAAAGAAAGAAGCTTATATTTTGATGGTAAGTGTGTTGAGGTTGTTCCTCATGTCCCCTTAGAAGTAATTGAGAAGATTAATTTGGCACAAAAAAAGACAAAAGCAGATATTGTTTTAGTTGAAATTGGTGGAACTGTTGGTGAATATCAAAATCTTTTATTTTTAGAAGCAGTAAGAATTTTAAAACTTCGAAAACCAAATGATGTTCTATTAATCTTAGTTAGTTATCTTCCTTATCAAGGCGAAGGTAAGGAACTTAAAACAAAGCCAACTCAATATGCTATAAGAACTTTAAATTCAGCTGGTCTTCAACCAGATTTTGTTTTAGGAAGAGGAATTTTTCCATTAGATGAAAAGAGGAAAGAAAAGATTTCTTTTAATTGTGGGATTCCAAAAGAAAATATAATTTCTGCTCCTGATGAAAAAATTCTGTATAAGATTCCATTAAATTTTGAAAAAGAAAAGATAGGAATAAAAATTTTAAAAAGACTTGGGCTAAAGCGAAAAAGTAAAATTTTAAAAAATGGTTTTATATCCTGGAAAAAAGAAATAGAAAAAATTGAAAGTTTAAATAAAGAGGTAAGGATTGGGATAGTTGGAAAATATTTTAAAACAGGAAATTTTATATTATCTGATGCTTATATTTCTGTAATTGAAGCAATAAAACATTCAAGCTGGTATCTTGGATATAAACCAAAGATTGATTGGATAAATTCTGAGGAATTTGAAAAAGATAAAAAAAGCTTAGAAGAACTTAAAAACTATGATGGTATAATAATTCCTGGTGGTTTTGGAAAAAGAGGGGTTGAAGGTAAAATTTTAGCTATCAAATATTGCAGGGAAAATAAGATTCCAATTTTGGGATTATGCTATGGACTTCAGCTTATGGTTATAGAATTTGCAAGAAATGTTTGTGGCTTAAAGAATGCTAATACAACAGAGGTTAATCCAAAAACAAAATATCCTGTTATTGATATTTTAGAGGAACAAAAAAAGTTTATAAAAGAAAAACTTTATGGAGGAACAATGAGACTTGGTGATTGGGAATGTGAAATAAAAAAGAGAACAATTGCTTGGAAAGCCTACCGTAGATTTACACGGATATTAGATGAACCGCGGATTAACATGGATAGTAATAAAGCCACGGATAAACGCGGATATGATGAACCGCGGATTAACACGGATAGCTTGATTGTTTTAGAAAGACATAGGCATCGCTATGAAGTGAACCCAAAATTTTATAAAATTTTACAAAAAAATGGTTTAATCTTTTCTGGAATTACACGAATAGACACGAATAATAAAGCCACGGATAAACGCGGATTAAATGAAAAGCCGCGGATTAACGCGGATAGTAATCAGCGTGAATCCGCGTTTTTAGTTGAGATAATTGAGCTTCCAGAACCTGCCTCGTCGAGTCAAGGCGAGGCAGACGGGAAGATTCATCCTTTCTTTTTAGGAACACAATTTCATCCAGAATTTAAATCAAGATTTTTACATCCCCATCCAATTTTTGTTGAATTTATTTCTCGCTCTTCAAAAACAAGACATTAATTAAAATTTAAAAGATTTTATATAATTTTTAAGCTCTCTTTTAATTTCTGGGTGTTTTAAGCCAAATTCAATAATTGCTTTTACAAATCCAATTTTACTACCACAATCATATCTTTTACCCTCTATTTTTACTCCATAAATAGGTCTTTTTTTAAGAAAACTCTTTAAAGCATCAGCAATCCTGATTTCATTTTTATTTTTAATATTTTTTAACTCATTTAATATCTCAGGGATTAGAATATATTTTCCAATGATTGCTAAATTAGAAGGTGCATAATTGGGTTCAGGCTTTTCTACTATATCTTTTATCTCATAAACATTTTTATCAACTTTAATTACTTTTACCACCCCATAATGTTTTAAATCTTTTTTAGGAACCTTACCCAATGCAACCACACAATCTCTATATTTTTCAAAAATTTCTATTAATTGAAGAAGGGCTGGCTTTTTTGAATCAATAATATCATCTCCAAATAAAACAGCGAAGGGTTCATTTTTTATTAAACACTCTGCTTGTAAAATCGCATCGCCATCACCTTTTTGTTCTTTTTGTCTAACATAAATAAAATTAGCCATATGAGCAATTGATCTTAAATTATTAAAAATCTCGATTTTATTTTTTTGCAAAAGATTGTTTTCTAATTCTGGTGTATAATCAAAGTAATCTTCTATTGCTCTTTTGTGCCTTCCTGTAATAAAAATAATATCTTCAATTCCAGATCTTATAGCTTCTTCAACTATAAAATGAACAACAGGTTTATCAATTATGGGAAGCATTTCTTTTGGTTGAGATTTTGTCGCAGGTAAAAATCTTGTACCCAAACCAGCAACAGGAATAATAGCTTTTTTAATTATATTCTGCCTTTTCATATTTGTTCTATTATAACAGATTTATAACTTAGGGTTTTAAAACTATTATTTTTCGGGAAACTTTTTTGTTTCTAAATAAAAGATCAAAAGATCTAATTCAGCTAAACTTAATTTTAATTTTTTGGAAATTTTTCTTAATTTATCCTCAGTTTCTAAATATTTTTTCTTATTTAAATTTTGAGGGATTTCTTTAATGATTTTATTTTTATATAAAAATCTTAAAATATGCCTATCCAAAATAGCAAAATTTTTAAAACCCAGATTTCTTAAAAAATGACTTGCCTCTTTATAACCAAATCCCTTAATATTTTTAACAAGCCAATCTCTTAATTCGTGCTCATCTAATTCTTTAATTTTTTCTGGAATAACATCTAAAAACTTTCTATTATAAACTATATACTCTGCTCTTTTATTGCAAAACCTCTGCCCTTCTTTCTTTAATTTTTCTTTTAAAAAATTCAAATCAAGACTTAAAAACTTATCTTTTAATTTTTCCCAAATTTTTAAAGTTTTTTCTAAATTAGCATTCGCAACCAAAACACAAAAACACAATTCTTGAAAAATTTTATTTTTATCTTTAACTTTTTTAAATTTTTTTAATTTTTCTCTTACCTTTTTAATTATTGATTTATTGTACTTAATCATCAAATTTTGAGATGTTTTAAAATTTTTAGAACCCTCTTACCCAAATTTGTTATCCTATAATTTACTATTAATCCATCTCTTCTTTTTGTAACTAATTTTGCCTTAATAAGTCTTTCTAAATGAGGGATTGCCAATTTATAATTTATATTTAAATAATCAGCAATATCAGCTGTATCTCTTTCACCAGATTTATTTAAATAATTCAGAATTTTGAGTCTTTTTATGTTGGCAAGTCCTTTTAAAATCACCTCTAATTCTTTTAAATTTTCTTTCATCATTTATATTTTATTAAAAATCTTAAAAATATCAAATTTTAATTTTCTAATTTTCTATAGAAAATTAGAAATTAAATTTGCTATATAAAATATTCTTATTATAATTTAAATTTAATTTCATTTAGAACGAAAAGCTGTATAAATTTATTATCTGAAATAGACTAAAAATCAAAATAAAGTTATCCACAATTTTTACTTGATTTTTTTAAATTTTTTTAAAATATTCTTAAGAGGTCGAATTAAATAATTAAATTAAAATGAGGAATAAATTATTAACTACATTTATTCTACTATCAGTTTTATTCTTATTTATAAATCAAGTTTGGGGACAAGCATCTGACCCCTTAGCAGAAGGCCTTCTTATAGATTCTATTAAATGGATAT
>JBMFMO010000018.1:0-11458 GCA_049970635.1 Minisyncoccia bacterium | reverse complement strand
ACCCCTGAAGTGGTACAGGGCGAATGATGACCGAATAGAAGATCAGCGTTAATCCGTGGTTTCTTATTTATCCGCGTTAATCTGCGGCTATTTAATTTTTTACTCAATCTTTCCATTATTATATTATAAACTATATAAATAAAAATCAAATATACAAATCAGCCTTTATCCGCGGCTACACAAATAAATTAATCAATATTTATTTATATCTTCCCTAGCTTAAGTTTCAATTTCTAATTAGATTTTACAAATTAAATTTTAGATACAAAACATTCCAACATTCTTGAGAATGTTAGAATATTTTTGTCTTGGATTTATAAGGAAAAATCTAATTTTCCTTTTTCTCAATTTCCCTGCCTGCCCTGCCTTGCCGGCAAGGCAGGTTAAGAAATTGAGAAATTAAAATTATTGGAAAGTGTGATTCCCATAGATTACCCGGCCTGCCCGACGGGTCAAGGCGGGCAAACTCGCTTTGCTAAAATAGGATAAAAGATCCGCGTTCATCCGCGGCTTTAAATTTATCCGCGTTCATCAGCGGTTTATTATCTATCAGCGTTCATCAGCGGTTGGTTAATCTAGGTTATAATTATTAAACATAATGAAGATAAAAGTTCCAATAGAGATATCAGCAAGGCATATTCATTTAACTAAAGAAGATTTTAAGAAAATTTTTGGTAAAGAAGAATTGACAGTTTTAAAAAAGTTGAAGCATAATCAATTTGCAGCAAAAGAAAATGTTGATTTAAGAAGAAAAGATAGAGTGATAAAAAACATTCGTATAGTTGGTCCATTTAGAGATAAAACAATAGTAGAACTTTCTTTAACAGATTTTATATATTTAAAACTAAAACCATTTTTCTATGTAGGATTAAAAAATGAAAAGATAAAAAATGTTGGAGATTTTGAAATTATAGGTCCAAAAGGAAAATTAAAACTTAATAAAGGTGCTGTTGTACATTTAAGACATATTCATATTGATCCTGAAAGAGCAAAAAGATACAATTTGAAGAATGGGCAAAAAGTTTCTGTTGAGGTAAAAGGTAAAAGGGGTGCGATATTAAAAAATGTTTATGTAAGAGTTGATGAAGATTTTGATTTTTCTTTGCATTTAGATACTGATGAAGGAAATTCAGTTGGGATTATTAAAAATGGATTTGGTTATATATTAAGATGATTTTAGTTTTAAATTGTGGAAGCCAATCAATAAAATATAAGATTTTTGATAAAGAATTAAAAGAATACGAAAGATTTGAAATTGAAGTTAAAAATCAAAAAGAATATAGAGAAAAATTAGAAAAAATTTTTAAAAATATAGATAAAGATATTGATCTTATAGGACATAGGGTTGTTCATGGTGGTAATTATTTTTTTGAGCCAGTAAAAATTAATGATAACATCTTAAAAAAATTAAGAGAGATTTCTTATCTTGCTCCATTGCATAATCCATTTAATATCTTAGGAATAGAGATATCAAGAAAAATATTTAAAAATATAGATAACTATGCTGTTTTTGATACAGGATTTTTTAAAGATTTACCAGAAGTTTCAAAGATATATCCTTTACCAGAATATATAATTAAAAGATTCAAAATTCAAAGATTTGGTTTTCATGGCTTATCTTATGAATATGTTTTAGAAAAAACTTCAGAGATATTAAAAAAACCCAAAGGTAGATTAAATTTGATAAGTTGTCATTTGGGTGGAGGAGGAAGCATTTGCGCTATTAAAAATGGAAAGCCTATAGATATCTCAATGGGATATACACCGCTTGAAGGAATAATGATGATGACAAGATCTGGTGATATTGACCCAGGAATTGTTATATTATTAGCAAAAAATTATGGTTATGATAAGGCTTATGAAATTTTAAATAAAGAATCTGGAATGGTTGCTTTATCAAAAAAATCTTCAATGTTAGAGATTATTGAAAATATGAAAAAGGGAGATAAAAATTGTAAATTGGCATTTGATCTATATGTTTATAGAATAAAAAAATATATAGGTGGATATTATGCAATATTAGGAAGAATTGATGCATTAGTTTTTACAGGAAAAATAGGAGCAGGAAAAAGAGAAACAAGAGATGCTATCTGCAAAAATCTAAATTTTTTAAAAGATGTAAAAGTTTTATCAATAAAAACAGATGAAGAATATTTAATAGCAAAAAAGATTTCAAGATATTTAAAATGAAAAAGATTAAAAAAATTTATTTAGATTATGCATCCACAACTCCTGTTGATCCAAGAGTTATAAAAGCTATGCTCCCTTATTTTTCTGAAAAATTTGGAAATACTATGTCTTTACATTTTTTTGGTCAGGAAGCAAAAGAAGCCTTAGAAAAGAGCAGGGAAGTAGTTGCTAATTTAATTAATGCTAAAAAAGATGAGATAATTTTTACATCTTCTGCAACAGAGAGCAATAATTTTGCTTTAAAAGGAATTGCTTTTGCTAATAAAGATAAAGGAAAAAACATTATTATATCTTCTATTGAACATCCATCAATTATTGAAAGTGCAGAATGGTTAGAAAGACAAGGATTTAAAATAAAAAGGTTGAAGGTTGATAAACACGGTTTAATTAATTTGGACGATTTAAGGAAAGAGATTAAAAAAGATATAATTTTAGTTTCAATAATGCATGCTAATAATGAGATTGGGACAATAGAACCAATAGAAAAGATTGGGAAAATTTGCAAAGAAAAAGGAGTTTATTTTCATACTGATGCTTCTCAAAGTTTTGGAAAAATTCCTATAGATGTTAATAAGATGAATATTGATCTATTAACTGCTTCTTCTCATAAAATGTATGGTCCAAAAGGAGTTGGGATTTTATATATAAAAAAAGGAACAAAGATAGAACCAATAATTCATGGTGGAGGGCATGAGTTTAATTTAAGGTCATCAACAATCAATCTTCCAGCAATTGTTGGATTTTCTAAGGCTTGCGAAATTTGTAAAAAAGAGATGAAAAAAGAATTTGAAAGATTAAAAAGATTAAGAAAAAAATTAATTAATGGAGTTTTAAAAAATATTCCAGGCTCTCATTTAAATGGTCATAAAAATTTTTCTTTGCCTAATATAGTTAATTTTTGGTTTGAAAAAGTTGAAGGCGAGTCAATTGTTTATCAACTTGATCTTTTAGGAATTTCTGCATCTACTGGTTCTGCTTGCTCTTCTGAAAAATTAGAACCAAGCCATGTTCTTTTAGCAATAGGATTAAAACCAAATGAAGCACATGGATCATTAAGGATAAGTTTGGGTAGATGGACAAAAGAAAAAGATATTGATTATCTCTTAAGGGTTTTACCAAAAGTTATTGAAAAATTAAGAAAAATTTCGCCAATAAAATAATGGTTACTTATTCAAAAAAAATTATTGAGCACTTCAAAAATCCTAAAAATGTTGGAAAAATAAAAAACCCTTCTGGTATAGGTGATGCTGGAAATTTGCTTTGTGGTGATTTAATGAAGATTTATATAAAAGTTGAAAAGAATAAAAAAGGAGAAGATATTATTAAAGATATAAAATTTGAAACCCTTGGATGCATTGTTGCAATTGCTAATTCAAGTTTATTAACTACATTGGTGAAAGGGAAAAAAATTGATGAAGCTTTAAAGATAAAAAAAGAAGATTTGATTAAAAGACTTGGCCAGCCACTACCACCATTCAAAATTCATTGTTCAGTTTTAGCAATAGAAGCATTAAAAGAAGCTATTTATGATTATTATTACAAAAATAAGATTAAGATACCAAAGGAATTAGAAGAAGAGCATAAAAGGATTGTTAAAATTAAAAAAGAGATTGAAAAAAGATATAAAAAATTTAGAGAATTTGAAAAGAAAGTATTAGAATGAAGAAGATAGATAAAAATACAAAATTAAAAGATATATTGGAAATTGAAGGAGCTGAAGAGGTTTTAATAAAATATAATATCCCTTGTCTTTATTGCCCATTAGCTAAATTTGAGATTGAAAATTTAAAAATTGGTGATATTTGTAAATTTTATGGCATTGATATAAAAAATTTGATTAAAGATTTAAAAAAACTTTTAGAAGATAAAAAATGAAAGAAAAGATAAGATATCCAATAGTTGCAGGAAAATTTTATCCTGAAGATAAAAATAATCTTGAGACTATGATTGAAGAATTTTTAGATGATGTAGAAGATTTTAAAATTGATAAAAATATCTTTGGGCTTTTGGTTCCTCATGCTGGTTATATATTTTCAGGGCAAGTAGCAGCTTATGGTTATAAATTGATAAAAGATAGAGATTTTGAGTCAATAATTTTGATTGGAGATTCGCATTATGAATATTTTGATGGAGTTTCTATTTGGGATAAGGGAAAATGGATAACTCCATTAGGAGAAGTCATAATTGATGAAGATTTAGGAAAAGAATTATTAAATTTTTCTAAAAGATTTATTGTAAAAGATTCAGCACATATTTTTGAACATTCTTTAGAGGTTCAATTGCCATTTTTACAAAAAGCTTTAAAAAATTTTAAGATTTTACCAATAATTTTTGGTTCTGAAGATAAGGATTGGAAAATTTTAGCAAATGCAATTTTAACTATAATGAAAGATAGAAAAATTTTAATTGTAATATCTTCTGATCTATCACATTATCCTCCTTATGAGATTGCTAAAAAGGTAGATTCAGAGACAATTGATGCAATTTTAAATTGTGATCCTGAAGAATTTATTAAAAAAATTGAAGAATTAAAGAAAAGTTATCCTGATGTTGATACATTTGCTTGTGCTCAGGATTCAATAAAAACAATTTTAGAGATTTCAAAAAATTTAAAAGCAAGAGCAAAATTATTAAAATATCAAAATTCAGGTGATACAAAATATGGAGATAAGTTCCAAGTTGTAGGCTATTCATCAATAGTTTTCTTTTTAAAATGAAAAAAGTTAAAGCATTGCTATTGTTTTCAGGTGGGTTAGATTCAATTTTATCTGCAAAAATTTTGATGGAGCAGGGAATAAAAGTTGTTCCAATTTATTTTAAAAGCTATTTCTTTGGACCAGAAGTTGCTAAAATATCAGCAGAAAAATTGGGATTAAAATTAAAAGTTGTAGACATTTCAAAAGATCATCTAAAAATTGTTAGAAAACCAAAATTTGGTTATGGACAATCTATGAATCCATGTATTGATTGCCACTTATTAATGCTTAAAAAAGCAAAAGAAATTATGAAAAAAGAAAGATTTGATTTTGTAGCAACAGGAGAGGTTTTAGGAGAAAGGCCAATGAGCCAAAATAAAAAAGCATTGGAATTAATTGAAAAACTTTCATCATTAAAGGGTTATCTTTTAAGACCATTATCAGCAAAATTATTAAAAGAAACAATAGTTGAGAAAAATGGTTTAGTAGATAGAGAAAAACTTTTGGATATTAAAGGAAGATCAAGAAAAAAACAATTAGAGCTTGCTAAAAAATTTAATATAGATTTTTATCCTTCACCTGCTGGTGGTTGTATATTAACTGATTTAGAGTTTGGGAAAAGATTAAAAAAATTATTTGATAATATTAAAAAAATTGATGAAACAGATTTGGAACTTTTAAAATTAGGAAGGCATTTTTGGTTTGATAAGACAAGAATAATAGTTGGAAGGGATCATAATGAAAACTTAAAGATTAAAAAACTTGCAAAGAATGGTGATATTTTAATAGAAATGAAAAATTACAAAGGACCAACAACATTAATAAGAGGAAAAATTAAAAAAGAGATAATAGAGAAAGCAAAAGAATTGACAAAATATTATTCAACAAAAGCAAGAGATAAAGATGATGTAAAATTTGTTATAATTAAAAAAGGTCGAATTAAATTTTAAATAAAAATGAATAGGGCAAAAGATAAAGTAGTAATAGTTACAGGAGGGGCAAGGGGAATAGGAGCAGGAATTTGCGAAGTTTTAGCAAAAGAAGGTGCAAAGGTCGCAATAACAGATGTTTTAGATGATGAAGGAAAAAAATTAGAAGAAAAGATTAAAAACGAAGGAGGGATTGCAAAATATTATCATCTTGATGTTACAAATGAGGCTGAAGTAGAAAAGGTTTTTCAAGAAGTAGAAAAAGATTTTGGAAAGATTGATGGATTAGTAAATAATGCTGGAATTTTAGGAGTAAATAAACCAACGCATGAAGTAACAGAAGAGGAATGGGATAAGGTTATGGCAGTAAATGTTAAGGGAGCATTCTTTTGCACAAAACATGCAATTCCTTATATGAAAAAAGTCGGAAAGGGAAGCATTGTAAATATTTCATCTGTTTATGGAATAATTGGTAATGGTGATGTTCCACCATACCATGCATCAAAAGGAGCTTTAATAATGATGACAAAAAATGATGCAATAATTTATGCTAAGGATAATATTAGAGTTAATGCAGTATTACCAGGAGCAATATGGACAAAAATGGTTGAAGATTTTATAATAAAAAGTGGAATGAGTATAGAAGAGGGTAAACAAGCATTAGCACAATTTCATCCATTAGGATATATAGGAGAACCATATGATATAGCTTATGGAGTTTTGTATCTTATTTCAGATGAATCAAAATTTGTTACTGGAAGTTTGTTAGTGATAGATGGAGGATGGACAGCAAAATAAAAATATTCTTTTTAGTTGGAAAGCCTGCATGTGGTAAAGATACGCAAGCTGATTTTTTAGTTAAAAGATTTAAATTGAAAAAGATCACAACAAGCGAAGAGTTAAGGAAATTTTTTAATAGATATAAGAAAAAGTATATTTTAATTAATGGAAGAAAGATAAATGTTGAAAAACAAAGAAAGATAATAAATTCTGGCAAATTAGTAGCATTTAGTCTTGTAGCATATATTGTTGGGAATATTATTAAAAAAGCAATAAAAAATAGAGAATCAATTGTATTTTCAGGATCCCCAAGAAGTAAATATGAGGCAAAGATTTCTTTAGATTTAGTTAGAAAAAATAATCTTGATTTTTATTTTATATATTTAAAGATAGATGATAAAGAGGCTATAAAAAGGGCATTATTAAGAAAGAGAAAAGATTTAGATGTTTTGCCGAAAATTAAAAAAAGATTGAAAGAGTTTAGAGAAAAGGTTTTACCAGCAATAAATTATCTTAAAGAAAATAAAGTTTTAATAGAAGTTGATGGAAAAGGAAAACCAGAGGATATTTTCAAAAGAATATTAAGTGAAATAAGATGAATTTTGAAGAAAAAATTAGGATTATGCAAGAAGGTGGCGAAATATTAAAAAAAATTTTTGATGAAATAGTTGATTATATAAAGATAGGGATAAAAACAAAAGAATTAGATTATTTAGTAGAAAAATTATTGATTAAATTTAATGTTAAAAGTGCTTTTAAGAATTTTAAGCCAAGCTTTTCTTCAAAACCATACCCAGCAAATCTTTGTGTTTCTATAAATGAAGAAATTGTTCATGGCATTCCATCAGAAAAAATTATTAAAGATGGTGATATTATAAAGATTGATATGGGTATTATATATAAAAACTTATATTTAGATTCAGCTTTTACATTAGGGATAGGAAATATTGAAGAAAAAAATAAAAGATTGATTGAGATAACAAAATTAGCTTTATTAAAAGCTATAAATGTTGCAAAAAATGGTAATACTCTTGGTGATGTAGGATATGAGATTCAAAAAACTATTGAAGAAAATGGTTTTAAGGTTATAAAAAATTTATGTGGACATGATATAGGAGAATTTTTACATGGAAAATTGCAGGTTTTAAATTTTGGAGAAAAAGGAAAGGGAATTAAAATTAAAGAAGGGATGATGTTTACAATTGAACCAATGGCTTCCTTAGGATCTAATTATGCTATTCAAACAGATGATTTTACATTTAAAACAGAAGATAATTCTATCTCATCACATTTTGAAGTAACATTAGCTATATTAAAAGATAAAAATATTGTATTAACAAAATTACCAGAAATATTATGGAAAAATTATTAGTAGAAGCAAGTTGGGAGGTAGGAAATAAGGTTGGAGGTATTCATACTGTTTTAAAAGAAAAAGCAGATTATATTACTAAAGAATATAAAAATAGTTATCTTGTTATTGGACCATATTTAGAAGATAAAAGTTATTATGAATTTTCTTTTCTAATACCACCATCAGAGTTTAAAGAAATTATAAGTGAATGTAATAAATATGGATTTACAGCAGTATATGGAGAATGGTTAGTAGGTTCAAGGCCAAAAGGATTTTTGATAGAATTTAAAAATTTTTTAAACAATATTAATTCTTTAAAATATGAACTTTGGGCAAAATATAGAATTGATAGTTTAAGAACTGGTGATGATTATAATTATCCAATAGCATGGTCAAAAGCAGCATCTTTATTTTTAAAGATTTTAGAAGAACATTTTCAATATACAAAAAAAGTTTTACATCTTCATGAATGGTTATCTGGAGCAATAATTTTATTTGAAGATTTACCAACATATAAAAAAATTTTTACAACCCATGCTACAGTATTAGGAAGAGCAATAGCAGGATCAGGACAAAATATTTGGGATGTTTTGCCAATGATAAATCCTGATGAAGAAGCATATAAATATGGAGTTGAGGCAAAACATAAGATAGAAAAAATTGTAACAAATAAAGTTAATTATTTTACAGTTGTTAGTAATGTTTTGGCAAATGAAGCACAATATGTTTTAGGAAGAAAACCAGATTTTATTTTGCCAAATGGAATAAATCTTTCAAAATTTCCAACATTAGAAGATATAACATATGCCCATAGGAAAAGTAAGGATACGATAAAAGATTTCCTATTATATTTTTTTACTCCATATTATAGTGTTGATATTAAAAAGAGTCTATTATTTTTTACAAGTGGGAGATATGAGATAAAAAATAAGGGAATAGATATCTTTATAAGGGCATTAGGAGAATTAAATAAAAAATTAACAGAAAATGATCCAACAATATTTGCTTTTATCTTTGTTCCTTCAAATCCAATAGATGTTAATCAAATTATAGTTTCAAATTTGAATATTTATAGGCATTTAGAAGAAGTTATAGAAGATTTAGGAGAAGAGATTAAAGGAAGATTAATAAATTATTTGATACATAAAGAAGGAGTAGGAGCAGAAGATATATTAACAAAAAATGAATATGCAGAACTTAGAAAGATAATTAAAAGTGTCCGCACAACAGAAGAATATCCTATATCAACTCATATATTGCCAGAAGATAATGAAATAATAAAGATTATAAAACTTGTTGGTTTATTAAATAGACCACAAGATAAAGTTAAGGTTATCTATTATCCAATATATCTAAAATCTGGAGATGGATTTTTAAATCTTTCATATGAAGATACTATAGTAGGATGCCATGCTGGATTTTTCTTATCATTTTACGAACCATGGGGATATACAGCACTTGAATCAGCAGCAAGTGGTATAATAACAGTAACAACAGATTTAACAGGATTTGCTGATTATGTAAGCAAAATTACAAATTTAAATTTAGAAAATCAAGGTTTATATATTGTTTTAAGAAAAGGTAGAAGAGATGCAGAAGTTGTTGAAGATGTTTCAAATATAATGCTAAAGATAGCAAGGCTTTCAAGAGCAGATAGGGTTCAAAATAGAATAGAGATAAGGAGGATAGCAACATATTGTTCATGGGATAATCTTATAAAAAATTATTTTGATCTATATAATGTTGCCTTTTCGTAAAAGATGAAGATAAAATATTTAGAACTTAAAGAAAGAGAAGATTTTTTTATAAAAGAGATAGAAAAGCCAATCTTTTGTTTATCAAATAATAATCATTGGTTTTTATATAGTTTGGATGAAAAGAGTAATTATTTTGGTTATTGGGTAAAAATTGAAGATGATGTTTATAAATTTATTGAAGATTTTGAGATAAAAGAAGAGATTAAAGAAGTTGAAATAGTTGATGAAAAAAAGATAAATTTTATAGTAAAAAATAATAAGATTTCAATATATTTAGATTCTCAAGGTTTAAATTTAGAATCAATAGAACCTATATTTTTAAAGATTTTTATAGATCCAAGAAAACTATATTCAATAAAAGGTTTTGATAAGATAAATATTTTACCAAAAGAAAATTCTTTCTTCTTTTCATTTTATGATGGAGAAAAAGAGATTAGTTTTAATATATCATATGAAGGAAGTTTAAGATTTTTAAATAGAAGAATAAAAAGATCTTATGATTTTGATAAAAATAGAAATAGTAAAAATTTTGAATTTGATGTTTTGGAAGCATTTGAGGGAGTTGTAAATAAGATTAAGATATTTTCTTTAGATAAAAAAACTCCTTTAGAAATTTTTGAGAGTCTCCAAAATCAATATAATGATTTAAAAAATTTTATTTTAAAAAGAATCTTTTCTTTGTATGATAATGGATTTTTAGGAGGTTTGTTGTGGTTTCCGCAAAGATGGTTTAGAGATGAATTGTTATCTTTATACTTTTTAAATATAGGAGAAATTAAAGATAAGATTATTAATGATTATTTAGAAAATTTAGATGATTGGTGGGATAAAAATAAGAAAGGAGGAGAAATTTCTGCTGATACACTTTTATTATTAGGAAATATTTTAAATTATGAAGATTTAGAAAAAAATAGAGAAAAAATTTTAGATATTTTGAATAGATGGGAAGGAAAATTTATGAAAAATAATGAGATAAATCTGCCTTCAAAATCAACTTGGATGGATACTTTAGATAGAAAAAGGGCAATAGAAATTGATATTCTTTATTTAAATCTTCTTAAAATATTAAATCTTGAAGAAAAATTTAAAAGATATAAAACTTTATTAAAAACAGAAATTTTATCAAATATCTATCCAGAAAAAGAAGTTTATTCTCCAAACATTTTTTTAGGTTATGCTTTCTTTAAAGATTTGTTTAATGAGATTGAATGGGAATCATTTTTTGATAAAGTTATAGAAAAACATTATTTAAAGTGGGGAGGATTTTCTACAATAGATATAAATGATCCAAATTTTAAAAATAAGCATACAGGAGAAGACCCATCAAGTTATCATTCTGGTGATTCATGGTTCTGGTTAAATAATTTAGGTGCTTGGTGCTTAAAAGATTTAAATTATAAAAAGTATGAAGAGATATTTAAAAAAATTTTAGATGCTAGTATAAGAAATCTTTTATCAATAGGAGTTCCAGGTTTTATAAGTGAATTAAGCTCTGCAGAAAATCTAACTTATGAAGGTTGTTTAGTACAGCTTTGGTCATTATCCTCAATCCTAAAAATTTTATAAAAATTGACACTATTTAAAAACCTCTATTTTTCCTATATTTTTATCTCTTGACTTTTAAAATTTTTTAATATATAATTTTAGTAGTACAATAAAAGGAGGTGATTTGAAATGGATTTAAGGGAACTACTATACGCAGCCGTACAAAAGATACTACCCATGGATTCCGAAAAAAAGATTTTCGCGGAGCAG